>JBEBRN010000008.1:0-65158 GCA_040394775.1 Taishania pollutisoli
TAAACTTCAAATACTTCAAAGAACTTTTTTAAACTTTAATGGGACAGTAATGTAATAATAATAATAATAAATCTAACAGCTATAATAAATAAGAATGAGAGATACAATGTTAATACTTCACTTCCTTGGTTTAGCTATGGGAGTAGGCACAAGTTTCGCACACGCATTTTTAGGCAAAACAATATCGAAATTGGAACAGAATGAAGCTGCGGAATTTCGACTTAAAATCATCGGCTTAAGTCAGATGGGAACCATTGGGACGATACTGTTACTTGTTTCTGGAATTTATCTCATTGTTCCCTATTGGTCAGCAATAATGTCATTTCCACTCTTGATTTTAAAATTGGTTTTATTCGTCCTACTTCTCGTTTTAATTTGGTTAATCAATCAAGGAGCTAAAAAGAATTTAAAAAATCATTCAGAAGATAAATTAAAACGAATAGAATTAATGGGCAAATTCGCTATGATAATAGGAATTACAATCGTTATTCTTGCAGTCAGTATTTTTCATTAATTAGTTAAAAATTAAAAACGCCAATACATGACAAATTATTAGAAATGTAAAAATATCCATACGTTCTTAAGACGATATCAATTTACGAGCTTATGGAATTACATTTTTTAAAATAAAAGTGTACTTTCGGAAATAGAAAGAGTTGAAAGAAATCAAGTGACATATTTATCCAATTCAAAATACACCATGAAAAACCTCTTAATTTACCTATTTCTTATTATCCCAATTGCCTATAGCTGCTCCTATCAGAAAAAAAAGGTAAAGGAACAAGTACAAGATGTCATTTCTAGTTTAGATGAAAACTTTACTTCTATTAATGATAGCACTTGGCGTTATACCGAAATCAATAATGACTCGTTAAAAATTGATATCACCAATTATAATAATGAAAACTTCTCGATCTTAGTTGATTTTAAGGGTCAATCTCAAGACTATGATTTGAAGGAATTAGGCATTCCCTTCAAAGCGCCCGAACTTAGCTGGGTAAATAGTGATTTTGTATGCATTACTACATGGTGGTCAGCTCCTTTTGGAAGATATTTATTTGTTCCGCTGAAACAGCTCGATAAGCACGTTTATATTAATAAAGACATTCAATATGCGGATAGCATTAATAACAATGTCCTGTATATTGACACAGTGATAAATAACCAAAAAGTGGAGCTTGTTGTCGAGAATTTAAAAACTAGACGTACCCAAAAGTTTTCTTTTAATAGTATGAAAGAGGTAGATAATTATCCTTATTATGACAGTTTGAAAATGGATAAAGACGCACTTTCTATTTGGATTGGTTTGCGTGAAATGGATTTTGATATCAGTGAAATGAATAGTAAGACTAAGAAAAAACGGTAAGTGTTCATGAAATATCCTTTGCGAACTTTGCGGTTAAAAAATACACTCGGAACTAAATTTAAACTAGATAAAACCCTAACTCCCCAACACCGAAATCCCTTCTTTAAACGTATTGCAATGCGCATTCACAATATCACTTAACGATTTGGAATAGCCACCGCCCATACTCACTTGAACAGGTAAATCGTATCGTTTGCAATAATCGAATACCATTCTATCACGTTGTCGGCAATCTTCTAAGGTAAGTTTCAATTTCCCCATTTTATCGCTTTCCAGTACATCCACACCCGATTGGTAAAAGACAAATTCCGGTTGAACGGTTTCAAATAAAGTGCTCAATTTATCCTCCAAAATAGTCAGATAGTCTTTTCCGAGAATTCCATCGACCAAGCCGACATCTAAATCGGAGATTTCTTTCTCAAACGGAAAGTTATTTTGTCCGTGCATCGAGAAAGTGAAAACACGGTCGTCGTTTTGAAAAATATTAGCGGTGCCGTTTCCTTGGTGAACATCTAAATCGATTATTAACACTTTTTTGAATCCTTGCTGACGAACTAAATAGCCTGCTGCAATCGCTTGATCGTTGAGTAAACAAAAACCTTCGCCCCAATCAAATCCTGCGTGATGCGTTCCGCCCGCAATGTTGAAACCTATTCCGTTCTCTAAGGCAACTAAAGCCGCTCTAATTGTTCCATCGGCGATGCGTAATTCACGTTCGATTAATTGGTCGGAAAGTGGAAAACCAATGCGTCTTATTTCTTTTTTATCCAAAGACAAATCGAAAAGACGGCGCATATAATCTTCGTCGTGAATGTCTGTCAGGAATTTTTTGTCGATAATTTCGGCGGTAAAGAAATCGTCTTCCGTTACAACACCTTCTAACAGCAATTGTTCCGGAAGCAATTCGTATTTTATCATCGGGAAACGATGTCCTTCTGGTAACGGATGCTTAAATATCGGATGAAAAGCAATAAAAGGAAGATTGGATGTTGGCATAGTATTGAGTTTTTCCAATCAATATTGTTTTATCAATAAATATAAATGGGTTCTAACGTGTAATCTTTGAGTGCTTCTTGTGTCTTTTCCCAGTTTTGGGTAAATCCTAACATAAAACCACCACCGCCAGCGCCACAAAGTTTTAACAAGTAATCGCCATTATCCAGTCCAGACTTCACTTCTTTACGCAATTCCGCAGGAAAAAACTCACTCATTTCGTCCAATTGAAATTGGCTTATTTGATGCAACGAACCGTAAAAATCATCAATCTTATTCTGTAAAAAATTATCAATGGCTTGGTTATTTCCTTGCTTTACGTAATTATCAAATTTGGTTTTAAAAGCTTCCACTTCGTACATTTCATTGAAACGCGTCACCAATGCTGCAGTCGTTCTAGAACATTTGGTATCTAACAAAAACACCACATTTTTACCGTCCACTAATGCTTTAGGTAATTCAGCGGTCACAATTTCTTGTGCATTTTTATATAAAACAGGTTCGTTTAAAATGATGCTCAACGGATCTAATCCAGAGCTAACACCATGAAAATGAGACTCTAATTCCCCCAAATTACCTTTTAATTCTTGTAATTTATGAAGTGTCTGATATTTTAATTCGTCTTTGACGTTTTTGGCTTTTTTCAAGTATCGCAGTACAATCGCAGCCACAATAGCACCTGAACTTCCCAATCCGTATCCTTGAGGAATATTACTTCGAAAAAATAATCCTTCTCCCAATTCCTGCTCAAATTGTTGTACTTCTAAAACAAATTGCTCGTTGGAATGATTCTTTACAAACTCACAGAATTTCTTCAGAAACTCATTCGATTGCATGGCATCTTTCTTGCCTTTTGCGCCATTATAAAACTCGAAATGACCGTGATATTTGTCACACGGAATGACCAATGCCATACCTTGATGTAGCACAGCGTATTCGCCAAAAAGTAATATTTTCGAGTTGATTTGTTCCATTTAGCTTAGAATCGTTCCTCCAGTACCAATTTGATCGTAAATAACAGCCTTCAACTCAGAATTGATATCTTCAATGAGCATCTGAACATCTTTTTCAATCGTTGATGGATACAGTAAATGAACGTTAGGACCAGCGTCTAGCGTAAAACAAATCGGTAATCGTGTATCTTTTCTAAACTGCATAACTTGTTCTATCACTTTTACTGTCCCCGGTTTGATGAGTAAATAATAATCATTGGAGGTCATCATCATTGCATGCAAAGATAAAGCTTCTCGTTCGACTATCGAAATAAACTTATCAAAATCTCCACTTTGTAAAGTTGAAAACATTTCTAAACAGTTCGTATTCGCCTGTTTAAATCGGGCTTCGGCAAACGGATGTCCTTCCATTAAGCCATGTCCAACGCTACTCGAAACTTTTTTAGGCGCATCTTCCACAATCAGAATAGCATCACGCATGGTTTTAAAATTATCGTGAATAGCGGTAACTGGCGTAGCAAATTCATCACTTGTCCCGTTGATTTCGGCTAAATGTCCCCAAGAAGCATACGGTCCAAAGAACGAACGGCACGCACTTCCACTTCCTAAACGTGCCAAACGACTCGCATTTTGATCGAAATTGGCTTCATTTCCACTAGCATTCAAAAATGCAGCAGCAATAGCGGCAAAGGCAGAAGCGGACGAAGCAATTCCAGTAGAATGTGGAAAACTATTGTGCGATTCAGCGCGAATGGCGTAGTTTTTCAACACGTCATAAAATTCGGGTTGTTGAGTCAAATAGTTTAAAATACGGTCTCTAAAACTATCTTTCGGAGCGCCTTCAAAAAAGTAGTCAAATTCGATTTCGTTGTTTTTTTTCTCCGATAATTCGAGATTCAATTCAGTAAACGCATTGCTCAAGGTCATACTCAACGACGCATTGCAAGGTAACTGATTTCCGTGTTTCCCCCAGTATTTCACGAGGGCAATATTGGAAGGATATTTGACTTTAATGAATGGATTCATGGATTAATTCGTTATAGGTAAATACCGGTTGATTTATTTTAGTTTGAAAATAGTTCTTTGCTTCTGACAAATCTCTAAAAGTCGCCATGACAAAGTCTCCACCCCAAGCGCCAAGCGATTTGATGGAATATGGATAATCGTCAAAAAGTAATTGTTTCACCGGAGCAACATTTAAAATAGAAGAAAGTAACGTTTCACTTTCATTCATCAGTTGTTCCCATTGTTCCATCGTTTGACACGAAGTCGCTTGCTCAACAATAGTGTTCATTTCATCAAGTTGCTGAGTTGTCGTCGGAAGTGTACTAAATTTCGCTATTTCTGTGGCACTTTTCTGCTTTTTACCCAGATATACAAAAAGTAAATTTTCCGTAATCGTTTTGGGTAAGTCAAGCGTTTGAATGACTTTCTCGTTAACCGTATACACAAAGGCGTTTTTTGCTGTAGCTGCAGCAATGTCGTAACCAGAACCACCAAAACTATTTTGCAACAAGGTGTATGGATTAGCATTTGACCATTGACTTAACAACGAAATCAACGTTGAACTGGTTCCAAAGCCAAACTGGCGATTGAAATTGGTTTTAAAGGTAAAACGAAGCCCTTCGAATTGAATCGTTGGATTTTCTGCCTGAATAGCTAGCAATAATTGTTGAATTTTTTCGGCACTTTCTAAATCGGAACATTCAATGATTTTCGCATCACTTGAAAGACGAACCTTGAGCCATTCATTGTCCAATTCAAAACTTGTCCACAAAATATCTTTCTCCTCACTCGTTTCCACTTCCATTTCCTGCCCGAAAGACAAAGGAATAGATAGACATTTCGCACCTCTCAAAACGAGGTATTCACCAAAAAGTAAAAGTTTGCCTGAAGCGGAAAAATGCGTCATTTTATTCATTCGAAATTAAATCCATTTCTCTGTCAATGCACGAACTGCCGAAACAGAAACGACATGATCTTTGAAATATTCGACCACTTCTGGATGTCTTTCTTGAGGAACATTCAATTGCTTCAAAATATTCAACAAGTGCATTTTCATATGTCCTTTTTGAATGCCGACCGTCACCAATGATTTTACGGCAGAGAAATTATTGGCCAATCCTGCAGTTGCTGCGATGCTCATCAATTCTGTCGCCGATGGATTTCCTAAAAGCTCGGAACTCATCTTCGCCAACGGATGTAAAGTCGTCAAACCACCGACAACGCCGACTGCAAATGGAATTTCCAATATAAATCGAAAGTGTGTATCCGTTAATTCTAATCGTGTCAACGGGCTATAATGACCGGAAAGTGATGCATACGTATGACCGCACGCTTCGACTGCTCTAAAGTCATTTCCCATCGCTAAAATCACTGAATCTACTCCATTGAAAATACCTTTGTTATGCGTCACCGCACGATATGGATCTAATTCTGCTACACGCATTCCCAATCGAAATTTACGCGCAAACTCTTTCCCCGTCATTCCGGGAACAATATCGTCTAATTCTTCATACGTACATTCTACTGTACTTTTGACGCGGCAATTTGGCGTCAAGTTGGAAAGAATACACATGATAATTTCCAATCCGTCATCTGTGCAATCTGTTTGCTCCGCATGCCATTTTTTGAATGTTTTGGCAAATTGCTCTAAACACGAATTGATGAAATTGGCACCCATTGAATCGACTGTTTCAAAGGTGGCGAAAAGTTGCATTAATCCAGGTTCTTTGTCGCTTAAATCACGTAATTCAATGTTGGAAATTCCACCACCGCGCTTGATCATGTTAAAAGTCAGCTCTGAACATTCTTCGATTAAGCGATCTTTTAATTCATCAAAACGGTCGGTCAATATCTTTTTGTCATCTTGCCATAAAAAGTGAACTTGTCCCACTTTTTCGGTTCCTATGATTTCTGTTTTGAAACCACCACGCGAAAACCATATTTTGGCACTTTTTGCCGCTGCAGCGATGACTGAACTTTCCTCAATCACCATCGGAACCATATAAATTTTGCCGTCGATCAATACATTCGGGCATACACAAAATGGTAGTGGAAAATTCGTAATCGTATTCTCACTAAATTCATCCAACAAATTTTGCGTTTTCTTATTGACATGATGAAAACTCTTGTAAATATCCTCCGCAGTTTCTTGATCTGAATGATGACCCGCAACAATTTTCAGTTTATCTTCTTTCTTTTGCTTAGAAAATCCTTGAATAATTTGATGTTCGTTTTTCATGTCTATTTTATTTTTTCTTTATGGTCAAGAAAGCGCGTGCCAATAAGAGACCTTCAATTTGATATTCTATAAATTCATTCAATGCTTCTTGTGAAATCTGCGCACGCACCAATAATTCAGACGCTTGTCCATACATCGCATTTGCGTTCGATTTCTGAATACAGTAATAACCGTCCAAAAATGTTTTGATGCCACCGCTAATAATAACCGTTGGACATTTCACTTTATCACCTAATTCATCGATTACTGCATTGCTTATCTCGACCATTTCTTCCGCCGTGTGACCGACATATACGAAAGGCATCATGTATTCGCTTTTTACTTTATTTCGCAACAATTCTAACTTTGAAAAGTTCGTTCCGCCATTCGCTGCAAATTCCAAGGCCGTTAATGGCAATTGCAACAACTGCTTCATACTTTCATAGCCAAAGCCCTGTCCTACTTCTTTCACGATTGGTCTCAATCCTGTTTCTTCGATAAAACGTTGGATGGTTTCTACGGGTGAATGATCAATTCTATCGCCTTCTGGCTGCATCCATTCTTGTAAAGGATTCACATGAATAATGATGCCGTCCGCATTAACTTTTTCGATTAAGTGTTGAATTTCAGCCAGTGATTTTGATTGAATACTCTTTTCAATTTGAGCAATACCAAAATTCAAATAGTAAGGTACTTTATCGCCTAAAAAAGGACGTAAATCAAAGTCTTTCACTTTATCTGCATCTTGCAGTGCAATTCGGGAAGAACCTGCGCCCATTCCTAAACCATATTTTTGAGCAGCAATAGCTAATCGCTGATTGATTTCATTTGTTTTAGCCGTTCCACCCGTCATGCTAGAAATCCAAATTGGATAACGCATCGTCTTCTCTCCTATTTTGATAGGCCATTCTTCTCCTTCCTTTGGATGTGCCGCAATCATTGGTTCGTAGTAGAATCGGTCGTCATAAGTCAGAATCTGAGACGATAACGCCAATTCTAAGTGACTATCTTTTCTGCTGGCGGTTTCTTGTACGGTATTTATTTTGTCTTCGCTTTTGTTCATATTTCAAAAAAGTAGAGAATAGTCAACTCACAGAACGGAATTTTGTGAATTATATTTTCTCTAAAAGTTAGCTTTCAACAAAAGTACGTTTTATAGTGGAATAAGAAAGTTTTAAGTGGCGTTTTGTTGGGTAGGAAGCGTAAATCAAAAAAGGCTGCCCAAATTGGACAGCCTCTTCTATAATTATTAACTATCTATTACTTCGCACTAGCGTATAATTCAGATACCTTATCCCAATTGACAACATTGAAGAAAGCGTTGATATATTCAGGTCTTCTGTTTTGGTAATGTAAGTAATAAGCGTGTTCCCAAACATCAATTCCTAAAATTGGAGTTCCAGTACATCCTTCTCCCATCAAAGGATTATCTTGATTCGGTGAAGAACAAACGACTAATTTTCCGTCTTGAACTGCTAACCAAGCCCAACCAGAGCCAAAACGAGTTGCTGCTGCTTTAGAGAACTCGTCTTTGAAAGCTTCAAAAGATCCAAAAGTAGAAGTTATCGCTGCTGCTAAATCACCTTTAGGTTCACCACCTCCATTTGGAGAAAGAATTTCCCAGAATAGCGAGTGATTCCAGAAACCACCACCATTATTTCTAACAGCAGGAATACTGTGACCTTTTACTAAAATCTCTTCGATAGTAGCATTTTCTAAGTCTGTTCCAGCAATCGCATTATTCAAATTATTGGTATAACCTTGATGGTGTTTTGTGTAATGGATTTCCATCGTTCTTGCATCGATATGTGGCTCTAAAGCATCGTATGCATACGGTAATTTTGGCAATGTAAAACTCATAATAAATAAATTTAAATGTATATATCTGTATGTTTTTCAAAGGTAATACATTTAAAACAATTTTAAAAGTGAGAGGTTGTAAATATTTGTGAAAACAAATAGGTTTTAATTATTTCTCTTTTACTTTTTCTCCGGGAAAAAGTAACAAAAACCTCGCCGCCCGATTTTTATTCGTTTAAAAACCTTGTAAAAGAATGACCTCGTCGGTGATTTCCTTCGTTTCTCTTCGGAACTTCCTAGAGGTGCCCATCTTTTACTACCATTTTTTGCACTCTAAAAATATGCGGCATCCTAAAAAGTCGTTGACCTTAAAAGTTTCGATAGTTTAACAATATCGTTATCTATTAGTTTATTTAGATAGTTCATTTTCTCTACAAATAGAAGATTGTAAATATTTGTGAAAACAAAATTCTTGTCACTTCGCTAGCTGTCATTTAAGTACAAAGTCGTAACTTTGTATTTCAAACGAATAAAAATGATACTATCCATAATCGCTTACGGAGATCCAGTTTTAAAAAAGAAAGCAGAAGACATCGATAAAAATCATCCTAATTTACAAGGATTGATTGACGATATGTTCGAAACAATGTATAAAGCATCCGGTGTGGGATTGGCGGCACCTCAAATTGGAGAGTCTCTTCGTCTTTTCGTAATTGATGGTTCACCTTTCGCAGAAACGGATGACGATGAAGAAGAAGATCCATTGGCAGAAGGTATGGAAGATTTTAAGAAAGTATTCATCAATGCTCAAATCGTAGAAGAAAAGGGGGAAGAATGGTCATTTAACGAAGGTTGTTTGAGTATTCCAAAAATTCGGGAAGATGTGTATCGTAAACCCAAAGTACGTATCCAATATTATGATGAGAATTGGAAAAAACACGATGAAACGTTCGAAGGATATAAAGCGCGCATTATTCAGCATGAATACGATCATATCGAAGGCATTTTGTTTACTGATAAACTTTCGGCTATTCGAAAAAAGTTAATTGCCAAAAAACTAGCAAACATATCTAAAGGTATCGTTTCGGTAGATTACAGAATGAAATTTCCATTACAAAAGAAAGGAAGATGAAAATTCAATGGTTTATCATAATACTTACATTAATCGTTTTTTCATGTAAAGCAAAAAATACAGAAATAAAGGATTCAAGCGAAAATAAGAATCAAAATGATACACTTATCGCGCTTCAAGAGATACATGTTTTAGACAGTGCTTTAGTTGTTGCCTATAAAGACATTACGGATACATTACCTTTAAAACTGATAGAAAAAGTCATCAATGCACAAAATGATTTTGCGGTAAAATACCCTAATCATCCTTATGCCCCAGAAGCATTAGATAAAATGCACCAATTATATCTCCAATCTGGAAATTATCACTTTTCGACAGAATACGGTGAACTATTAATAAAGAAGTATCCAAATTATAAGAATATCAATCAAGTGATATACTCTCTAGCGACTAGTTACGATTTTATGCTCAATAATAAAACTCGGGCTATAGAACTTTATAAAAAGCTATTAACGAGAGAAAAAGTAACCCAGAACACAAAAAACGAAATAAACGAGCGATTGAAGCAACTTAAAAGCTAATATTACCGTCTAGGCATTGTATTTGAACATTAATAAAATGAAGTTATACTCGGCTGTTAATGTAGTGTTAAAGGAAATAACAATTAAAAGTCTTGTATTACTTTAGGAAAACATAATCTATAATTAAACAAAAAAATGAGAAATTTACTTTTATTCGTAGCTGTAGCAACACTATCAGTTTTTACGGCAAAAGCACAGGGTGCAGCAGTAGAAAATGGTGCTAAAATTGACTTTACAAAAGAAGTTCATGATTATGGTACTGTTAAGTATGGTGGAAATGGAACGTGTAAGTTTGAATTTAAAAACACTGGAAATGCGCCATTAATTATTTCAAGAGCACAAGGTTCTTGTGGTTGTACCGTTCCAGATTGGCCGAAAGAACCAATTGCGCCAGGAGCAACAGCAGTTATTTCTGTTAAGTATGACACGAAAAGACCTGGTCCAATTAACAAATCGGTGACGATTACTTCTAACGCAGTTAACGAACCGACAAAGGTAATTCGTATTAAAGGAACAGTGTTACAACAGGAAGAAGGAACTTCTCCAATTGATAATTCAGGAGCTCCAAAAAATTAAAACAAATTAATACAATGAAGATTTTATCTTACGTTTTAAAATAATATTAGAAAGTCCGCAACTTAATACAAGCTTGCGGATTTTTTTTGGCAATATTTTTGATAAGCATAAAGTAGAATTTTAAACAATATAATAATTGCTAATTTAAACTAATAAAAAAAATGAAAAATCTATTCTTATTCGTAGCTCTAACAGCTTCAACAGCCTTTTCCGCAAAAGCACAAACTACGCCTGTAGACAATGGTGCAGTAATTGAATTCTCTAAGGAGACAAATGATTACGGAACAATAAAGTATGACAGTGATGGTTATTGTACGTTTGAATTTAAAAACACGGGAAAATCACCTTTGATCATTGCTAACGCACAAGGATCTTGCGGATGTACCATTCCTGAGTGGCCAAAAGAGCCGATTGCTCCAGGAAAAAAAGGTGCAATTAGAGTACATTATGACACAAAAAGACCTGGTCCATTTACAAAGTCAGTAACGATTACTTCAAATGGTTCTAGTACTCCAAAAGTAATTTACATCAAAGGAACTGTTCTTCCTCAAGAAGGTGCTACTACAGCGCCTGCAACTAAGTAAAAAAGCGAAATGAAGTGTTCTCTAATCTTCATACTAATATTGACAAATTCCGCCTTCTGTTATTCTCAGATGGCGGAATTTTCTTTTGATAAAACTGTTATTAATTACGGTGTCATCAATGAAGGCGATACACTACACGGATACTTCACGTATACGAATACAGGAAAAGAACCTCTAACAATAACGAGTTACGTCGTTGAATGTCATTGTACAGAAGTTTCCTTCCCTTCTACTCCAACTTTACCCATGGCTTCGGATACCATTCATTTCACCTTTCACAGCGAAGGAAAAAGTTACGCACAAGATCGAAAAATATTGCTTAATGCTAATGTCAAAAAAGAATTGGCAACCGTTCGTTTTAAAGTCTACGTAAATCCCAAACCATAAGACTCCTTTTTATTTTTTAAATAGCTACTTAATCTGTTTTTCAACACAAATTTGATAAGCAAATTCAATGCTCAATCGCACTCGTTTCAACTAAAAAATGTAACTTAGCAAAAAAAATAAAATGAACTACATTTCTCCTAAAGACTGGATTGAAAAGTTTGCCAAGAATACTGATTACCAATTAATTGATATTCGTGAATCGTATGAATGTGTGGATAGTAAAATTGACTGTCTACGTATTCCAATGGATGAATTAGCTACTCACCCCGAGAAGCTCAATTCAAATACTAATACCGTTTTAATTTGTAATAGCGGCCAAAGAGCAGAAGCATTAGCAAATTTGTTAGAGACTGATTATCAAAAAAGTCCCATATTTGTGATTGAAGGAGGGTATTCCTCTTTGGTTGAAATGCTATAATTATTCAATTTTTACAATTGTAACACAAAAAAAATGGTGCTAATGGCTCCATATGAAATTCATATATACTAAAAAAGGTGACCTACTAATCTATAACTTATGAAACAATCTCGTTCTTTTATCCAATATTTAGGTGTCACACTTCGTGGTATAGCCATGGGAGCTGCCGACGTAATCCCAGGTGTTTCAGGTGGTACAATTGCCTTTATAACAGGAATCTACGAAGAGTTGATAAACAGTATCGGAAATGTTAATTTAACGGCATTAAAGAAATTAAAAAACGAAGGGTTATCTTCTTTTTGGAACTACATCAATGGAAACTTTATTGTCGCTTTAATGGCAGGAATTGCTATTAGTATCTTATCATTAGCAAGAGTTGTAACGTATTTATTAGAAGAGCATCCTGTTTTACTTTGGGCATTCTTTTTTGGTTTGGTCATCGCTAGCTCTCAATTAGTACTCAAAACAGTAGAGAAATGGAATGTAGGAACCATCATTGGTTTACTCGTTGGATTCGTAATCGCAGCTTACATATCAACCACTCACACAATAGCTGGAGGAGGTGATTTGTGGTATATATTCCTCTGTGGTGCAATCGCTATTTGTGCTATGATTCTTCCTGGTATTAGTGGCGCATTTATTTTGGTTTTAATGGGCACTTATTCAACTGTTATTGCAGGTTTAAAAAACATGGACATCACCTTAATACTTGTCTTTATGGCAGGATGTGTGACTGGATTACTTTCCTTTAGTCGATTATTAAAATATCTATTTGCTACACATAAAAGCCTTGTATTATCCATTTTATCTGGATTTTTGATTGGTTCTTTATTTAAAATTTGGCCTTGGCAAAATAAAATTGGAGATGCGCCTATCGTCGTACATTCTGATGGCAAAGAAGATTGGATGACGAGTATTGTATGGCCAAGTAATTTCGAAGGTAATCCACAACTACTTTATGTGATTCTTTTAGCTATTACTGGATATCTGATTATCTTCATTATGAGCAAGCTTGGACCAAAAACAACAGTGCAACAAGATGGCAAATAATAACCAATACGGTTTAATTGGAAAATCGCTCCAGCACTCTTTCTCAAAAGATTTTTTTACTCGTTTTTTTGAAGAAAAAAAAATAGATGCAAGCTATCAGAATCTAGAATTTGATACAGCTAAGCAATTAGAACATTTTTTTAAAGAGGACATCTTTCAATTCAAAGGGATAAATGTTACGATTCCCTATAAAGAAACGGTGTTGCCTTTCTTAGATGAATTGACAGAAGAAGCGCAACAAATTGGCGCCGTAAATACAATTCAAGTAAAAGACAATCAACTTATTGGACACAATACCGACGCATTTGGCTTTCACCAGTCTATCAAACCTTTTTTAACCAATCGACACGATAAAGCACTAATCCTTGGAACTGGTGGAGCATCCAAAGCAGTAGCGTATGTTTTAAACAATATAGGATTAGACATCTTATACATCAGTCGTTCAAAAACGGGCAATTTAATTTTCCCTTATGAGGCGATTAATGAACACATGCTTCAAGCGTGCAAATGTATCATTAACACCACTCCTGTCGGAATGTTTCCAAATGAAAACGAAACGATTCACATTCCATTTCAATACTTGACACCTGAACATTTAGTCATTGACTTAATATACAATCCGAAAGAAACTTTATTTTTGAAAAACGCACGCTTGCAAGGAACAATGACCTTAAATGGGTTATCTATGCTTAAAGAGCAAGCTCTAGCAGCGTGGAGATTTTGGAACGATGAACAGTATTAAAACACTCATTCAAGAAGGGCAGCACGAACAGCAAGCGTTCATAATGCGTAGTAACGATCAATTAGAAATCGCTCGTATCTTAGCGGCTTTTGCGAATACAAAAGGTGGTCGATTACTAATTGGCGTAAAAGACAATGGTAAAATAACGGGTATTCTCCCAGAAGAGGCACTTCAACAAGTAGAAAAAATTGCAAGATTCTCTTGTCAACCAGCAGTTCACTTCACCTCGCAAGTATGGCAAGAAGATTTTAGACTCGTTTTAGAAATTCAAGTAGCGCAAGACCCAAATCGTTTTATCACCGCCAAAAATGAGGAGAGCGAATGGAAAAGCTATATTCGTATCAAAGGAGAAACGGTAAAAGTCAACAAAATTCAGTTAAAATTGTGGAAATTAAAAGGCCAATCAATTGAGAAACCAACAGTTCTAAAAGACCGAGAAAAAGACTGCTTAACAGCCATTTCAGATCATCTAGATTCGATCAATTTAACCAAACTCTATAAATTGCTAGACCAATACTCAAAAAAGGATGTTGACAACAGTTTGGCACTGCTCATACACTGGAAAATAGTGAATTGGAAGTATGAAGAAAATGGCTTTAAATACTTCATAACAAATTATTAAAATTAAGTTAATTAAAATTCTAATTGAAAATAAATACCTATCTTTATAAAAAAAGAAACATATGGGACGTCCACCAACAAGACCTGCGCGATTAAAAGACGGCTTTTATATTGAAGTTCGTAATACCGGTCAGGCAGGTATAAGACTAAGAAGAGATACAAAAGAGCAGATGCTTATGGCAGCTAAAGAATATTCTAAGACAAAAGATGTAGTTGTTTTAGGAGAAGTCAAAAATGATAAATTTATAGGCGTATAATTCACTCGCTCTTACTATTATTTAAATCGTAGGCAACAAGTTATTTATTAACTTTGTTGCCTATTTTATTTCTATGAATATACAATTAACACGACCAATTATAACCTTTGATGTGGAATCAACAGGATTGAATGTTTCAAAGGACAGAATCATCGAAATTGCTATTTTGAAAGTTCACCCGGACGGAAAGGAAGAATCATACGAATCCATGGTAGATCCTGAAATGGAAATCCCGAAAGAGATTGAAGAATTAACGGGAATTACAAACAGTGATGTCAAAGAACAACCAAAATTCTCTGAAATTGCTAAAGATATCTTGGCTTTCATTGAAGGATGTGACTTAGTCGGATACAACTTCCACAAATTAGACATTCCATTATTAGCAGAAGAATTTCTACGTTGCGGAATTGATTTTGACATTAACGAAAAGAAATTAATTGATGTGCAGAACATTTTTCATAAAATGGAGAAACGTACACTCGCTGCAGCTTACCTTTTCTATTGTAAAAAAGAGTTAGAAGACGCTCATTCTGCCATGGCTGACACACGAGCAACTTGGGAAGTGTTAAACGCTCAACTAACGCATTATTCAACACTTCAAAACGATGTTGATTTCTTAGACGATTTCTCTAAAAATAGCGCCAATCAATATGCAGATTTCACAGGAAGATTAGTTCGAAATGAAAAAAATGAAGTGGCTTATAATTTTGGTAAACACAAAGGTAAAACGGTAGAGGAAGTAAATCGCATTGAACCAGGTTATTATGGTTGGTTTATTGGTGAATCTACCGACTTTCCAAAATATACAAAGAATGTATTACTGAAAGAGATGGAGCGTATTAAAAACGAACACAACAAGCAAAAATTAGCACAGCAAAAACCAGCACAAGAGAAAGTAGACGATACGCTTTCCATTGAAGACAAGTTGGATGCACTTAAAAATAAATTCAAGAAATTATGAAAATCATTTGCATCGGTAGAAATTATAGTGATCATGCCAAAGAGATGAACAGTCCTTTGCCAACAAAACCACTTTTCTTTCTAAAACCAGATACCGCTCTTTTATTGAATAACAAACCTTTTTACATTCCTGAATTTTCGAATGACGTTCATTATGAATGTGAATTAGTCTATAAAATCAATCGTGTCGGAAAGAACATAGGTGAAAAATTTTCTCCTAAATACTATGCTGAAATAGGTTTAGGAATTGACTTTACCGCAAGAGATTTGCAACAGCAATGCAAGGAAAAAAGAAATCCGTGGGAAATGGCCAAAGCATTTGATAACAGTGCGGTTATTTCAAATTTCATTCCATTAGAATCGTTGAAAAATCAAAATGAAATTGCGTTCAATCTAACCCTAAATGGAAAAACAGTTCAGGTTGGTAATTCTAAAGAGATGATTTTTACCATCGATAAAATTATCGCTTACGTTTCACAATTCATTACACTAAAAAAAGGCGATTTGATTTTCACTGGAACTCCAGCAGGCGTTGGTAAAGTTTCCATTGGCGATCGTTTAGAAGGTTTTTTGGAAGAAAAATCGATGTTTGATTTTGAGATAAAATAGATTGATTATTTCAAATCAAACAAAGAATTAACTCCTAAATAACGTTCCACCGTAAATCCTTCGGCGAACTCCGCTCCTATTGGTCGTCCAAATTCACGCATTCTAGCGATTAAAAAGTCGTGAAATTCTTTTCCTGAAATAGGTGTTTTTGGTTCAGAGGAATTTGGGTCGAAGAATTGCGTTTTATACGCCATAACCGCTTGCATTCTTTGCTCAATATATGGTGTAACGTCAACAACGAAATCAGGTTCAATGTGTCTATCTTGAATGTAGTGATAAACTGCTTTCGGTCGATATGCTTGTTGTTCAATTCCGTTAAAAGTCGTTTCTACTTTCCGCAGGCCTGCATAAAAACATGCCTCTGAAACTAATTTACTCGCTCTACCGTGATCGGGATGTCTATCGGATATTGAATTGGCAATCACAATTTCAGGTTGAAAGAAACGAATTTGCTCAATAATTTTCATCATAGAAGCTTCATCGTGCTGGAAAAAACCATCTCTCAGTTTTAAATTCACACGATGAGCTATTCCTAATATCTTAGATGCTTCTGCAGCTTCTGCATAACGTGTTTCAATTGTTCCTCTCGTTCCTAATTCGCCTTGTGTCAAATCGACAATAGCAACCGTCTTTCCTTCTTCTTTGATACTCTTAATCAACGTTCCGCCACAAGAGATTTCCACATCGTCTGGATGCGCTGCAAAAGCTAAAATATCGACTTTCATGACATGATCCAATTGACAATTTCTTCACTAAAGGGTAGCGTTTGAGCGCCTAAGCTTTTCACCACTTCTCCCTTTTCATTAATAAGGAATTTATGAAAATTCCATGAAACCTCATCGTTTGTCGCTTCGGTTAGGTATTGATATAAAGGATGACGATTTTCACTTTTCACAGAGATCTTCTCCGTCATGGGAAAAGTAACACCATACGTTGATGAACAGAAAGTGGCTATTTCTTCGCTTGTTCCTGGTTCTTGTCCCGCAAAATCATTGCTAGGAACGCCAATCACTACAAAGTTGTCTTTCTTGTAAACTTCGTAAAGCTCTTCTAAATCTTGATATTGAGGTGTCAATCCACACCTTGAAGCAGTGTTCACTAAAAGGATTTTCTTTCCTTTAAAATCTGCCCAATCGATTGGCTTTCCATCTAAATACGTTAATTCAAAATCAAAAATAGACATTTGTAAAACTTTAAATTATGCTTCTTGTCGCGCGATTTGGCTTACTCTAATTCGGCTATAAACAATTACTAAGAAGAATACCGCAACTACACAAGCCATTATTTTGAAGTAAATCATCAAAGTATCCATATTAAAGGCTCTATCCAAGAAATACATTTTTACCAATACAAAGAATAATAAAACCAGTGCTGTTTTGTAAAACTTTCGCCCAAAATGAGCCAGCGATAAATCACCTGTTTTATAGCGATACAGTTTGTAATTAACAGCGGTAATTTCAGTAAATGCATAGAAACCAACGATAACCCAGAAAATCCACATTGGGAACTCTGCTAATCCATCTCCTTGAGCGTACGAGTGTAGACCTACTAAGTAGAAATTCACCCCTAAAAACGTAAAGATAATAGCAGAATAAGACCACAAACTTGCAATATTAAAAGTCAACTTGTCACTTAATTTCGGAATAAATCTCAAATGAAGTAATACGGCATATACCAATACGGATACTAAAGCCCATGTTTCTTTTGGATCCCATCCCCAATATCTACCCCATGATTCATTTGCCCATACACCACCGAGGAAGGTTCCGTTAAACAACATGAATAACCCAATTTCCATCGTGATTTCAGAAACATACGATACTTCGTTAATATTTGCTGTTAATCGCGCACCATTCTTTTGCGATCTGAAATTATACATCACTAAGTTGATAAATCCTAGAATAGCTCCTAGACCAAGGAAACCATATGAACTTGTAATAATCGCCACGTGAATCATCAACCAATAGGATTTTAATACCGGTTCTAATGGAGAAATCTCAGGGTCCAACAAGTTCATTTCCGTAATGAAAATGATAAAGAAAGCTAACATAGCTGTTGCCGCTAAGATGACATGATTTTTACGAGAGAACATGAATCCTGCGATAATGGCAGACCAAGCAATAAAGATCACAGCTTCATAACCATCTGACCATGGTGCGTGTCCAGAAATATACCAACGAGCACCTAATCCCGCACCGTGATAAAGAAATGTAGCAACCATCAGAATGACAAAAGGAAGCGACAATTTTTTAAAGAACTTTTCTGAACGAAGTGTCGGCTCTTTAAAAATACGAATGAATGAAATGATTAATAAGATAAAGCCTAAAATCAAGTATAAGAACATCACATTTCTAAAGACATGCATCTTATTGTAAGAAATCTCAACTTTAACGTGTTGTACAGAAGGAACAATCGTCGGAGAAGCTTCTCGCTGATATGCTTTCAATTGTCCCAATAGAGAGTCAGCTTTCGCGTAGTTTTTGGATTCTGAAGCATCGTGAATATTCGATAAATACACGAGTGTTTTATACGACCATGTTGAGTCACTTGTCAATAATTCTGAATCAAATGGTGGCGCCCAATGATGTCCTGGATCATTTGGAATAGGAACAACACGGAAATATTGCCATGTGAAAAAGGATTGAATGACCTGATGACGCTCGATGAATTTAATCAGTTTTTTGTCAAATTCTGTTTTATGAGCATCCATTTTTTCATGTGCCGCTTCGTATTCTTTAAGGTACTTGATTTCTCCTGTACTTTCGTCATAAACATCTAAGAATGAAACATATTTGTCTAACTTCAATCTTTCTCTTACGGCTTTCGGTACATTAATTATCTTCTGCCCCACCCAATAATCTGGGTACATGTGCATACTGGTAATCACCTGAACAGCATCCCAATCCTTGTAAGTTGACTTTCCGTAGAACTTAACCAATAGGTTTTGCGCCATTGTTTGATAAGGAATCACCCTTCCTCTATAGTCTTGAACCAATAGCTCAGCAAGTTTCGCAGCATGTTCTTTTGAAATCACTCTAAAAATAGCTTTCGAAGGGTCAATTCTACTTATCTCGTCGTGTAATGATTCTTCATGATCATGAGCAGCCTCCATACTCTGTTCTTCATGCGTTGAAGAACCTGCATACTCGTGCATGTTCGCATCCGAGTGAGTAGGGATTTGTTGTACATCTTGACTAAATGCTAAATTGAATCCAAGTAATAAAGCAATAACGGTCATACCTTTGGTACGCTTTTCTTTGGATTTATTAATCTTTTTAAGCGTTTCTGAGATATGTCCGCCTGGTGTAAAAATGGTTAAAAACATGCCTATTCCCATTAATAAATATCCTAAATATGTAATGTTAGTTCCTAATTTGTCATAATTGACACTTAAATGTGTTTCTTGCTCATTTTCAGGAGTAGAAGGATCGTCAAGAGCATATGCTGATTGGAAGAAACGAAAACCTCTATAATCCATCACGTGATTCATAAAAATATGTGCGTCTTTTCTATAATCTCCGTCAATAACTGTTACATCGCTTGAGTAAGAGGAAGCCAAATCAGAACCTGGGTACGTGTCTAAAGAAAACTTACGACACATGATTTGGAATGGTATTTTAAACATTACTGAACCGTACGAAAACTGATAATTCAATCCACCTAATTCAAATGTTTTTTGTGTAGGAATCTTACCTAAACCTCCTTCTAAAGCGACCACCTTTGAATTCGTTCCGTCTGTCACTTTCAATGTTAAAATATCTGTTCCTCTCTTTTTATCTCCAGAAGGAATTTTCTTTTGTTCCGCATGCTCAATAACACCTTTCAAGACAAAAGAAGCACCATTTGTTTCGTATAAGGTCAATAATAAAGCAGGCACCAATGAGTCCGTTGGAACTACTCCATAAATAGAATCGGGAGGTGTCATTCCTGACTGACGATACTTCGCCATTTCAGTCATCGGTAAATAACGTAATGGTATTTTTGATTGAAGCATCAATTTTCCATCTTGATTATGAATAACAACACCTGGAATACTTTTCTCTTCATTATAGCTTAGCGCAACATCATTCAACATTAAATAACCACCTTCTTTCAGATAGTTAGACGTCTTACCTGCAGAAACAACTTCTAAGAGATTTCCGCTAATAGAATCATTTTTGATTAATGAGTCCACACAATTCCGCTGAAAGTCCACATAGTCAATTTCAATGTTTCGGTTGTCAACTTTCTCTGTATAAGAGAAGCTATTACGCGTTACGTTTGAAAGGTATTTTTTATGCGTTTTGGTAACAATTGTTTTATTATCTTTTAAAATTAAATAGGAAATATGTGGTTCATTAGCATAAAGCACATCGCTCGAAGCACCTTCGCGGACCATCATCATTCCTTCAAAGCTATAATATCGTGTTATTGCCGCTCCTAAAATAATAATGATAAAAGACAAGTGAAACGTCAAGACTGCAATCTTTTGTTTTTGATACATCTTATGACGAAAGATGTTAACGATAAGATTGATGAATAAATAAACATGTAACAATTCAAACCAACGACTATTATATACTAGAATTTTGGCAGTTTGAATTTCATACGTTGACTCCACCATGGTTGCCATACCGATAGCGACTAAATATATAAACATAGCCACTGCCATCAGCTTCATGGAAAATAGTTTACCTAGAATCTTCATCTTTAAAAGTTTTTTGACAAAAATATCAATTATAAGCCTATTTGGAGTAATAAACTGTTATTATTTTTAATGATTCTACATAATGTAATTGAAATCATAAACAGATTAAATTATTTTTATAAAAACAACTTGCTGAATATTTAAGATAAAAGCATCTATTTTAAGTTTTTATACATTTCTATTGACTAAATATAAAGTTGAAACTACTTTTTATTAAAGACATTTAATAAAAAAAAAGTAGCGCCCAATATTGAAATTAGGCGCTACTTTTTTAAAAATAAACTATGAATTGAAGGGTCTTTTATCCTAAGACCGTCAGTATTATTTTAAATATTTATTGATTTCGTTGGTAATTTCATCTTTAGAAATCATCCCATTGTGCTTCCATTTTTGTTCTCCATTCACGAACAAAATAAATACTGGCACTCCTGTAATATCGAAAGCTTCTGCTACATCAGAACTTTTTTCAGCATCCACACGTTTCACAGTAGCTTTGCCATTGTATTCCTTTTCAATTTCATCAATAATTGGTGCCATCTTCTTACATGGAGCACACCAAACAGTATGAAAATCAACTAAAACAACGTCATTCATTTTGATTAAATCATTGAAATCATTTAAAGAAAATGTTTGGATATTCTTATCCGTTCCACCTTCCGGAACTACAACTGGAAAATTATTTCTTTTCCAAGCTAACATTCCTCCTTCCATATTGTAAACGTGTTTAAATCCGTTCTTCGAAAGAATTTTTGCAGCTTGTCCACTTCTACCTCCTGAAAGACAATATACATAGATGTCTTTGTCCTTTTGCATTAAGTTGATTTTCTTTTCAAAATCCTCATCATAAATATTAATGGTGCTTGCATTTTGAATATAACCTCCTGCAACTTCTTCAGGTGTACGAACATCCAAAATAATCCCTTCTCCTTTTTCAGCTAATCCTTTAAACGTTGCAACATCAACATTTTTCACAAAACTCTCATCCGAAGATTGTGTCGTGTTCTGTTCTGATTTAGTGTCATCTTGAGAGAATCCACAACTTGTAAATAACATTAATGATAATGCGACTAAGCTAAAATATTTCATTTTTCTCATTTTTTGATAAATATAAAAATTGTTTACGTTACTTGAATTGATTTTAAAAAAACTTTTGTAATGCTATCAAATTTAACTCTATAAACGCCCCATCTAACTATCTCATCGAATGTTTTAACGTCTAATTATAAATGTCCTTCGCATATTTTTAGTTTCTTTGACAAATATCAAGACTTGTTTTTTGTTATTTTGTAACCGTTGTTACATTGTACTAGAAATAAGTAGTGTAATTTAACGATTTTATTCTACAACTCAATACATAGATATGTTAAAAACGAGATTTATACCTATTTTATTCAGTTTCTTTTTTGTGACATTAGCGTTTGCTCAACCCTGGAAAGAGAGTCTGAAATTTTCTCAATCTATCGAGAAAATAAATGATAAAACGGCTTACTTAGTCATCGATGTAACCATTACAAAAGATTGGCATATTTTTTCCAAAAACCACGACCCTAATAAATCGGACTTCATTGGAATGCCAACTACGCTGGAATTAAAAAAGAGCAAGGATTACGTTGCCCTTGGTGCACTTACTGAATCTCCGAAAGCAAAAGTTCATAACGATGAATTTGGTGTTTCCTTAATCTTTCTAAATAAAGCTACATTCAAGCAAAAAATAGAATTAAAAAATAGCACTGCCAAAGCGACGGTTATTTTCGAAGGACAAGTTTGTCACGATATTAAAGGATGTATTCCATTCGACAAAGAATTTACCTTCGACTTAAGTGGTTATCTACAAGCTGAGGCTGTTGCTCCCACTCCAACGAATATTGAAAATGATAACACAGCAATCGAGAACGAAACTGCTATCGAAGTTGAACCTACTGAAAAAGTAGACACAACTGTTCCTCAAGTAGAGCAAGAGCAAGTAGCTGTTCCAAAAGAAAACGACACTTCAGATACCGAAAAGAAAAGTTCTGGCTGGATTATTTTCTTGCTTGGTTTTGGTAGTGGTATGATAGCCTTATTAACGCCTTGCGTTTTCCCAATGATTCCAATGACTGTTTCGTATTTCACCAAATCAGCGAGTACTCGACGAAAAGGAATTATCAATGCGTTAATTTATGGACTTTCCATCATACTTATTTATGTAACTGTTGGTTTGATTCTTACCTTATTCCTAGGAAAAACAGGTCTCAACGACTTAGCTACTAATATTTGGATGAATCTCTTATTCTTCGCTGTATTTGTCATTTTTGCTTTCTCTTTCTTAGGTGCGTTTGAAATACAACTTCCTACAAAATGGATTAACAAAGCAGATAGTAAAGCAGATAAAGGTGGTTTAATTGGAATTTTCTTCATGGCGTTCACCTTGAGTTTGGTGTCTTTCTCTTGTACAGGACCAATTGTAGGAACCTTGATTGTTGAATCTTCTCAAACAGGGCTTTATGGTCCAATAATCGGAATGGTTGGTTTCTCATTAGCACTTGCATTACCATTTACACTATTTGCTATTTTCCCAGGATGGTTGAACTCCATGCCACAATCTGGTGGTTGGTTGAATTCCGTGAAAGTAGTATTAGGATTAATGGAATTAGCGTTAGCATTGAAATTCCTTTCAGGTGTTGATTTAGCATATCAATGGGGGATTTTCACGCGGGAATTATTCATCGCTTCATGGATTGTAATATTTGCCGTAACAGGCCTTTATCTTTTAGGTAAAATACGATTTGCGAATGATTCTCCAACTGAAAGACTAACCGTAACTCGATTTATGTTTGCGACCGTTTTCTTAGTGTTTACCGTTTATCTTATTCCAGGAATGTTTGGTGCACCTCTAAAGATAATCGATGGTGTTGCACCTCCACGGGCACATTCTGAAGATCACTTTAAGTTTGTTACAGGTTATGGCAATAGTGGTTCTGCCGTTGCAGCAACAGATTCCTTATATCGTTTCACTTCCCAAATGCACGAAGTCGATGGTGGCATCAAAGTTTTCCATGACCTCAAATTAGGTGAAGAATATGCGAAAATTGTGAACAAACCGATATTGTTAGACTTTACAGGTTACAATTGTGCGAACTGTCGTAGAACAGAATCGACTATTTGGACGAATGAAAAAATTAGACCGAAGTTGTTGAACGATTATGTCATTGTCTCTTTGTATGTGGATGATAAAACACCGTTACCAGAAAGCGAACAAGTTTTCTCTGAAATATTGAATTCTAAAAAACGATATGTTGGTCACAACTCCTCTGAACTACAAATTCAGAAGTATAATCAAGTTTCACAACCATTGTATGTAGTAATAGATGCTGAAGGGAATGATTTAACAGAGCCGATTGGTTATACATCAGATATTAATGATTACCATAAATTCTTACAACAAGGATTGGACAAGTTTAAAAACTATCATCATGAAAAATGATATTGAAGACCGTGCAGATATTGAACTAATGGTCGATACTTTTTATGGGAAAGTAAAGGAAAGTGAAATTCTTGGTTTTATTTTCGATGATATTGCTAAGGTAAATTGGGAAACGCATTTGCCTAAGATGTATAACTTTTGGGCGACGATGCTTTTACACGAACGTACCTATATGGGTGACCCAATGTCTAGGCATTTAGAGTTAAGTGAACGTACCGAAATGTCCATTGTTCAATACAATGAATGGCTGTCTCTTTTTTACGCAACCGTGACCGACTTATTTGATGGAGTTAAAGCAGACGAAGCAAAGATGAGAGCCGAAAGAATTGCGCGAGTGATGTTAAGTGTTATTCAAGGAAATTAAATTAATATACCTATGTTAGATATTTTCGACCTACTCATTTCCGACAAAGAAGACGTTTCTTTAAATGACGTTTTCTTAAGTGATGACAACAAAGATCAGGTGGAAAATCTGATAATAGAACATTATTATGTCGAAGAATTAAGCAAATACAATCTTCCTGTCAACAACAAACTTTTACTTCACGGTCATTCTGGTTGTGGAAAAACAATGTTGGCAAAAGCGATCGCAAAAGCATTGGGGAAAAATATGCTTATCCTTAATTTAAGTAATGTTATTTCTTCCCGTATTGGCGAAACTTCACAACATCTAAAACAAGTATTTGACAAAGCCAACCGAGAAAGAGCCGTTCTCTTTTTAGATGAATTTGACCAAATAGGGAAAGCACGAAGTACGAGTGAGCAAGATGTTGGCGAAATGAGACGATTGGTCAATAGTATGATTCAGTTGATTGACTACTTCCCTGAGAAAGCATTATTAATTTGTGCGACTAATCATCCCGAAATAATTGATACAGCACTTCTGAGACGTTTTCAATTAAAGATAGCCTTCGACATGCCGACAAAAACCGTTTTAGATAGTTATTACGATACACTCTTGAGTACCTTTCCTGAAAATCTACAACAGATTAAACGACGATATGATATATCCTTTGCAGAAGCAAAAGACTTTACGTACACAACGGTAAAAAGAACATTAATTCAAGAATTGGAAGGTAAGAAAGCAAAAATAGAGTAAGAAGGTAAAATAGTTTATTTACGAACTCAAAACTAATTCTTTCTATTATCAATCAATAAGATAGGCTTTCTACTCATCGGTGGAAAGTTGATTTTTTGAAGTATGGAAGCC
Source organism: Taishania pollutisoli (assembly GCA_040394775.1). Taxonomy (GTDB): domain Bacteria; phylum Bacteroidota; class Bacteroidia; order Flavobacteriales_D; family Crocinitomicaceae; genus 40-80. The sequence continues at coordinate 25,553 of JBEBRN010000008.1, forward strand.
TCCACAAATTCAATCACTGGAACCACTCTTAATTTTGCTCTAAAATGATCTTTAATCTTATCTAACAAGGCATCGGATTGATTTTTTGACGAAATTTTAATGGTAATTTCATCCATCCCCATCTCATTGGTAGATATTTCAATTAAATGACTTTGAACACCGTCAATACATGCTAACAAATCATGCATTGCAGTTGGATACAGCGTTGTTCCTTTATATTTAATCATGTGTTTTTTTCGACCTAAAACGGGACCAACACGTTGTGTGTTTCGTCCACAAGAACACGGTTCAGCATGCATTATAACCACATCACCCGTTTTGAAACGCAACAAAGGCATTGCTTCAATTCCAAGTGTCGTGATGGTTAATTCTCCACTATCTCCAGGTTGAACAGGTTGATCGTTTTCATCCAAAACCTCGGTAATAATCAATTCTGGATGGTGATGGCCTCCAACTTGTGCTTCACATTCCGTAAAAGCGGTACTCATCTCTGTTGATGCATAGGTAGAAAACAACTTTACGTTCCATTTATCAGTTATCATTTTAGTCAACGTACTTGGAGAGAAATCTTGATTGCGTAACGCTTCACCGATACAGATAATTCCTTTGACGCTACTTTTATTGATGTCAATATTATTTTTCTCCGCATAATCAATCAATTTCAATAAAAACGAAGGGACGGACACCAAATATTTAGGTTGAAATTTAAGAATGGAGTCCCATTGTAATTCGGGAATTCCAGCGCCCACACGGATTGCACTTGCTCCCAATTTCCTTAATCCTAAAAAATAAGCTAAACCGGCCATGAAACGACGGTCCATTGTTGTCATCAATTGAACCACATCTCCTTTTTGAATTCCTGCGCAAGCAAAAGAAATCGATTCATTATAGGCTAAACGATCTAAATCTCGGTCAGTTAAACCAAAAACAACGGGTAAACCTAGTGTACCTGAAGTAGTCGCAAAATCGACAATATTTTCTTTTGGAACACAGAAAAAAGCATCGTTTTTTTCTTGCAAATCAGTTTTAGAAGTCGTCGGTAATTTCGACAAATCCTCTAAAGTAAGGATGGTTTCAATAGCAATATTTCGGCTGGAAAAAAGATTTTTATAATAGGGTGAATTGGCCTTCAAATAGCGAAGTAGTTCCTGTAACTTTTCTTCTTGTAAAGCAATTATTTCCGCTGTGGATTGTTGTTCTATTGCTGGTATCATTTTTTCCTTTTTCGATTTGATTTTCGGAGGTATTTCTCCACACTCTCCTTCCCTTGTGTTGTTGTAATCTCTTTGGTTAATGCTTTTTCAAATTTAACCTTTGCTAAGTTATAATCTTTTTGTTGATAATAATACTTTCCACATTTGAAATAAACAAGCCAAAAATCTGGATTTAAATGAATGTATTTTTCGATAAAGTCGGTTTCTAAAGCTGTTTCTTCCTTTAATGCTTTATCTATTATACGGTCTTGGATGCGGTATTCTTCGTATTTCTGAAATGCAGCAGAATTCACAAATGGATCTTTGGCAATTAATAAAGAATCCACTTCATGAGAAACGAAGGTACTATCCGGTTGATTAAAAATCTCGTTTAAATCATACGCAACAAATTCTCCCAACTGGTAAGGATTTGTGGAAACCCAAACGATTCGTTGCTCCGGTTTAAAGACGATAGAATGGTGTCCTAACAATTGATTCAACGCTTTCTCATTCCCATAGCCAATTGCTTTCTCATTTAATCCTTTGGTGTCCCGTAAAATGTCGACCATTTTTTGAGGTGTAATTTTTTTATTTTCTTCTATCAACTCTTGCATTCTTTCATAGCGATAAACCGAGTGACTCGTTGCAATTTGTTGGTTATTGCGTTTATCGTCTTTGTACGCTTCACTTTGAAAGTGATTAGAACAGATAAGTTCACTGGAATTTTCAACCGTATAAACACCAAAATTCTTAGGGGAAATTTCAATCAATACCACTCTTTTATCTTTTGCACTTCCCACCATAATGGATTCTGAGACAAATACTTTTCTCTTTTTAGCAATTTCAATCGCTTCTTCAATCGTACTGGCGTGTTGTAAAATATCCCGTGTTAAAATTGAAATGGGTGTCTTTGCTCCCCATGGAATCTTCGATTTTCCCGCATTAATAGTCACTGTCAAGCCTTCTAAATTCATTCCTGAAACAACGCCGATCATTCCGGGCCAAGAGATGCTCATATAAGGAATTCCTACATCTGGTCGAATGAAAGAAATCATTTTCTCTTCAGCAAATTTATCGCCTGCGTAGAAATCAAAATTACGTCCTAAAAGCATACTTCCATCAGCGGATTTTTCTCCCCAAACTGCCATAGACGAGCAACCAACCAACATCAAATCCTGCATAGCATGGCCAATATCATGAGCACCATGAAGCGATAAGCAACGTTGGTATTTGTTTGCGATAAAATCATATTCGTCTGAAGAATAGCGTGAAATTCCATAAATTTCAGCCAAATATTCATTCGGGATATTTAAATACATCTTACGATTGTATACCTTCAAGAAGAACTTTAAGAAACGTTGTTTAGATGAAGATGGTATAAACTCTGCTACCATCGTAAAGAAAGCACGTTCTTGCTTTTTAATTAATTCCTGTGATAAACTTCCACTAATCAATCCCAATTGTAGCGCATCACCAGAAGTGTACAATTCCCAAATATCATGTTTATTTTTTAGTAGATAGTTTTGATTGGTATAAAATAAAGTATCAGAGAGTTTAGAGACAATTGGAACCGTTTGATTATATCCTTCAAGAGAAGGTAAATGCCTTTGAGATTTCCGAATACCACAAGCACTGATGGAAATTAAAAGAACCAAACAAACACTTAACCGAATGGACTTATAAATCATCATGGTTCCGTTGCTTGAATAATTTTATCGACTAAATACTCTTTTCCTAAGATCTGAGAACAAGTTAAGACGGCCCCAATAGTAACTCCCAAAACGCCATGCATATTGATACTTTGACCTGTTAGAAATAAATTATCTATTCTTGTTTTCGTCGAAATAAAGGTGCGCATCGGATCATTTGAATCTTTTACATATCCGTACATATTTCCTCTATCCACACCAATATAATCACGATAGGTTAATGGCGAAGATTCATGAATTGACTGAATACATTCTCTGATCGTTGGGAATTGTTTTTCCAAAGCATTTAAGAACGCTTCCATCTTTTGCTTCTTGAACTCCGCATACAATTCTCCTCTATCGTTTGAATCAACCGTTGTATTATGCGTTTTTATCCATTGTTCTACTTCTTCAAAACGCATATAAGTGATAGCTGTTAAACTTTCAGCCCACACTTGGTTTTCCTCCGAAATATTCATCGACGCCATATACGATTCTGGCCATGAATCCTCACTATAATCAAGTGACTCCCATACTTTTTGAGGTGTTTTGAAACGGTAATAATTACAATTGAAATAGTTGAAACTATTCGGCTTAAAGACAATGTATAAACTAAAAGCGGCTGAAGAGGCTTCTAGACTTTGAACTCTTTTGAAATACGATTTTCTAAATTTTTCTTCCCCCACCATTTTTAAAGTAGTTTTGGGTTCAATGTTCGAAATAAATAAATCACCGGAATAGATGTCACCACTTTTGGTACGTGCAGCAACAATCACATCGTTTTCCATATCAAAGTGCGTTACCTCGCGACGCTTGTAGATTTCTCCTCCGTATTTACGCAACTGCTTCACTAATAATTTTGTAATCTGACTACCACCGTTGATACATCGCCATGCACTTTGCATGTAAGAATTAGTAGACAAAGCATGAACGTAAAGTGGGGTTTTATCAGGTATTCCAGCGTATAAAAAGTTAGATCCTGCTAAAACAGCTTTGAGTTTTTCATTTTGGGTTAACTCATCAAAATAATCTTTGGCATTGAGTGCTAAAATTTCTTGATGATAGCCATCTTCCTTCCTTAAATTATAAAGCGGAAAAGAAGAACAGATGTACGTCATCATTTTAACATATTTATGAATTGCCTCTTCTTCTTCTGGAAAATAGTGAATGAGCTGCTCAGCAAAATTATCTAATCCTTGTGCATGGGGATAATCATTTGAATCGCCTTCAAATGATATTTTGTCAAAGGCATTCATGTCCATTCGCTTTAAACGCAAGCCATCCATGATGCCGATATACGAAAAGTATCGATGTAAATTCTGACCTTTATCTAACCCACCAATGTAGTGAATACCGGTGTCAAAAACTTTTTTATCTCTAGCAAACGTTTGTAAATTCCCTCCGTATTGATTGTTTTTCTCCAACACACAAACACTTTTGCCCTCCATGGCTAAAATAATAGCCGAAACCAATCCACCTAATCCACTTCCAATAATTACTACATCGTATTTCTTAGTCATTATTGTTTTTTTAAAGTGATTATTACTCCTTCTTCGCGGGTTATTATAAAACCATGTGGTAAGATTTCGGCAACCAAATCTGAGTTATTAAAGAGTATAATTTGATCAAAAGAAGGAATGATTCCCTTCCAATCCATCTCTAATTCTTTGGCTGAAATCAGAAGTGTCTTTATTTTTGGATCTATTTCAGAAAGCTGATCGAGGTATTTAATTTTCCTCGAATGAAGTAGGTAATTCGTTTTCGCTACTTCTCTTTTTTCTTCGTTATCAATATAAGTCTGAATCTTTCTTTCCGATTGTGTCAGTGCAAGGAGGATGTCTATTTGTCCAAAATCATCTGCTATATGAAAAATGCGCTCCTTTATCCCAAAGCAACTGTTGAGTTGATAATAGTTGGATTTATTCACCGCAAAATCAGCCTTTATTTCTTTAAAAAGATCACGTTCTTTGTACAAATAGCTCAAAAGCAATTTATACTTAAAGTAATTTTCGTCTTCGTAAGTTGCTCTTAATTCTTGAAATTGATTTTTGAAGAAAACGCTGACTTGTTTGGCTTTCACATCGTATGTATTTCCAAATTTAGGATCATTTGACTCAATTCTATCGCCAATATGAACCGTTAAGCTACCGTTATAAATGATATGATCACCTTTGGGTAATAATTCTGAATTCCCATGAATATAAACAGGTAAAATTGGCATATTTAATTCTTCTGCTAAGTAAAAAGCGCCTTTATGGAAACGATGAATGGCATTTGTAGTAGATCGTGTTCCTTCTGGGAAAATCATTAAAGAATACCCTTCTTCTACTTTTGCTCGAAGATGGTCGACGCCTTTATTTAATCCTTGTGAAACAGGATAAAAGCCAGCTAATTTAACGGCTCTACCGAAGATGGGGGAATTGTACACCCAATCATTCACTAAGAATATAACCTTATAACTCAGCATTCCAACAGCTAAAGTATCCAAGAAGGAAGTGTGATTGGCAATGATTATAGATGGACGCTCAAATTGTTCGTTATTTGGATTGACAATTCGTTTTTTCACAAATGGATTCGAATAAAGCACCGATTTCATAAATATACTCATCGTAACCCGAAACCATTTCATTTTCACTTCCTTTTTAAAAGGCAGAATACGCATGATTAATTGTCCTGAGATAGAAAATAGAAAACCTCCAATACCGTAATAAATAAAGGACAATAAAGAATGAATAAACAAACGAAGTGTAATCGGTGATTTGCCCTTCTTCACTCGATTCATAATGCAAATTCGGAAAATTACAGGATAAAATACAAACGTGATAATCAAAGCAGAAAATACACCTATGAGTGAAACAACTGAAATCGATTTCAATGCTGGATGTTTTGCAAACACTAGCGATCCGATGGCTAAAATAGTCGTCATAGCTGCTAAGATGATGGAAGTACGATAGGTTTTCATATCACTTTTCCCAAAGGTGTGTTCCTTCTGCAAGGCACTCGTCATGAAAATACTAAAATCGACACCGTGTCCAAAAATTAGAGTACAAACAATGGTGCTAAATATATTCAACTGGACATCAAATAGCACCATCAATCCAGCGGTAACAACTCCTGTAATCGCAATTGGCACAACAGCAATCAGCATTAACTCGGTACGGCGAAAAAACATCCATAAGATTAAGATCACCGCTAAAAAAGAATAATTCACCAAGTCATTGAAGTCGTTTTTCAAATGACCTAAAAATGTTTCATTCATTTGCTGGCGGTCAATAGCCATCACATTTGTATCTTCCGAAACACGTTTAATAAGTGGTTCTCGTTGCTCATCTGAGACCTTTACAATGGACAAAACAGTATGAAACCCATTTTTATCAGTGACAAAATCTTTCAAAGGAAGCGCATTTAATTGCTGATAGTCAGCAAAAGTGATAGGTCGAAAATCTTTTCCCAAGAGTTCATAAAAAGAATGAAAAGAGCTCGGTTTAAAACCAATCGATGTCCCAGATTGGATAAGATCAGTCTGAACATCCTCTTTCTTTTGTGGATTCCAAAAATGATTCCACCTGTCAATTTTCTCCCGCTGATCCTTTTCCGAAAGAACAATTCCACCAATACTGCTGAAGCTTAATATTTGTTTCTTATTTTGCTCTTCTTGTAAAGTCTCGAATAATTTAGAGTTATTCTCCAGTGCTTCTTCTTCCGTGTTTCCATAAGCAGCTACATAAATGGATTTGGAAGTTAAACTTGTTGTTGCCTCAACTTTTGCCTCTGCATTTTTAATCTCTTGTGGAATAAAATTAAGATCTGCGAGATTATTGTTAAATTGAACTTTGTTGAACAGAAAGAATGAAGCGATAATTACGGCAAGCGCAGAGTAAAAAAGAGGTTTATTTTTTTCAAATGAAAAACTTGAAGCAATCTCAATAATATTTTTTCTCTTTCGCTCTACATACGGTTTCGGTTGATATAAATGTGGAATCAAAATCAAAGAGAAAATGGACGATGCAAGAACGCTAATTGCAGCAAAAATCCCTAAATCTTTGAGTGCTTCAGAATGCACAAATAACAAACATAAAAAAGCCGCAGCTGTAGTAGAACTACTCATAATAAGCGGCATCGTTATGTCCTTATAAAGCTCTTTGATATCCGTTTTGTCTTTGTAGTGTGTTAATATGTGTAACGCATAATCAATGGTCACACCTAATAGAATAGCTCCTACACTCAATGAAATGGCAGAAATGGTTTCCTTCATGAAGTACAAACACGCTAAGGCAAAAAGACCGCCAAAAACAGTAGGCACAAAAAGAATAATAGGTATGAAAATTCTTCTGTAGAACAAAATCAGAATCAACATCAACGCGGTTAACGACAAAACAACCGTTTTGATAATGTCCCCTTTTATTTGTTTCGCATTTGCCACCGCAATCAACGAAGAACCAAAATAATCTACTGAAGCTTTCTCTGCGAACTTTTCATTTAAATCCGTTTTAATTCGATTTAATTCGCCGACAAACAACGTATTTTTCTCTGTTTCTGTTCCAGCCAAAACAGGATTGATAAACAACAATATTTTCGAATCGTCTTTAGTAGTAATAAAGCCGTTCTTTAAGTGAAAATCTTCTCCTAAATTCAGTTGTTGTAATTTTTTCAGTGCAATAAAAGCAAATCCCAACGGGTCGTTTAAGATAAAATCTTTGGCCACCATTCCTGTTGGTGAAATCAACGTCCTGAAATTCTGTTCAGTTTGTTGTTGAATGCTATCGCTTTGTATTTTATTGGCAATTAGCTGATAATCATCCTCGTCTAAAAAAAGCGGAAGATTACTTCGAATAAATTCAAATGTTTCCTGAATATTTTCATCATCTATTTTACCCTCTATATCTCGTATATAAGCGGAACAAGAGCCGATGCTATCTAAAAATGTTTGTGCTATGTCTGCTAGATCTTCGTCCGTTCCTTTCTCTTTTTTCTCCAGAATGACGGTAATCTTATCCGCAAAATTAAGCTGTTTCAGCACTTTAGCAGTAACATCCGATTGTTCATTTTTAGGAATAATACGTGTAATGTCCTCTTCAAATTTAATTTGTGAGGCAAAAAAGCCAAAAACTCCTAAAAACACCAATCCAATAAAAATGGAAATTAGTTTGTTATTTTTGATGAGACGGTAAATGAAATAGAAAAAAGTCTCCATTGAATTAATTCGTTTTAGGATATTTTTTTAACCTGATAGATAATACAAAATAGCTCGTGAAGCCTGCTATAATCGACATTGTCGTTGCTAAAATAAAACTTCCAACCAAATATAATGTTAAATTATCAGCAATAGCATCAAAAGTAATGGATTTATTGACAACTAGTGGTTGTGTCTCTTTGATAAAGATTTTTCCCATTTGTAGAGATCCAATTATGATAAAGGGGATAAACGGGGGAAAGCTAACATTTGAAAAAGCGAAAGCTAGTACCTTATTCAGTTTTAAGACTACTGCAAGCGATAAGACTATTACTGTATGAAACCCCCAAAACGGTGAAATTCCAATAAAAACACCTAACGCAATCGAGAGTGATTTTTTTAATTTAGAATCCGAACTTCCTAAAACATCTTCGCGGATAAAATCTTTAAAGCTTTTTTTTTTAAAACTAAGAACGAAGTCGCGGGGTTTGATATAAGCTAAAGCAATCATTACCAAGACCACATTTAACACACTAATTCGAGTAAAATCTTTGAAAGGTCGAAAGTGACTCACCCTTTCTTCTGGGTCATACAGTATGTTGACTGGAATGTTTTTCACCTCAACACCTTTCCACGAAGACCGGACAATAACTTCAATTTCCAGCTCAAATTTTTGGGTGAAAAGTCTTTTAGGAATAGCATTTAAAGGATACGAACGATAGCCCGATTGTGTGTCGGATAATTTCACGCCTGTTTCAAAATGGTACCAAAAATTGGAAAATTTGTGTCCAAAACTACTTTTTTTAGGCACATTTTCAGAGGTCATATCCCGACTTCCAATGAGTAAAATAGGAGCCTTAGCATCATCAATGTGTTTCAAAAAAACGATTATATCTTCTGGGAAGTGTTGTCCATCTGAGTCAATGGTAATGGCATATTCATAACCTGCTCCTTTTGCTGCTAAAAAACCGTGGCGAAGCGCATTTCCTTTTCCTTTGTTTTGAGGAAGATGAATTTGCGTTATATGCTGATAATTAGATAAAATAGTAAGCGTATTATCCGTAGAGCCGTCATTGACCACAATTACAGAATCTGTTCGTTCTAAAACACCATTTAAGACACGCGGTAATGTTTTATGATTGTTGTATGTGGGAATAATCACACACACTTTCAATCGTTTCATTTGTTCGGCAATCGTTTCTGTACTCATTCAAAAAAAAAATTAAAGCTTATACTTTTTCTTCTCGGTTTCAGTAAACGATTTGGAAGTAATGATAAATTGCGTCACAAAGCTTTTCACTTCCGAGTTACTCTTTAACAGGTTATCGGCAATTAGCTTTTTATCTTCCTCTATATTTTTATTATAATTCAAGAATTTAGGTGAATTTTCCTGAACACTCATTCTCAACGTTCTCAATTCGATATTTTCCGGTGCTTTCTGAATACTTTCCTCGAGCATTTCAACTCCTTTTTTGAAATTATTTTTCTTTTTAGCTAATTCACTTTCGTATTTAGCTTTTAACGTAAATCCAACGCCTTTGTATCCAATCATTACAGGAGTATCAGAACTAATTTGGCTCGTTTTAGTGTAAAAAATTTCAGCATTTTCTTTTGTGGAAGAAGCTTTGGGATAAAGTTTTCGCAACTCAGACAATTCACTCGAAGTGGAAGCAAATACGAACGCTATTAAAATCAATACTATTTTCATTTGTCAATCACTTTATAGTTATTGGAAAGTTTTAAAGCCAAAGTTGTATCAAAAAATGTACTATTTTTCACTTTCACATCACCATTCTCTAACGTTTCAATATCTAATTCTAATTTAAGTGTTGGATGAACATCTGGATTAATTAAAGCCATGAATTTCACATTAATCGCACGTGATAAAACCAATGACTTTTGCAAAATTGTTTCCGTCAATTCTTTTATAATTTGCATAGTACAAACGCCGGGTAAAACAGGATTCCCAGGAAAATGTCCTTTAAAAACTTCATGATCTTTGTTCAAATGAATCAGCGCATGGTATTTTCCATTTTCCACTTCTTCAATTTTTTGAATCGTGTAAAAATCCGTTAAAAGCATTTTAGTATTCTGAAAATCAATCTCCATTCTTATATTTTTTTTCAAAAGTAACACACGTTATAACCAAGGTTGAACAGAATTACTCAATTCTATATTCACTCAATTCTATTCTCAGTTTTATATTATAATGTTGAATTACAATGTTTTCTGCAAAAGTACGACTTTTAGGTGTAATATTAACCTTGACTTTCTCTTTTGACTTACTTGCTAAGCTTATTTGATACAATTGATTGGTCTTATTCGAGTTGAAAAAGTAGTAAAACTCTTTTTTAATTTTGGATTTATAAACAGTATCTTGCCCAGTAACGAATTTTTCTTGGATGAGATGATGCTGGGTCAAAATCATTCGAAAATCAGCTTCTAACGTTTTGAGAAGAAACTTGCGATTCAAATCATCCATGACATACTTGACTTTCATCTCATTTTCAGCTATAATAACGTCGAGTAAGGTATTTCCAAAAGCACTAGTCAATGCGACTCGGTGTGTGTTATCATCTATTTTCTTAATAACCAAAACACCACTCAATTGATTGCCATAAACATCCACTTGAGTTTTGTACAAGTAGGCTGAATCTCCTGAAAAATAGGTATTTTGATAGGTCGAATCGCTTATTTCTGTTCGAATTACACCTGCTGGATAATATGTCTTGCAAGCACTAAACCCAACAAACAATAGACTAATTAGAAAAAAGCGCATCATCAATCGGTACATTTACGACTTTATTTTTGAAAATAATCAAGGTATAATCATCGGATGGTTCGATCAATTTCACTTTTGACACAACGGACTCATTGGGCGGAAAATACAAATAAACATGCTTGATATATTTCTTTAATGCACTTTCTTTCGGTGTTAATTTAGCAATATTGTAATCCTTATTTTTATAATATTCAATAACAAATTCCTTGTCGTCAAACATATTTCCACTTACGGTTCCAACGATTAATTTATTGATTCTTTCAAACATTTTGTTATTTCCAGCATTGACAGTACTTTTATTTCCTTGGTCGTTGATGTAAATTTTATTATTCTTGAAAGTGATACTGTACTGATACGGATTTATATATTTCCAATTCAATGAAGAAGGTGTTTTAAAAATCATCTTACCATTGGATTCAATGTCTTTTTCTAAAAAATCCAGATGCTTGTATTGAATGAAATCTGTTTTAATTGTCTTGATGGATTTCGTTCCTTTTTCAGTAGTTGTCTTAAAATGACTAATTTCCGAAGCAGTCATTTTCTTATCTTGTGCGAATAAACTCTGTGTCAATAAAAGCAGTATCAATAAACCTATATTTTTCATTCTATCTGTTTTTTTTGTTTTCGTTATGGCAACAACTATTCCAAAATTACAATTAATTTACTTTCTACGGTAGATATGCTTGCAAGTCTAGCAATTTATCCAAGGGAATAACCGTATATTTCTTTTCTAAAATAACCTTTAATATTTTCTCTAACGCATGGATTGACTTTTGACTGGTATCATGCAAAAGTATCACGCCTCCAGGATGCATCTTTCGTTCTACTCGTTTCACAATTTTAAGTTCGTCTTCTTTAGCTGTATCCAACGACCGGATACTCCATCCAATAACTTGATGACCTGTTCTTTGAATCGCTCGATGTATGCTTGGGTTGGTTACTCCAAAAGGTGGCCGAAAAAACGCTACTTTTTTACCTACCATTTCAACTATCACTTGATCGTTTTTTTGAATTTCATCCACCACTTCTTGAGTAGATAAAAAACCAAATTTCTTGGGGTGAGAATAACTGTGATTTCCGACCAAATGTCCATCTTCTATAATACGTTGAAAAATGTCGGGATGTTTTTCGATTTGTTTTCCAATGCAAAAGAAAGTCGCTTTTACGTTGTATTTCTTTAGTAATTCAAGTGCTTGACAGGTGAATTCCGTCGGGCCATCATCAAAGGTAATAGCTACTTTCAACTCTTTTTCATTTCGATTTGAAAAATGTGTTTTAGTAAAATACCCTAGACGAATATCAAAAGATCCCCAAACTAAAAGGAGTAACCAAAACACTACTAAAATAGCTAAGTACGTCCAATCACCATGATAATAAGAATAAATGGCAAGTATTATTCCAGAGGTGATAATAAATAGACGAACAGCCTGATGTTTTAGCATTTTGACAATAAAATAAAACTATGGTCTTTTCCTCGGTATTGATTGTATAATAAAACTTTTTGATAGCCTTTTTTGGTCAACTTATTCAGTTGTGTAGCTTCTGGAAGGATTTGTCTTTTTAGAATATTATTTGCCATCCAAAACCCAAAAGCAGATGCAGTATGATATCCACCAGTTAAGTGTTTATAGTATGCTTGTGGTGTTTGATTGAATAAAGCTTGTGGACCTTCATACATTTCTTTAAAATTCACATCTCCATCAATCCCTAAAATCACCAAATCAATTTCTTCTTTGGTTATCCCAGCGGATTTTAAAAATTGTTCCAGATATTGATTCACCTCATTTGGCTCTAGTGTATTGATGATCGACACCTTTTCTAAAACGGCGTAACAAGAATTTTTTTTCTCACTTTCTAAAACAAAAAACTGTGCACCTTCTCCGTAGATAATGCCTTTTGTTTTCGAAGTCAAGATATCAATCGGTTGTTCTTCTTCTTTTTTAACTAAATCAGCTAACTGATATAAATAAGAAGTTTGTTTAGCAATCTCATCAACGCTACCAACCAAAACGGTATTTGATTCCTCTAAGTCGATTTGCATTTTCCCATCAATTAATCCACTTTCAAAGGAAACTCCTCCGTTTACGTAGGTGAAATTGGGTCCTTTGCATTTTAACGCCAACGCAATTTGTCCACCAACGGTGTTATGCGTAGATTGAATGAAAGATGTCGGTGTTAAATATTGCTCATTATTATCAATAATTGCATGCAAGAATTTCTCAGAATCTTCCATACATCCTAATCCTGTTCCCACGATGATAGAATCAGGGTTTTCAACTTTCGCTTCTTCCAATGATTTCAAAGCGGTGTACATGCCCATTTTCACTCCTTTTGCCATACGCCTTCCTGCGGCAGGAGAGATAATATCTTTATAGGAAGGTTGGATTGCTTTGAAAACAGTTTCATTGGTTAATGGAGTCACTTCTACCAAGAACTCACTTTCAAGCGAATTTTGATGGGAGATGGATGATAAACCATTTATATAACACTTCTTCATGCGTTCTTTGAAAAAATAACAGTGGAACAATTCCCTCCAAATCCAAATGAATTGGATAATACGTGATTCAACTTTTTCTTCAGCAATTCAGTTTGAGGAATTAAGTTAAACTCTTTCATCGGTGTCTTAAAGTTTTTATTTGGGTAAACAACTTCATTTTGAATGGCTAAAACACTATACACAGCTTCCACCGCTGCCGCTGCTGCTAGAGTATGACCTGTAAATGGTTTGGTTGAGCTGAATACAGGCACGTTATCTCCAAAGATTCGTTGCATGGCAATTCCTTCAGACAAATCATTGTTTGGCGTGGCTGTTCCATGTACATTGACATAATCAATATCACTCGGACTTAAACCAGCGCTTTCTAACGCTTTATGCATTGCTAAATAAGCACCTTCACCGTTTTCTGAAGAAGCAGTTTGGTGAAAAGCATCGTTCGCGTTTCCATAGCCAGAAACATATGCGAGTACTTTTCTATTTTCTCTTTTCACTACCTCATCTGATTCCAACATCAAATAAGCGGCTGCTTCTCCTAAATTCAATCCTTTACGATTATCATCGAAAGGCGCATTTTCTTCATCCGTTAAAATCATCAAGGTTTTAAAACCATTGATGGTAAATTTGCACAAAGCATCTGTACCGCCAACAATGACCCGATCGAGCTGCCCCGTTTCAATCATTTTCGCTCCTAAAAGGATGGCATTTGCAGCAGAAGAACAAGCGGTGCTGATAGTTGTTACAAATCCTTTCAGACCTATATAATCAGCCATTTTATTGGTTACATCTCCCGCTTCATGACCAGCAATGTGTTTCCGAGCGGCAACATTTTCTTCATACGAATGAAAATATTTTTCTGTCATGTCCATTCCTCCAACGGTAGTAGCGGAAATCAATCCAGTACGTACATCATTGATATCCTGAATATTAACACTCAAAACAACTTCATTCAGAGCGTACATTCCAAGCAATGCAGAACGGCAAAAACTATTGTCCTCAGGTAAATCTAACAATTTCACGAACTCTTCGTTCGTGGTTTTAATCTCACCAAATTTAAGCGAGTCATGATGTATGGTATTCAAATTTTTAATCCTAGTAATCGTATTTCCACCCTGCGAAAGAGTTTCCCAGTTTTCCACTACCGAATTTCCAATAGCTGAAACAATACCCATTCCTGTGATTGCAATTCTCTTTGCCATAAATTATTTCTTCCTATTTTCAGAAATATAAGTAGCCATTGTTTCAATAGATTGAAAAATCTCTTTTCCTTGTTTTGGATCGGTCAATTTAATGCCATAATCTTTATCCATTAAAACAATTAGTTCCAATGCGTCAATAGAGTCTAATCCAAGACCATCTCCAAAAAGTGCCTCATTATCATCAATATCATTGACAGTTACTTCTTCTAAGTTTAATACTTCAATGATTTTATTTTTCAATTCTGTCTTTAACGATTCCATATGTATTTATTCTATAATTTATTTAAATTTTCAATTGAGTGTTCTATTTGACCTTTTTTATCCACCAAATATACAAAAGACTGATAATCTTCATGGTATAATTCCACCCAACCACAAAGAACTCGGTCTGCTTTTCCTTGGTTTAAGATAGATTCAGCATAGTTAAACATTAATTCTGAATTAAATTTCTCAGTTACAAAAAAGATATTTTCTGATTGCAACTGATGTTTAATGCAAATTTCACCTACACAAATATTCGGCAAGGTGTACACAAAAACCGCTGGACTCGGAAAATAATCATTTCGGTCGTCAATTGTTTTTTGATAATTCACATCGGTATCTAGGCTCGCAGATTGGTTCGCAAAAACCAATGCGACATTCTTATTCATCTCATCTTTAACCGTTTTTCTTAATATCAATTCCGCAGATAAAAAAGCTAATTTACTTAACTTATCCATTTTAAAAAATTTTGGATACTTTATTTCAAATTTTTGATATGCTAACTTTGCAAAATCAGCAAATAAATTTCCTGGAGCCTCCATGACTAATTGATTATCTACCCAAATAGCGGATGCATTAATTTTGCACAAATGAGATATATAATGAGTTGACTTCAAATTAGTTGACTTTTTTAAATAGAATTGCTGCATTTGAACCACCAAATCCAGATGTTGTTTTTAGAAAATAAGTAATACTACTTTCTTCTGGTTTTTGAATGATATTAATTTCTTGTGTAACACCACTTGTTTCATAACCTAAAGATACAATAAGTTGCTTATTATTAGCACTTTCAATGGATAAAATCGTTTCAAGTAAACCCGAAGCGCCCAACGTATGTCCATAATATCCTTTCATGCTATTCAGCGGAACGTGATTCAATCCCAATCGATTGACCGCAATCGCTTCCATTTCATCATTGTACATTGTTGCTGTACCATGTGCTGAAATAAAATCAATATCCTCTTTAGAAATATTCGCTTCATTCAACGCACTCAGTACACTCAAATATAATCCTTCTCCAGTTCGAGAAGGTCCAGAAATGTGGTTTGCATCATTAATAGCTCCTGTTCCAATAACTTCTATCAAATTATCACCTTCAAAATTAGAATCGATAAAAACTGCTGCACTGGCTTCTCCAAGATTAACACCATCTCTTTCATTATCGTATGGGCGACAAACGCTTTGACTCATCGCTTGAAAAGAATTAAAACCTGACAAAATAAATTCTGATAGTTCATCTCCAGCAAGTACATACGCATTTTCACACATTCCTCCTTGAATCAAATCCTTTGCTACTGATATTGCCAACAAACCTGAAACACATGCGTTAGAAACAACGATTGGATCCTTTTTAAATCCAAAATAAGTAGCTATTTTTTTTGCTAACGTCGGTAATTGAATTTCTTGGATCGGAATATTTTTATCTTTTAGTAAACTGATATTCCCTTTTGTCGTCGATAAAATCAATATGGAATTATCGGACACTTTATTTCTATTGATTAATGGAAGTAATGTTAAAAGCAACATCTTTTCCAATTTGGTATAATTTCCAGTATTCAGGTTTTCAGCAACAGCTTGATCTAAAAGTTCGTCATTCACCATAGAGGCATAAAACGGGGTTTCTAAAAGATCATCTCGATGATGACATTCAATTCCAGAAATACCATTCGACACAGCTTTCCAGTTACTAGCGAGGTCTAAACCTAATGAAGTAACGCAATTCGAGTCTGATATAAAAATTCGCTTTAACATTTAATCTAGTAATCCCATTTTAATTTTCCACGCCTCATAAAAAGGAGGATTGTTCAAAATTAAATTACCCTCTAATCCTAAAAACACTTGAACGGTCTCACCCGTACAAACGACTTTATTTTCGGTATTGAAAATCTGGTATTTAAAAATCATCTTAGCAGCAGGCGTATTGATAAAAGTAGTTTCAATTCTTGCAATGTCGCCGTATTTCAGGGCTAATTTATGTTCACAAATAGATTTTACAATCGGTGTCGTGAATCCATGAGCTTGAACATCTAAATAAGAAATACCATGTTCTCTCCCGAAGGCTTCTCTGCCATCTTCAAAATAGGTAATGTAGTATCCATGCCACACAATCCCCAATGGATCTGTCTCATTAAAACGGATACGAATTTCTTTAGATACGGTTATTTCTTTAGACGGCTCTTTTCTTTTTATCATAAAGAATAGCGATTACGATTGTACAAATAAAGAACAAAAGTAATAAAATAATCTCTTGAAATATTTCTAAAAAGCTCGCCTTCCTAAGTAAAACGTCATAAAAAGCATTTAAACCCCAATTCATCGGTGAAATATGCGATAAAACTTGCATTACTTTAGGCATTGCAAAAACGGGTACCCAAACTCCTCCAATTGCTGCCAGAATTACCACAAATGTAGCTCCGAAAGGAGCAGATTGTTCTTGTGTCCTTGCAATCGTCCCTAATAAAATACCTAAACCAATTGCCGCTAAACCTGAGAACAAGGCGATTATGGTCATTAAGAAAAATGTTCCATGTAGTTCTAATTTAGGCAACCCTAAGTATGGAAAAAAGAATACCCCAATTAATAACATCAAGATAAATTGAATCATACAGATGATTAAATAGGTGATTGTTTTTCCAGCAATTAAAATAAAATAAGGAACGGGATTGGTCAATAAACGAATTTGAGTTCCTTGCCCTTTTTCTTTTACAATATTGATGGAAAGTGGAACAATGATAAAGAAAATCGCAAATAAAGACCAAGCGGGAACGTTGTGTTGAACCGAGTTTGGAATGATTGCTTTTCCTTCCTTAATTTCAGGACTAATTTCTTCATAAGTAATAAAGTTATCATCTTGAAATGAAATATCTTCAATACCTAAATTCTCTTGAAAAGCGGCATACACTTTATCTTTTTCAATTTTAGCGATTAATTTATCAATGCTGTTTTTGACCGTATTTCGGAAGGATAATTGTGAAGCGGGGTCAAAATATAAATTAACACTATGTGAATTCAGTTGTTGAATATCACCCATCTCAACTGGTTCATTCAATTCAAAATTTTGCATTATTTTTTGAACGTTATGATTGACTTTTATGTTCAAATCATTACTTAAATCTTTCGGTAGAATGATGGCAAGCTGGTAATCTCCTTTAAAAACAGCATTTTTAGCCATTTCCTCATTCAACGCTTTATCATTTAATGTGCTGACAATTTGAAAAGTACCACTTTCGTTCAAGCTTTCTTTCACCTTATGGGAAATTTCACCGTGATCGTTGTCTACCAATAAAATAGGCATTTTCATTTCTGACATCGACTTGAAACTGGTATCTTGAATCAATGTAATGGTAATAATCAATACCAAAGGCATGACAAACAGAATCACCAAACCACCAAAATCTCTTTTGAGTAAAAGCATCTCTTTATAAATGGTCATTCCCAATTTATACATCATCTCTAAGTGCTTTACCAGTTAATGAAACAAAAACATCTTCTAAATTATGGGCATTTGGTACCGATTCAATCAAGCTTGTTGGAGTTCCTGAAATCAGTATTCTCCCTTGATCCATGATGGTAATCTGAGAGCAGAAATTTTGTGCTTCACTTAAATGATGTGATGTGTAAACAATTGTTGTCCCTTTTTGGTTCAACTCTTTCAAATACTCAATAATCACATTTTTGGATTGAACATCCACTCCTACTGTTGGTTCATCTAAGAACAAAACTGCGGGTTCATGCAAGATTCCAGCGATAATATTGATTCGTCTTTTCATCCCACCAGAGAAAGTCTGAATTTTTTTGTTAGCAAATTTCTCCAAGCCTAATCGCTCCAATGCAACGTGAACTTTATGTTTTAAATCTTTTCCTTTGAGACCAAACATACTTCCGAAATACATCAGATTTTCATTTGCAGTTAAAGTAGGATAAAGTGCATATTCCTGTGGAACAACACCGATCATTTTTTTGATATCCATGGCATTGCTCTCGTACGAGAAACCATCGATGGTGAATTCTCCAGCAGTTGGTTTGATCAACCCACAAAGCATTGAAATAAGGGTCGTCTTACCTGCTCCATTTGGACCTAACAATCCAAAAATTTCATTTCTATTAATATTCAATGTCAAGTCAGTGACTGAATAGTCGTCTGCATCTTTGTACTTTTTACTTAGATTCTGAATGACAATTGCTTTAGAATTCATTTCTTTATCGCTTTTTGTAATTTCTTAAAGAAAGCTTCTTCTCGGTATGAAATTTCGATTAATTCATCAGCAAGCGTATTGTAGACATCTGATTGATTACTTCTGTTCTTGTAAACACGAGAAGCATCCACAGCAAAGTCTCGCCATAAATCACCAATCTCAGTCATTTCTTTCGAAAGGATTGCTAATTCATCCATTTTTAAAACCACTGAAGCTTCTTGAAGAAAAGCAGCATAAATGAATCTAAAACCGCCACCTCCAGTACCTATTTCTTCTTGCATTCGTACGATTTGGGCAAGGTAATAATTGGCTTTTTGTGTCCCGTATTTATCGGCCCATTTTCTAATCTTACCAGCAACCAATCGCATACCTCTCACCCCAATAATTGGTGCTTTTGCTAGCATTAAGGTACATGTTTGCTTAATTCCTTTTCGAATCGCTTTTTCCCAATTCAATTGATCAGGAAATGAAATAGGATAATACATATGTCCTTTGGGAGCAAAAATACCTTTTGAAAAGCGTACTTTTTCCATTGTTTCTTCCGTCAGAGTCGTCGTCATTTCCATAATCGGGTCACTAACCAAGTATTCCGATCCATTCTTACCAAACACCACTAAATTATGAGCGTTGAAATGGAATCGATACTCATCTGGAAAATAGGTCAATCCGTAAACCCCTACTTGCAAACCTGTTGGAATATTGTTTTTTAAATTCTCCTCCAATGCTTTTTTCGCTTGTTCAGGAGTTGAGAATTTCACTCTTTTAATCTTTATTCCCAATCGTTTGGATAAACGATTAAAGATAATCCCAGGCATTGGTCGATAACTAATGGCAGGCGCATGGTTGGCTTTTACGAAAGGCAAATAGACGAAAAACAATCCTGCTCCAATACCAAAAACCATCGGTTCACTGATATTAATTCCGTTATGTTTTAGTAGGTTTGACGCTACTCCATTTTCACAATGTGCTGATTGATGATGTGTGAAATCAATTTTCATTCTTCTCCTTTAAAGGTAATTATTTCTTCCACAGATATGTCGAAAGCATTCGCATATTTAGATAGTGTTTTATGACTTAATTTCTTAAATACTGCTGGCTTAAAATGCCTTTTCACACGCCATTTCCACATCCCTACATAGCTAGCAAGAATTCCAACATCCATTTTATTTTTTTCCATAAAATAAACCAAAGGACTTAGATGGCCATTTATGAATTCAATTCGTGCTTCTTCTGTTCTTTCCTTAATTAGTTGGATTGAATTTTTGAGCGCAATATCTTTTGGTTCCCAACCTTCGCTGACAACGGTTGTATAATTACCATCTTTATCAACCGCATAACACATTTCACGAATAAGGCTATCCGTCAAATAAGATTTATCTTGAGGAACTTCGTCTTCTTTCATTTGTCTTCTTGGATAAATAGATTAATTACCGCTTCGAAAAGTAATTTGTTTTCTTGAAAAGTACTACATTTCATGGTACAAATAGTATAATCTGGGGAATTAAATTGAGAAATTAAATGTGATGTAGACTTAATTGTACTTCCAATTGGCGGGAAATCATGTACTTTTAATTCTTTAATCCCACTAATAAAACCGAGTACTTTTACATTTTCAATTACATTATTTTCACCATCAAAAAAATAAGATTTACCCACGATTCCTGAACAGGTTTGTGCAGCGTTTTCAATCAGTCCAAATTCATTTAATTGTCCATCTTGGACGAAAAGTGAGTCTTCCTTTACTGTGAAAAATGTTGAAACTTCACTTTCATTAATATGTGTTAATTTATCAACCATCAACATAGGTGGACGGTGAGGTAAAAAAAGTTTTATATCTATTTCTTCCAATCGTTTATATTTAAGCTAACACGGTTTTCATTTGTCCTGAAGCAATTTTCTCATTATCTATCTTCACTTCTACTTTCACCAATGTAATACCAGCAAATTCTTGAATAATCTCAACGGTCGTTTTTAAATTTTCATTTAGTTTAGGTAAACGGTCAATATCGATAGAGCTAATAGAACCAATATATCCAACTGGTGCTTCTTTTTCTTGTAAGTAAAAACTATATCCTGTGTGGAGGGCAACAGTTTGCGCCATATGTTCAATTAATCCAGCTTCTTGAAAAAAATTAGAATGAAAAAAAATATTACTTTCTTCCACAGTCAATCCGCTTTCTACTTTTTTATCTGAAAAATGAAGCAATTTATCAATCATTACGAAAGGTTTCTTTTGTGGAATCAATTGTTCGACAAAAGCTTTATCTATTATTGGAAATATACTCATTAGACAACTGTTAAATATGCGTAAGTATATGAAAATCGACCACTTTCTGGAACTGACAACATAATCTTATCTCCCTTTTTAAGTTTTCCTGAATTGATTAATTCATCTAAAGCAACATAAATAGCAGCTGCACCGATATTTCCCACTTTATCTAAGTTCATAAACCATTTTTCTTTTGGTACTGCGGCACCTACTAATTCCATTTCTCTTCTCAAACCATCCACAAAGTAGTAGGAAGAGACATGCGGTAAAAAGTAATCAATTTCAGAAGAATCAACTCCATGTTTATCCATAGCAGCTTTTAGACTTTCAGCACCTTTAACCAAAATATTAGCATCGAGTAACTTCACGTCTTGTTTGATCGCAAAAATAGATTTCTCCTCCCACTCATTCGTTTGGTAATCACTCCAAGGAAGAATATCACCATTTTCCATTTTGTCTCCACCTGCATACATACACGTTTCAAGTTCATGTGCGTAAGAATAAGCGTCCATCCATTCGATTTTAAGAGGATGAGCACCACTTGGCTTATTTTCAAGTAAGAAAGCACCCGCACCATCCGACAACATCCATCTTAAGAAATCTTTATTAAATCCTAAAACGGGCATTTCATTTAATTCTGTCAATGCGTTTACTTCTGCTTCAAATTTATTTGCTTGCATCCATGAAGAAGTTCTTTCAGAGCCTGTACAAATGGCATTATTGGTATTTCCTGAACGAACAGACATGTAACCATATTTAAGCGCATTCATTCCAGCATTACAACAACCTGCAGCAGAATTTATTTCCACATTCTTCTCTTTAAAAAGTCCATGAACCATTGCTGCTAAAGAAGGTAAGATTAAATCAGGGGTGCTTGAACCACACGAAATTAATTCTACTTCTTTTTTAGAAAAATTCTCATCAAAAAGATTATTGATAGCCGAATTTGTTAATTCAGCATTGGTGTGCGTTTTATTTCCTTCTTTATCGATTGCGTAATAACGCGTTTGAATCTTATTATTTCTTAAAATGATACGACGAGTCTTAGATGCTTTTTCATTAATTAATCCCAAACGAGCCTCTATTTCATCATTTGAGACAGGGTCGTTAGGCAAAAATTTTGCGGATTTTGTTATGTAAACGTCAAACATGCTTTTGTATTAAATGTTTTTATAATGTAAGGTGTCTTTCTTAATCCTTATCAATCTCAGTGGGTAAGTAAGGAGGAACAAGATATACACAATTGGCGAAATAACATACAATACAAACAATAAATAATATTTAAAGGCTTTCATCCATCCTTTACGATTTTCTTTCTTTTTCAATATTAATGCTGACCAAATCGTGAACATTCGATTCGCAGTTCGATCAATCATAATTAAGAAAGGTCTGATTTCAATTGCTCCGTTTGAAACTAAAGCTGGTTGTAATTCTGACCATGTACCTTCTTGTAAATGCTTTAAAGTAACTTCACCAAAACGGATAGAATTATCAATGTCTTCTTTTGAAATTCCTGGTTTCGGGAAAATCCCTAAGTAACTTTCTTTACTTCCTGTAAACATCCATTTTACAATGGTAATAACACTAATAAGGTTTGGAGCATGATCAACTAAGGCAATATTCCCCACATGATTTGCTCCCACATCTTTCAATAAGACCTGCATTTTATCATGTGCTTTTGCCCACATATTTCTGCAAGCTACAACAGTAACAACTGGTGTCTGATTAAAAATTTGCTGGGCATATTCACTTTTCAAAAATGAATTAATCGGAATAGATGGTGTCAAATACCACACTTGATAACCCAAAATAATTAAGTCATATTTTTGATTCAGGATCTCTTCTGAAGGTGTCTTTATACTTTGCGGAATTTGTTTAAAAGATTCTGGAAATGAATCAAAAAAAGCTTCACCTGTCCATGGGAAGGGGAAATCTTGTTCTAATTCGATGTTATAATTTGTTATTTGTACGTTAGAATCGTTAAGAAAAGGCGTAGTAATTCGATGACAAATCTGATCTAATTGTCCTGACTGTGTGTACGTTATCACTAATACTCTCTTCATTTATTCTCCAATTCAACTTACAAAGATAAGTATCTTTTTTATTTAATTTTTTCCCAAAATTGAAAAAAATTAAACCATTGTAGTGGGTACAACTTTAACATGCTTTCCAAACTTTGGATATAATTTTCTAAAAGACCTTGGGCATCTCGATGTTTAACTTCTCCTAATCGAGCATATAGATGGTAATGTAATTTGGGTTCTTTCATTACATAAACATAAACCACCGGAACTTTCAATCGAGAAGCAATCAAGAAAGGGCCAGCAGGGAAATGAGCTTTTTCACCTAATAATTCAGCTTCTAAATGTTTTGTGCCTTCAAAGAAGCGATCGCCCGTAAAACAAACTAGTTCATTGTTTGACAGTGCATTATTAATTTCGTAGATATGTGACAAATCATCCTTTATGTAAATGAATTTGATGGATGATTTCTTAGTAACTGAGCCTAAATATTCTTTGATAACAGAACGCTCTGAGTCGACTGTTACTAAATTGATTTGACAATCCAGGTCGATTTCTCCAAAGAAGTGTTCAGCAATTTCAAAATTTCCAATGTGAGCACTGATTAAAACACCTCCTTTTTTTTCGGCTAGTAATTCTTTAAGTACTTCTATACCATCAAATTCATAAGTGAATTTATTTCGTAAATTAGATGAAATGGCTGTTTTATCAATAATCGTTTTTCCAAAAACAACGTATGTTTTATAAACACACCATTTTGATTTTAGCCATGAATAGTTGAGGCGTTTTCGGTAATAATAGAAAATAGCACGGTTACTTTCTTTTAAAAATAAAAAGTAATACAAGGCAACAAAATATAAAATTAGATACGCAGCTCTAATTCCAATTTTCTTAATACTGAAAATAAATATTTTATATCCTAAAAGTGTACCTTTTGATTTTCCATCCCAATCTGCCATGAAAAATTTATTACTTATTTAATTTAAGATCAATTAAATTATAAAAATCTTGAAAAGAGCTAACCTCAGCGAAATCTGCTTCTACTAGCTTCACACCAAAGTTTGTTTCAATGGTCACCACCAAATCCACATAGTCTAAACTATCAAGATCTAAGGTATCTTTCAAAATTGAATTGGGTTGAATCACTTCTTCCTCCACTTCAAATTCGTCGGCTAAAATCGTTATTGTTTTCTCTATAATTTCTTCTTTGTTCATTTTTATTTGGTATATTTCTTTAAGACAATTGCTGAATTGGTTCCTCCAAATCCAAAGGAATTTGACAAATATATATCAATATTTGAGTTTAAAGTTTCTCGAACAAGATTTAATTTCTTAGAATCTTCATCTTGGTTTAACAAATTGATATTAGGTGCTATAAATGAGTTTTGCATCATGATGGTGGAGTAAATAACTTCACTTGCTCCTGCCATCCAACATTCGTGGCCAGTCATAGACTTTGTTGAACTGACATACGGTCCATTTTCGCCAAAAACATTAAAGATAGCTTTCGCTTCGTTAGCATCTCCAACGGGTGTTGAAGTAGCGTGTGCATTAATGTAATCCACATCACTTGGTTTCAATCCTGCATTATTCAATGCTCTTAACATGGCTGTTGCAGGTCCTTCCACATTAGGTGTTGAAATATGTCCTCCGTTGGATGAAAATCCATATCCCACGACTTCTGCGATAATATTTGCACCTCGAGCAATTGCCGACTCATAGCTCTCTAGAATTACGGTTGCTGCACCACCGCTTGGAACCAAACCATTTCTGTCAGCATCAAATGGTCGAGAAGCTAATGTTGGATCAATATTATCTGAGGCAAAAACTCCTAAGCCATCAAAGCTCGCCATGGCATATTTATTAATCTCTTGTGTCCCACCACAAATGATCATGTCTTGCATTCCATTCTGAATCAACAAAAATCCTAAACCAATAGAATGCGAACCACTTGCACAAGCCGCGCTAATGGTCATATTTATTCCTTTTAAACTAAAAATCGTAGAAAGATTCATAGTAACAGATGAGTTCATCGATTTGAAAATCGCTCCTGATCCCAAAAGGCTTGAATCTTTTTTCTCACGCATCACATCAGTAGCCTCAATAGTTGCTTTGGAAACGCTATCATTTCCGTATAATATACCCACTTCATTATCTGTAAAATAATCTTCAGAAATACCCGCAGTTCTTAATGCTTCCATCGTAGCGACATATGCATACTCTGTTTCTTCACCAACAGTAATGCGTTGACGTCGCGTCAACTTATCTTTTAAATCTGGTTTAGGAACCATTCCCGTTAATGCTGATTGATAGCCGTATTCTTTTCGTTGTTCGTCTAATTTAATTCCTGATTTCCCTTCATAAAGCGATTGCTTAACTTCTTCCAATGAAGTTCCAATGCATGAATAAATTCCCATCCCTGTGATTACAACTCTTCTATTCATCCTTCAAATTATTAGGAGTAAATACCACCATTAATATTAATCGTTTCACCAGTTATATAGCTCGCCTTTTTAGAAACTAAAAAACTCACTAAATCAGCGACTTCCTCAGCTTCACCAAACCGATTGGCTGGTATCATTTTTATTAATTCTTTTTCATCCATACCGCTGGTCATATCTGTTCTAATGAAACCTGGAGCTACAGCATTCACGGTGATTTTTCGTTTTGCAACTTCTTGTGCCAACGCCTTTGTCGCAGCAACAACAGCTCCTTTTGCAGCAGAATAATTCGTTTGTCCTGGAGTTCCTTTTACACCTGATACAGAAACAATATTGACAATTCGTCCATATTTATTGCGAAGCATTTTCTGAATAAAGAATTGGGTAACATTGAAAAAACCACCTAAACTAGTATTTACAACTTGATTCCAATCGTCAGGTGTCATCCACATAAACAATCCATCCTTAGTGATACCAGCATTATTGACAATGGTTTCTACAATAGCTTCTGGGTTCTTCTCTTCCCAATCCGATAAAACAGCTTTTACTTCCTCGAAATTAGCGACATCAAATTTTAATATTTCACCTGTACGACCAAGTCCTTGAACTATCGCAAGTGTTTCTTCAGCCGCAACTTGATTGGAGTGATAATTAATCAAAATATGGTATTCGCTATCTTCTGCCAGTTTCTGACAAATGACACGACCAATTCCTCTTGATCCACCAGTAACCAATGCACATTTCATATCGTTATTTTTATTCTTGAAACAATTCAACGTTCTCGTACCACTTATTTCCGAGTAACTTTCCGTCAGGAGAAATAAATCCCCATTTTCCGGCATACTTAACACGTGCTAATCCATTAATAAATCCTTTTTCTGAATTACCAAACATATTAAAACCAACTACACTAATGTCGTAATTACCCGGTATAACTAATTTGCCCGTTCTATCTGTGAATCCCCACTTAACGGTTTTCACTGGTGCCAAGCCATCCGCACTAAAAACTTCAGCGTCAAAATAGATAAAATCAATAACCATTTCTCCTTTCGCATTCACATATCCCCATTTTTTCTCTATGGAAACGGGGGCCAATTGAAATGCAAATGCTCTTGCCTTATCAAATTTAGGTTCAATTACCCAATTTCCGTTTAAGTCAATAAAGCCTATTTTTTCATTTTTACGAGCGTATGCTAAATCTTGATCACCGAAATCCCAAATCTTCATCACACTATCAATTGCTTTGAATTTATTATTGGATACTAGTCCATACGATTTCTCTACTCTTGCCCAAGTAGTGTTTTTATGTAACTCTCCAATTTCGTCGTAAATCGGCTCAACAATCACTTTTCCTTTGCGGTCAATAATCCCCCACTTTCCGTTATTTTTAACTTTCGCATAATCTCCAACAAAAGGTCGAATTAATTCATACGTTGGTGCTAAAACAATTTCCATTTTAGGATTAATTATACCTACTTTTTTACCATCTCTAATAAAAGCGATTCCATCCTCAAAAGGATACAATTTATCTGTTTTTGGCGACGTTAATTTCTCTCCTTTTTTATTGATATAAAAATATTCTTTGTTCAAATTCACCAAACATACTCCGTTGTCGAACTCAGTAACATCTTTATAAATTGCAGGAATCACCCATTCACCTTTTGAATTAATAAAACCCCACTTTTTATTATCTAATACACCTGCTAACCCATCCGAAAAGCTCTTTGCCACTTTATATTTAGGTTGTATCAGATACTCTCCCGTTTTAGAAATATAACCAAACAATCCATTATCACGAACTAAGGCTATTTCTTGTGCGAAAGATACGGTTACACTTAGTAATAATAATCCTAAAATCTTCTTCATAATTGTTGCTATTAATGATTTATCAAATAATCTTTTACTTTTTGAATATACGGATACATAACTAAATCTTCTTCAAATGTTGGTATAATTTGTCGGATATCATCGTATATCTTTCTAGTTACAGTAGATGTTTCATCTTTAAAATTCAACGAATCGATAGCTTGAACAATAGTTATCAATTCAATACTTAAGACTTCATACGCATTTTCAATTACCTTCCCTGCTATCAAAGCAGCATTTGTTCCCATGCTTACAATATCCTGATTGTCATTGTTATTTGGAATACTGTGAACATACATTGGATTAGAAAGCATTTGATTCTCAGCAGCTGTAGAGGTTGCTGTAAACTGACTTCCTTGCATACCAAAGTTAAATCCTAGTTTTCCTAAGTTAACAAATGGAGGTAAAACATCATTCAATTTAGAATTCAATAAGTAGTTCAATTGTCTTTCAGCTAACATTGATAGTTTCGTAATAACCAATTTTAACTTGTCCATTTCCAACGAAATATAATCGCCATGGAAATTACCACCGTGATATACTTGTTTTGATTTCACATCGACAATTGGATTATCGTTTGCTGAGTTAATTTCATTTTCTAACACATTTGATACCGATTGAATGGTGTCCATCACCGGGCCTAAAATTTGAGGTACGCATCTCAATGAATAATACTCTTGTATCTTCTCCTTGAAAACATCTTCATTATTCTCACCAGTGTATAAATGGTCAGCTCTTTTGCGCGTTAATTTACTGTCAAACAAGTTCTTACGCATTTTTTCCGCCACTTCTTGTTGGCCAAAATGCAATTTTACATTATTCAATTCTGCTGACAAATGATCGTCATACGCTTGAACAATTTCATTAATTGCACAAGAACATTTAATGGACCAATCAAGTAATCTCTGGGCATTGCGAACATTTACAATTCCAATTCCTGTCATAACAGACGTTCCGTTCATTAACGCTAGACCTTCGCGAATTTCGACCTGAATCGGTTTTAACCCTTCTATTTCAAACACTTCTTGGGTACTTCTTCTTTCACCTTTATAAAATACTTCACCTTCACCAATAAGAATCAATGCTAGGTGTGCTAATTGAACTAAATCACCGCTAGCACCTACACCACCATGTTCAAAAATTAAAGGTGTAATATCTCTATTAATGAGTTCTACCATTAATCCAATCACGGATGGATGAACACCTGAATTTCCTAAAGAAAGAGTATTTAAACGAGCCAATATTGCTGCTTTAACATATTCAGGTTTTAACGGAGCTCCAGAACCAGATGAATGACTTCGAATTAAATTATATTGAAGTTGAATACGATCTTCGTCCTTGATTCTATATTGTGCCATAGGACCAAAGCCTGTGTTCACACCATAAATAACTTTATTTTGAGAGAAAACTTTTAGAAAATCAAAACTTTCATTTACTCTTTTTAGAACAGATGCTTGAACTTGAATGGTATCTTTACTAAAAACAATCGAAATAAATTCTTTAATGGTTAGAAATTCGTTAATTTGTTTCATTTACTATGTTTAAAAAGATGATAAATTGATGTTAAAGTGGGCAAGGAAATATTAGTTTGCAAAGATACAATTTTCTTTACTCTATGACAAATCTAATTGGTAAAAAACAATAGATTACGCTAAAAAAAGTTTAATTTTACAGTGAAAATATATCAACATAACTAAAATAAACTGATATACAGGTGGTTAATTTTTAAGATTTAAACATCAAAAAATACGAAACCTCCTTTTGTTTTCAAATATTAGCTGTATAATTGAGGTGATTTGTATCGAAAAAAAATAATATATTTATAACTTGAAATTTAAAATAAAATGACAAAAGAATTTGTTGATGTATTGGTAATAGGTGCTGGTCCATCTGGTTGCGTTTCCTCGTCTTATTTGCATAAAAATGGTGTAAAAGTCAAGGTAGTTGAGAAATCTAAATTCCCAAGATTTGTAATTGGAGAAAGTTTAATTCCTCGCGTGATGGATAATTTTGAAGAAGCCGATCTTTTAGATTGCTTACAAGCTATGGATTTTGAAAAAAAACATGGCGCTCGATTTATTCGAGATGGAGAAATCTGTTATTTTGATTTCGCTGAAAAATTTACCGATGGTTGGGATTGGACATGGCAAGTTCCAAGAGCTGATTTCGACAATGCACTAGCACAAGAAGTTATTAGAAAAGGTATTGATTTAGAGTTCGAGACGGAAGTGACAAATGTTATTTTCAATGGGTCTGATTCCATTACTACAGTAAAAGACAAGGATGGTAATGAAAGAGAAATTCATGCAAAGTTCATCATTGACTCGAGTGGTTATGGTCGTGTTTTGCCTCGAATGTTAAACTTAGAGCAACCATCATCGGTAACAGAAAATTCTTCTATTTTCACGCATGTTCATGAAGTAAATAGACCAGCAGGAAAAGAAGGAACAGTCATAACATTTGACATCTTAGAAACAAAAGTTTGGATTTGGGTGATTGCATTTTCTAATGGAAATACAAGTCTTGGTGTTGTTGGACCTACTGATTACATCAAATCTTTAGGTAATACGACAGAAGAAGCTTTAAGAAATGCTTTCGACAAATCTGATTTTTACCGTGATCGTTTTAAAGATATCCCCTATTTATTTGAGCCTAGAAAAATTGAAAATTATTCATGTGCAGTAAAAAAATTCTATGGAGACGGATTTTCACTTACAGGTAATAGCTCCGAATTTTTAGATCCTGTTTTTTCATCAGGTGTTTGTTTTGCGACTGAATCTGGATTGCTCTCAGCTAAATTATGCATCCGACAACTAAAAGGGGAGAAAGTGGATTGGGAGAAAGAATATGCTGAATATATTCTAAGTGGTGTAAACGTATTTACGACGTACGTAAAAGAATGGTACACAGGAAATCTTCAAACATTGTTCTTCCATCAACCTGAAAACAAAGATGTTAAACGAAAAATGTGTTCTGTGTTAGCGGGTTATGTTTGGGATCAAAGCAATCCTTTTGTAACAAAGCACGCGAATATTATAAAAAACATGGCGCACATTATTAATCTAGAGGAAGAGAAATAAGAAGCCCATTTATTAATAGCAAAGAGGCGTGATTCTAGATGAACCACGCCTCTTTTAATTTTAGTTAGTAGAACCTTATTTAGTTCCCTTTTTCAAACTCTTTAAAAACTGCTTAGCAAGTGTGCAATAAGCGGATGCAATTCTAGATCCGGAATTATATTCCATCCCCATCACATCTACACTCTGAATTTTTTCGAAAGGAACAACTAAGACCACTTTTGAAGGATTATCTGTTTCATAAACAGTGATTAATGTCTTTAACTTTGCAGGTTGATCCACCATTCCAACATTGTAACCTGGATAAATCCAAACCGTTTTAATTAACATCGTATATTTAGCTGATGTTAAATCTTTTTGAACAGTTACCCCTGTTTTCTTTGAAGCATTATTAAAACACTCAATGAATTTAGGTTCATATTTCGCTTCACGATCGGCAAACCAAGAAGCTTTAAAATCTTCCGAGGTTCCTTTTTCCTCTCTTTTATCCATTTTATCTTTCAAGAAATCTTCTTCTGTCTTGAATTTATCTACTTTCAAATTTTCGTAGTCAAAAATTAGATTAAATTCTGTTACTCCTTTTAAATTGGCAAAACTACCTTTTGTAGGCTTTTGTGCTACAGTTACTGTTGAAATAACAAGTGCAATAAATAATACGATTTTTCTCATAATAATATATTTTGTTTATGCCGTAAATATAAGTTAAAAACAGAAACCAACAAAGAATTTAGTATTATTACACGATAATTTGTTTTGCTTTTTCATAAGGAAATCTTCCATATAGGTGGTAACTTTGTAACACAAAAATTCTTCATCATGATTTCAGATTCAGACATTCTTACCAACATCCAACACATTGAACATAGAATTCAAACTGCTTGCGAACGAAGCAATCGACCCATCGAAGATGTCAAACTATTACTGGCTACTAAAACAGTTATTCCAGAACTTATTAAAGTGGCTCTAAAAAATGGGAATACACTTATTGCAGAAAATCGTGTGCAAGAGTTAAAGGAAAAATACGAAGCACTGAAAGACACACCACATACAAATCATTTCATTGGTCACTTACAAACCAACAAAGTCAAAGATGTTTTAAAATGTGATGTAGCTTGTATTCACTCTATTGACCGACTCGATTTAGCCGAAAAACTCCATCAGCGTTTGTTATTTGAAGAAAAAACAATGGATGTTTTGATTCAAGTAAATACATCGTATGAAGAAAGTAAATTTGGTGTTAATCCAGATGAAGCAATAGCTTTAATCAAACAAGTATCGCAATTCAGTACTTTAAAAATAAAAGGATTGATGACTATTGGATTACTAAGCTCTGAAAATGAAAAAGTGCGCAAATGCTTTCGTCTTTTAAAAAGTATTCAACAAGAAGTGATTACTTTAAATATTCCAAATGTCGAGATGAAAGAATTATCAATGGGCATGAGTGGTGATTTTGAAGCAGCGATTGAAGAAGGCGCAACTATTATCCGCGTGGGAACTTCTATTTTTGGAAAAAGACCAACTTTAGATAGTTTTTATTGGAACGAAAATAAGTAGTTTAAAATAGTGATATTATTGGCTTACTTTCTCCTTCTTAGCGAAAATAAATTTAAACACTACAGGTAAAGTCACAACCAACACAATACCTAAAAGCGTCCATTCTAAATTTCTATTTACCCATGGATTTTCGCCCAAAGCATAGCCCAGTGTAACCAAACTTCCTACCCAAGCTATAGCCCCCAAGGAACTAAAAAGTACGAATTTTTTAAAATCCATTTTAACCATCCCTCCAATAATAGGAACAAAAGTTCTAGCTACTGGAAGAAATCGAGAAATAACAATAGCAAAACCACCTTTCTTTTCATAGAATTGATGGGCTGCTTCCACATGTTTTCGCTTTAAAAGCCAATAATCCTTTTCTCTATTATTAATTAAATGTCCAAATTTTGAGCCCGTCCAATAGCCGACAAGATTGCCTAAAATAGCTGCTGCAATAAATAAACTTTCCCAGAATATTATATTAAATAATTGATTGTCAAATGGATGCGCTGCTTGTTCTGCACTTGCGATAATCATCCCAGAAATAAAAAGAAGCGGATCGCCTGGTAAGAAAAACCCAAAAAACAACCCCGTTTCTATAAAGAGTATGATCAAAATAAGGTATAAACCTCCTCGAGCCATTATCCAATTCGGGTCTGTAAGATATTCGAATGACTCAAGTATTACTTCCATGCATTAAATTATTTGCGCAAATATACTAAGCTTCTGACCTTAATTTCATACTGCAGTTGTCTTATATCAGTTATTTAACAAATACATTATTAATGGTGAGGTTAAAATCAGCAACAAGAATCTAGCACAAAACCATTATATTTGTAGCTCACGAAAATTAATTTCCATTCATGATAGTTTGTATAGCCGAAAAGCCGAGTGTCGCACGAGATATTGCCAAAATCATTGGGGCAAATCAGGCGAAAAATGGCTATATGGAAGGTAATGGCTATCAAGTTACATGGACATTTGGACATCTTTGCACCTTAAAAGAACCACATGACTATACGGAGAAATGGAAATACTGGCGATTGGAAGAATTGCCAATGATACCCTCCAATTTTGGCGTAAAGGTTATTGAAAATGACGGTGTTAAACGACGATTTGCCATTCCTTCTTTTCTTAAAAATGTTAAAAAAAAATAACTAAAAATATAATTCTCTGTAAAGAAAATTGTATTTTTGTTTTTTTTATCTAACTCCTTATTTTCTATGAGAAAAATTTTATTTGCTTTTTTCTTACTAACACTTTCTTTATACTCTTATGCGCAAGATGGAGCTAATGACCCAACATTTAACACCATTGACGACGGCTCCTTTGGAAATACAAATGCAGCTAATGAAAACATTAGAGAAATTATTGTTCAACCCGATGGGAAAATTATAATCGGAGGATATTTCACTGCATATAATGGAACGACAATTACTCGCATTGCGCGTTTGAATACAGATGGATCAATTGACAACACCTTCAATCCTGGTAGTGGCTTTAATGGTAATATATACTCAATGGTACTTCAACCTGATGGGGGAATTATAGTCGGTGGGAACTTCACTAAATTTAATGGTACTTCAATGAACTGTATTGCGCGCTTAAACGCAGACGGCTCACTTGACAACACCTTTAATCTTGGTAGCGGATTTAACGACGCTGTTGAATCGCTATCTCTACAGGTAGATGGAAAGATTATTGTTGGGGGAGACTTTACTTCTTTTAACGGAGGTTTAGCAAATTATATTACGCGTTTAAACACTGATGGAACAGTCGATGCAAGCTTCAATTCCGGTAGTGGATTCAACACTTACGTCTATTCAACAACATTACAGAGCGATGGGAAAATTATTGTAGGAGGAGTATTTGGCTCTTTTAATGGAACAGCAATAAATCGCATTGCTCGTCTTAATTCAGACGGGTCAATCGATGCTAGTTTTTTAATTGGTAATGGATTCAACAACACTGTCTGGGCAATTGATGTGCAATCTGATGGGAAAATTATTGTGGGAGGTAACTTTACTGCTTTCAATGGAACAGCTAAAAATCGCATTATTCGACTAAATTCAGGTGGATCCATCGATGCGTCATTTAATCCAGGTGGTGGACTTAATAATACCCCTCATTCTATTCTAATTCAATCCGATGGGAAAATTATTGTGGGAGGAGAATTTAGCAATTTTCGTGGAATAAGTAGAAATCGTATTGTTCGAATAAATTCAGACGGATCTAACGATGCATCATTTAGTCCAGGTGCAGGGTTTAACAATACTATCTGGGGAATTGCATTACAAGTTGATGGAAAAATTATTTCAGGGGGGAATTTCACAACTTTTTATGGCAGTAGTAAAAATCATATAGTACGCTTAAGTACAGATGGCACAATTGATGCGTCATTCAATCCAATCTTTGGATCTAATAGTTCTGTTTATTCAATCGCCCTTCAATCAGATGGGAAAATTATTATAGGAGGTGCTTTCACTTCTTTCAATGGAACAACCATAAATCGTATTGCTCGACTAAATTCAGATGGATCTTTTGACTCAACTTTTGATCCAGGTACTGGATTTAATAATTCTGTTCAATCAATCGCTTTACAATCTGATGGGAAAATTATTGTGGGGGGGCTTTTCACTTCTTTAAATGGAACAAGCATAAATCGTATTGTTCGACTAAATTCAGATGGGTCAATCGATGCGTCATTTAATCCAGGTACTGGATTTAATAATTCTGTTCTAGCAATCGCTTTACAATCTGATGGGAAAATTATTATAGGAGGTGCTTTCACTTCTTTCAATGGAACAGCCATAAATCGTATTGCTCGACTAAATTCAGATGGATCTTTTGACTCAACTTTTGATCCAGGTACTGGATTTAATAATTCTGTTCAATCAATCGCTTTACAATCTGATGGGAAAATTATTGTGGGGGGGCTTTTCACTTCTTTAAATGGAACAAGCATAAATCGTATTGTTCGACTAAATTCAGATGGGTCAATCGATGCGTCATTTAATCCAGGTACTGGATTTAATAATTCTGTTCAATCAATCGCTTTACAATCTGATGGGAAAATTATTATAGGAGGTGCTTTCACTTCTTTCAATGGAACAGCCATAAATCGTATTGCTCGACTAAATTCAGATGGATCTTTTGACTCAACTTTTGATCCAGGTACTGGATTTAATAATTCTGTTCAATCAATCGCTTTACAATCTGATGGGAAAATTATTGTGGGGGGGCTTTTCACTTCTTTAAATGGAACAAGCATAAATCGTATTGTTCGACTAAATTCAGATGGGTCAATCGATGCGTCATTTAATCCAGGTACTGGATTTAATAATTCTGTTCTAGCAATCGCTTTACAATCGAATGGAAAAATTATCACGGGAGGAGAATTTCTCCTTTATAGAGGAATAGTAAGAACTCGTATAGCACGTCTAATTAACAGTGTAGTAATCCCATTAAAAGAAGTACCAATAGTAAGCGCCTCTAGCGCCTCTATTTCATGTGATGTTACATCAACTAGTTTATCAGCGAAAGGACTTGCTCCTGGAGGACAAGTAGCTACTTTTAATACAACGACAAGTGCTGTCGATTTAGGCTCTCCTGCTTCACTCCAAATTACGGGAGACCAAACTATTGAAATGTGGATTAAACCAAATACTTCTAACTTGAGACGCAATCCATTTGCTAAAGCATTTGGAGGTGAAGGTACAATAACCCTAGAAGTTAATGGTATGTTATCTTATTACTATGGTACCTCTGGAGACAATAGTGCTCCTTATCAAGAATTTGGGAGTGGATTAATAAAAGTTCCTAACAACAAATGGACACACATTGCTATTGTACGAGATTTGAGCTCAGCCTCTAAAACTCTAAAATGGTATGTGAATGGAATTTTAGCAAATAAAGAGTCAGCTGATTATTCTACAGCTGTAGCCAGTGTCCTTCCTGCATTAATAGGAGATGGATATGTGGATAATTTCGATGGAAGCATCGATAACCTACGTATTTGGAACGTTGCCCGATCAGGTCTTCAAATAGCAACTGACATGTATTTGGAAACTGCAACTGCCCCAGCAACAGGATTGGTTGCACAGTATAACTTCAATGGCAACACCGATTTAAACGCAGGAACGGGCCCAAATGGAACACCAACAGCGGTAACCTTTGATACCCCTGATCATTATACTTATACGTGGTCAGGTGGTCCAAGTTTACCCGTAGCATCAACTGATGAGATACAAACAACAGGAATTCTTTCTTCAGATGGAACATACAACTATTCTGTGATTGCTACTGTTGGCGCAAATTCTAGTAAGCCCTCTGCTAACGTTGCTGTTTCAGTAACAACTCCTTTACTCCCTGGAACAATTAGTAACAAACAATCCATCTGTTATGGAGAAACTCCAGCATTATTAGAAGGAACTGCCCCTACTGGAGGTGGCTCTACTTACACCTATCAATGGGAAAAACAAGCAAACTGCGATGGAAACTGGCTAGCAATTGCGGGCGAAACTTCATCCGATTACCAACCAGTAGCATTAGCGGAAAGTACGTGCTTTAGAAGGATGGTTAGTTCCGTTTGTGGCGTTGCGTATTCAAAGCCTGTAACGCTAAGTGCAAATCTTAAATTACACTTTTCATTCGACCAGAAATCAGAGCCTACTATTAGTTTGAGTACGACTTCCATTATCGATGAATCTGGAAATGGTTACAACGGAACACTTCAATTAGCCACAACACCAACTTGGATTTCTAATGGATTTGATGGTGGAGCATATCAATTAAATGGAACTAATTTTATTGAATTCCCTAACCCAGGATTAGATAATTTAAATCAAGAATGGACGGTTTCTGCATGGGTAAACGCTTCCGATTTATCTATTGGTTTTCAATATTTAATTGAAGGCATGAATCAGGGGAATTTCATTAGCTTTAATAACAAACCTTTACTCTACCTTAATTTTGGTGCAAATAACTATTTTACGTATGGAAGCGATGGTCATATTCAATTGAATAAATGGCATCAATTGGTGTTTACATTTAATAGTACAACTACCGAACGAAAAGTATATTTGGATGGTGTCGATATTTCTGAATATGCAATGAATGAGACCTCCACTCCTATTGGCCTTAGTCCAACAATGAAGTTAGGTTCTAATTTTATTGGTATGTTAGACGATGTGAAAATATTCGATAAAGCATTAACAGACCAAGAAGTAGAAGATTTATACCAAGTAAGATCACTAAAAATCACGTTACCGATTGCTGGTACACCGCTATTCCCTGGAACAATTAGTAACAAACAATCCATCTGTCATGGAGAAACTCCAGCATTATTAGAAGGAACTGCCCCTACTGGAGGGGCGACCTACACTTATCAATGGGAACAACAAGCAAACTGTGATGGAAACTGGTTAGCAATTGTGGGCGAGATTTCATCTGATTACCAACCAGGAGTATTAGCAGAAAGCGCCTGTTTTAGAAGGAAGGTGAGTTCCGATTGTGGCGTTGCCTATTCAAAGCCTGTAACACTAAATGCAAATCTAAAATTACACTTTTCATTCGACCAGAAATCAGAACCTTCTATTGGTTTGAGCACGACTTCCATTATCGATGAATCTGGAAATGGTTACAACGGAACACTTCAATTAGCCACAACACCAACTTGGATTTCTAATGGATTTGATGGTGGAGCATATCAATTAAATGGAACTAATTTTATTGAATTCCCTAACCCAGGATTAGATAATTTAAATCAAGAATGGACGGTTTCTGCATGGGTAAACGCTTCCGATTTATCTATTGGTTTTCAATATTTAATTGAAGGCATGAATCAGGGGAATTTCATTAGCTTTAATAACAAACCTTTACTCTATCTTAACTTTAGTGCAAATAACTATTTTACGTATGGAAGTGATGGCCATATTCAATTGAATAAATGGCATCAATTGGTGTTTACATTTAATAGCACAACTACCGAACGAAAAGTATATTTGGATGGTGTCGATATTTCTGATTATAGTGAGAATTTCACTTCTACACCTATTGGTCTGAGTCCAACAATGAAGTTAGGTACCAACTTTGAAGGAATGCTAGACGACGTGAAAATATTCGACAAAGTATTAACAGACCAAGAAGTAGAAGATTTATACCAAGCAAGATCATTAAAAATTGAGTTACCGATTGCTGGCACGACATTATCAGTAGATGGAGAAACAGCTACTTGTGCTGTAAAAGGTCATAATTGGATTCAATTTTACAGCCCTACTGGAAACTTTTTAGGAGCAGTGAATGCAAATGGAGAAGATTTAGGAAACGTCCTGATGTTTAGTCATGTGGGAACACCTCAAGTGATGAACTCTTGTAATCAACCAACTAATCCTTCGTTTAATACAGCATATATGGGAAGAACGTGGGTAATGACATCAGACATTTATACGCTTGGAGATGATTTTCCAGAAAATGTATCAGTTCGATTACCGTTCACTAATACGGAGCTTGATGATTTAAATGAACATGCTAAAACAGCTACACCTGGAAATCCAAATGATGGTGGAGATGCAGCTGCCGCAGCTGATATATCTAATTTGATGTTGACAAAAATATCAGGTTCACACGAAGATGGTATCGCAGACATTAACGATTGTG
This sequence comes from Taishania pollutisoli, assembly GCA_040394775.1. Classification (GTDB taxonomy): domain Bacteria; phylum Bacteroidota; class Bacteroidia; order Flavobacteriales_D; family Crocinitomicaceae; genus 40-80. The sequence goes on from JBEBRN010000008.1 coordinate 64,406, forward strand.
ACGGAATTGATATCATTCGTGGAATAAGCTCTATCGACGCGTCAGGTATTGATATTGAATCTACTACTGGAACACAATATTTGCAGTTTAGTGTAGGGCAATTCTCTGAGTTTTTCTTACATAAAAACAGCAATGCTTCCCCTCTACCTGTAACGTTAACAAACTTCTCTGTGACTTGTGAAAACGGCACAACACTTTATTGGTCAACAGCTTCTGAGCAAAACTCAAAAAACTTTGTAATAGAAAAAAGCCGTGATGGAAAGACGTGGGTATATGTAGCAGAACAAAAAGCAGCTGGAAATTCAAATAATACAATAAACTACCACCAAGTAGATAACTCCACTATAAATGGTATTTCTTATTATCGTTTGAGACAAATCGACATCAACGGTGACGAGGAAATTTATGGACCGATTAGTGTTTCTTGCAATAGCAACGAGAATAGTCTAAGCGTTTATCCGAATCCAAATAACGGGTCATTCACAATTGAGATTTCAAGTAATGAAAGTCATTCAGATACGCAGTTATTATTGACAGATATGATGGGAAGAACACTCATTTCACAATCAGTGAATATATCCAAAGGAACGAACCGAGTAGTGATCTCCAATAATGATTTACAAATGGGAACGTATTTCGTTACTATTCAAGGTGTAGACGGACAACTAAAACCTGTGAAGGTAGTGGTGAATAAATAATTATTGGCTCTATATGAATAATAGTGGGTAAGTATAAATTCCCCATTTTTGCAGT
>JBEBRN010000009.1:0-64183 GCA_040394775.1 Taishania pollutisoli
TTTTAGCAATACACCAGAAGCCAAGAAATACAAAGATAAAAGCGATAAGAACGGTATAGATTTGATAAATAGTGGAGTAACCATCGTTGTCAAGATGAAAAATAGTGGCTAAATAATGCGTGATTAAGAAACCAGGAGCTTGAAGAATAGGTGTTCCTATAAAGTATTTGTTGAAGTTTTCATTGGTTTCAAAATTGTAAGATATACCATCGTTGAATCGTGCATCAGGATATTTTTTCTGAATGGAGTCGATAAACTCAAAGTTATCCGTTTTATAAATAAACCATTGTGGCAAAAAGGCATAATATCCAGAGCCATCTGAAACAATAGGATATGCTTCGTGATTGTGGTACTGGACTAAGCCGAAGTATCTGTCAGCCTTTTTAAAATAACCAAACGTCAAAAAGCACACAATAAAAATAAAGAGCAACTTTGAATTTAAAATGCGGTTCAGCATGAGCGTTTCTTGTGATTGATTATTAACTCCCAAAAATAGGGAAATTTAATTTACAATTAACCGTGAACCGAATTCTTCATGTCAAAAGCCAATCCGATGTAAGAGTTGTTGTTAAACTCAAATTCATCAATTATTTTCCAGCCTAATTTCTTCGTATGTGCTTTTTCAGAAATCACATTCACTTTATTGATAAACGTGATGGAAATGGGGTATCTCTTGAGAAGTGTAATTCTCATTTCCTCAAATAGTTGATTTAGTAATCCTTTCCCTCTGTATTCTTCGGCGATACAAACGGGGCCATATTGAAAACTATTGGTAGTCGTAATCTCTTTTCCGTGGAAAGACAATTGCGGAAAGCGATCGACCATAAAGTTGAAGATTTCCCATTGTGAAAAATAATTCCAGCTTCCAGCAAAAGCATAGGCAATGATTTCGTTCGCTTTATTTTCGGCAACAAATAATCCATCTTGTTGAAGTATTTCTTCCATCTGTGGAATGGTAAATGGAGTAGTGACAAATCCTTTTTTTCGTTCAGTTTCACTTAAATTTCGAAACAAATATCTTTCTTGAAGAGATAGGATTCCTGGAATGTCGTTTTGTGTTGCTATTCTGGTTGTAATCATTAACGGTGTCTATTTTAGACTAAATGTAACAATAAGTAGGATAAAATAGCTTAAAAAGAACGCTATTTGTCACATATTGACAAAGTTCAATCGGTGTTAGGGATTTCGGGCGGTGCTGGACATTTTAGTATTTCACATGCTTTGATAGTTGCATGACGGAAATCATCAAAAATCAATTCTTCAGGAATTAAATCGGTGAACTGAAACTGTCTAAGTTCTTCTTGAATTTCTGAACTAACACCTGATAGTATAATGGTGATATTTTTATTTTTTAAAATCTTAACGGTCTCTTGTAAATTGTGCAAGCCTGTTTGGTCAATGAATCCAACGTGTCGCATTCGGATAATTAACACTTTACACTTTAGTCCTATTTCTTCAATCGCTTCCGAATATCTTCTGGCAGATGCAAAAAATAGAGGGCCACTAATTTCATAGATATTTAACGCAGCAGGAAGATTGGAATAATTTTCTATTAAGTCACTATCCACGGTGATATTGATTCTTTTTTCACTGATGTCAGCCATTCTTTTCATAAATAAGATAGCGGATAATATAATGCCCACTTCAATTGCTAATGTCAAGTCGTAGAAAACGGTGATGAAAAATGTGGTAAGAAGTATTAATTTATCGAAATAAGCTCCTTTCAAAATGGAAACAAAGGATCGCCATTCGCTCATATTATACGCTACAACAATCAATATACCTGCTAAACAAGACATGGGGATTAATTTGGCCCATTGGCCCAGAAACAACATGATGGCTAATAATGTAATGGCATGTACCATTCCTGAAATAGGTGTTCTTCCACCATTTTTCACATTTGTTGCTGTACGTGCAATGGCTCCAGTAGCAGGAATTCCACCAAAGAAAGGCGTGACGATATTGGCGATTCCTTGTGCAATCAATTCCGTATTCGATCGATGTTTTCCACCAATCATTCCGTCCGAAACAACGGCTGAAAGTAAAGATTCAATGGCACCCAACAAAGCAATTGTAATCGCTGGAGCAATGTAGTGTTGCAACTGACTGAATTGAAAATGGGGGATAGAAATACTAAAACTATTAGGAATGGAACCGAAGAAGGTTTCAATGGTGGAAACGTTGAGATTAAAGCTATAAACGACAAACGTAATTCCAATAATGGCAATAAAAGAACCAGGTACTTTTGAGGTTATTTTTTTAAAGAAAACAGTAATTAGAATAGTGATAACTGTTAATGAAAGGGCGGTCCAATTTACATGTTGGATAGTAGAGAAATAAGCCATCCATTTCTCGTAAAACTCAGATGGAACCTTCTCCATAGGTAATCCGAGTGCATCTTTAATTTGAGTAGAAAAAATGACTACTGCGATACCGCTGGTGAATCCAACAACTAGCGAATGCGGAAAATATTTTAGAAGCGTTCCTAATTTTAATAAGCCGAAAATAATGAGAAATATCCCCGCTAGAATGGTTGAAATAATGAGTCCATCAATACCATAATGCTCTACAATACCATAAACAATGACAATAAAGGCGCCTGTAGGCCCACCAATCTGAACACGACTTCCTCCTAATAATGAAATAATGAAACCTGCTACAACGGCTGTTATCAGTCCTTTTTCTGGAGATACTCCTGACGCTACGGCAAAAGCAATGGCCAAAGGCAAAGCAACGATTCCAACTACGATTCCTGCTAAGATATCATTAGACAGCTGTTTCTTGCTAACTCCCGATTTTAAAACCGTAAAGAACTTTGGTTTAAAAATACTACTCATCCTAAAGAATTTATGCAAAGTTAGAACTATAATTATTTTTGAGTCGCATAATCAGGATTATTTTGTCGTTAATTGACTGCTGTAGATAGCTTAAATACTTGATTTTAGTATACAAATTGTTTGTTAGATTGCCGATGATAGAACTACAAAAGTGAAAATAGCGGCTTTTATTCAGTCATCTATTCTTACTTTTTAATGAAATTAACAGCAGTAATTTTCCATATATTATTTTCCTTTTCAAGTAAAAGCTGTGAAGAAGGTTCTTCTCCATCATCATATTTTATATAAACATCCATTGTTGCTTGTGTAGCAGTTGTGAGTTTACTATTTCTTATTGAAAAGCCAATGATACCAATTTGATCTCGTACCCAATATAAATCATACAATAGTTGGCATTGTTCATCAAAATCGTACATTTCTGAATTCATATAATCGGTATACTTTATAGTAGAAATGAATCCAGCACAGTCATTGACTCTTGCTTTTTCAAAGTCAATAAACTTTTTAGAAATAGTTCCAATTTTTCTCAATCCACTGAAATACGCTAAAGTATCTAAGGAGCAGTAACCATTTTCTCCTATTGATACATTTATAATTCCATTATTATTCTCTAAGAGCCAATTGTAGAGTGCGGTTCCACTTTGTTTAATCGCTTTCAATTCAGCAATAGTATCTATCTCAGCAACAGTATCTATCTCTATATTCAACTCTGGCTCTTTTTCAGAGAGAATCTCTACAGAATGAGGGCTTTGATCGTTATGATTGTTACAACTCACCATTGTTGCAACAGTAATTAGCGGTAGAAGTAGAATTCTTTTCATAAGTTCTCGTAGCGGCTTAGCCTATTTTTTAAAGCATTCAATTCATTCCGTAATTGTCGTTCCTTTTCCAAAAGGTTAAACACGATGTCGATTCCTTCTAAGTTCACGTTTAATTCGTTGTGCAATCGGATGATTTTCTCGAGATCACTAATTTGGTCTTGATGAATAAATTGATGCTGCTCGATAATTTCAATATGAATGAGTCCCATTTTGTTCAAAGCATCAACAAAAGAAATTTCGATGTCATAGCAAGAACAAATAGTTTGCGTCGGTATTAGCTGTTCGTTTTTCATTTTGCGCTGATTTTTTGTAGTTCTTGAAATAACTCTTTTTCTCGGGAACTAATATTTGTCGGCATTTTAATATAAAAAGTGATAATTAAATCACCGAATTGTCCTTCTTTTTTATACACTGGAAATCCTTTCCCAGCTAATTTTACTTTCGCACCATTTTTTGTTTCGGGTTTGATCTTGAGATTGGCCTTTCCGTCAAATGTATCGACAGTAATTTCACCACCTAAAATGGCTGTATATAAATCCAACTCGACATCTTGATACAGATGATCACCTACACGTTTGAATGGCGTATGATTGTTAATGACGAACTTAATATACAAATCTCCATTTGGTCCACCATTCGCGCCAGGTCCTCCTTTTCCATTGATTTTTATGACTTGTTCATTTTCAATACCTGCAGGAATTGTGAGTCTTATTTTGGAATCATTGACCGTTATAACTTGTTTCTGTGTAGTGTAGACATCTTTTAATTCAAGATGTAATTCTGCATTGAAATCCTGTCCTTTAAATCGTTGACTTTGACGTTGAGAAGTTCGTCCACCGCCACCGAACATGGAGGAGAAGAAGTCAGAATAATCGTCACCTGAAAAGCCTTGTTGCCCCGATTGATAGTGTGATTGTTGCTGTTGCTGACTACGTTGTACTTTCTCATATTCTTCACCGTGCTTCCAATCTTTGCCATATTTATCGTATTTCTTACGATTTTCGGCATTGCTCAAAACTTCGTTCGCTTCATTAAGTTCTTTAAAGCGTTTCTCAGCTTCCTTGTCACCAGGATTTACATCGGGATGATGTTTTCGAGCCAGTTTACGATACGCAGATTTAATTTCTTTCTCTGTTGCGGTTTTTGAAACACCCAGGACTTTATAATAATCTATAAATGCCATTCACGTTGATTTAGTTTTTTTTAATCTAACAAAATTGCAACAGTTTGTTGCATTTAGTGCCATTCATCAATCGTACTAAAGTAATGAAAATTTAATGATGTTACAATGAAAATTTGTTTTTTTTTTGACAGCAATGAAGTTAAATTTGAAGCGTTTGAGGTGAGGTAACAAATGAAAATTATTTATCCATCAAAAAGTGCGAATTTCTATAGAAAAAGTAGGCCAATGACCGATAGTATATAGTCAATTTTTGACTTATTCACAAACTTTATCCTCCTCCCATTTCGCAGGATTATTTCGAATATAATTAGAAATGTTGTCAAATGATTTTTGATCACGAATGATGTGATCGTGGAATCGAGTTTGCCATCTGAAGGGTATTTCCAATCGGTTGGCGTGTTTGGTCACGGCGGATTTGTATCCGCCAATTATCGATGATATGGAATTTTTTCCGGGATTTTGAAATCGTTGTTGCCCGATGGGTTTTTCGGATTGGGATGGTTGGGACAAGGCATGCCTTGTCCCAACGATTCGATCAATCCCATCATCCATCGAATCCCCCAAAATCAAAATCCCATGCATATGATCGGGCATTACCACAAATTCGCCCAATGTCACATTTTTTGAATGATTTTTTATTTCGTACCAAAATACATTGGCCAATACACCCGCGTTGGATAAAATCATTTTTCCATTCACAATTTCTCCAAAATAATGTTCTCGATTGTGGGTGCAAATTGTAATGAAATACGCACCTGCCCATCGGTAATCCCAGCTTTGTAATCGGGCGGATTCACTGCGGTATTTATTTTGATATTTTTCAGCCATTTTGATTGTTTTTGAAGGTGGTTGCTATCTAATACCGAATGTGATTTGTAATGTCGTTCAGACTGAAAACGTCAGAACTCCTTAAAATCGACGTCGGCATTATACCTAAAAGAAATTGGAATGCGGCATTTTAAAACTATTTTGGTATAATTTACAAAATAATATCAATTGAATCAATCCTTTTTTTACCAATTAAAATAACTATTCGGTTATTCTTCCTGATTTTGCGGAGTTTTCATTAAATTCGCAATTGAAAAAATTATACACATGAAGATTTCATTCAATTGGTTAAAGGAAATTGTTGGAGCAGACGTCACTGTCGCCGAAGTGAGCACTATTTTGACCGATACAGGGTTGGAAGTAGACGGAGTTGAGTTAGTGGAATCTGTGAAAGGTGGACTAGAAGGTGTTATCGTCGCTGAAGTTATCGAATGTGAGCAACATCCTGATGCTGATCGATTGAAAGTGACCCAAGTAAATACAGGTTCAGAAATTCTACAAGTTGTTTGTGGTGCGCCGAATGTAGCGAAAGGTCAAAAGGTAATGCTAGTTACGCCAGGTTCAACACTTTATCCAAATCCAGATGAAGCGTTTAAGATTAAACCTTCAAAGATTAGAGGCGTTGAATCGAATGGAATGTTGTGTGCCGAAGATGAACTTGGGTTAGGGAAATCACACGACGGTATTCTCGTTTTGCCTAATGATACGCCTGTTGGTATGAAAGCGAGTACATATTTTGAATTAGAAAGTGATCATCAAATTGAAATAGGATTAACGCCAAACCGTTCGGATGCAATGGGTATTTACGGTGTTGCGAAAGATTTAAAAGCCTATTTGAATACGCATAAATCGATGGGAGTGACCCTTCAACCGATTACCAAGAAAGAACTAAAAGCGGCAAATCAGTCTAAAGTGATAGATATTATCGTTGAGAATAACGACGCTTGTAAACGCTATTTAGGCGTGACGCTTACTGGAATAAAAGTAGGCCCTTCACCGAATTGGTTGCAGAATCGTTTGAGAGCGATTGGCTTATCTCCAATTAACAATATTGTGGATTGCACCAATTACGTGATGCGAGAATTAGGAACGCCATTACATGCTTTTGATGCTGATAAAGTAGGAGCGAAGATAGTCGTTAAAAATGCGAAAGAAGGCGATACGTTTGTGACTTTAGACGGCGTGAAAAGAACGTTATCTGAAAGTAACTTGATGATTACCAACGGAAAAGATTACTTGGCAATTGCAGGTGTTTTCGGCGGTTTGGAAAGTGGCGTGAGCGAAAATACAACGGCTATTTTTATCGAAAGTGCTTATTTTGATGCCGTTTCTGTTCGTACAACGGCGAAGAAACATACGTTAAATACCGATGCAAGTTTCCGTTATGAAAGAGGAGTTGATCCTGAAATGACGAAAATAGCTTTGGAACGTGTTGTTTATTTAATTCAACAATTAGCTGGAGGTGAAATTTCCATGGATGTAAAAGAAGTCTATCCAACTAAAATCACACCGAAGCAAGTCGATTTTACGTATAAAAGATGTCACCAAATTATCGGAATGGAAATTCCAATAGCGACGATTAAAACCATCTTAACGGAATTAGAATTTACAATTTTGCAAGAAACGACAGACGGACTGAAAGTCGAAGTGCCACTTTATCGTGTAGATGTGACCAGAGAAATTGACGTTATCGAAGAAGTTTTGAGAATTTACGGATTGAATAATATTCCGTTGCCGGAAAAATTAAATGCTAATTTAACCTATTCGAATAAACCGAATGAAGCGGCAATTAAACGGACAATGGCAGAATTTTTAGTTGGTCAAGGGTTTTCTGAAATGATGAATAATTCATTGACTACTTCGAACTATTCGTCTAATTATAATGAAAAAGGAATCTTGACTTCGAATAATGTCGAGTTGTTGAATCCTTTGAGTAATGAATTGAATGTTTTACGTCAATCGTTGCTTTTTGGCATGTTGGAATCGGTGGAAAGAAATCAAAATAGACAACAACAAAATATAAAAGCATTTGAATTCGGTCGTGTATATGCGAAAGTGGACGAGAAATACGTAGAGAATAATCGTTTAATCATTGCTGTTTCGGGAGCATTGCAAAACGAAGCGTGGAATGCTACCAATCGAAATGCAAGCTTTTATACCATTAAAGGAATTGTCGAAGCGCTTTTCCAACGTTTAGGATTAATCGGATTTTGGAATGAATCAGCTATTGAGAATTCACTTTTAGCAGATGGTATTCAGCTTTCCGTTTTAAAAAACAAAGTAGGAACGGTGGGTTGGATTTCTAAAAAGATGCGCAAAGATTTCGGTATCAAAAATGACGTTTTTATCGCTGATTTAGATTGGGATGTTTTGGTTTCTTCTTTAAAATTGGTGAAAATAAATTACAAGCCATTATCCAAGACATTTGAAAGCCGCCGTGATTTCTCGTTGTTATTAGATGAAAACATCCGTTTTGAGCAAATTGCTACAATTGCTCGCAAAGTCGATAAAAAAATATTGAAAGACGTTCAATTGTTTGACGTTTACGAAGGCGATAAATTAGCGGAAGGTAAAAAATCGTATGCAGTGAAGTTCAGTTTCCAAGATGCTGAAAATACTTTGAAAGATGCGCAAATCGATGCCATTATGGAAAAGATCAGAGAAGGTTTAGAAACACAATTAGGGGCACAATTGAGATAATTGTTGTTGATAACCGAATTTTGCGTAAACAATGGCGTCCTTAACGGTTATAACAATAGTGTGTATCTGTGGTTGAAAACGAATTATAGACCTTTCAATTGCTGAATAGTGTCGCTTGGACTATTGCTGTTAAAAACAAAACTTCCTGCTACTAAAGCATCGGCACCAGCTTCTACTAATAGTTTTCCCGTTTCTAGGTTCACGCCGCCGTCAATTTCGATGATTACATTTGCTTGTTTAGCGGTGATAAGTTGTTTTAATTTACGTACTTTATCAACAGAAGAAGGTATGAATTTCTGCCCACCAAATCCTGGATTGACAGACATAATCAACACTAAATCAAGGTCGTTAATCACTTCTTCCAAAAGATGAACGGGTGTATGAGGATTTAAGGCAACTCCAGCTTTCATTCCAAGTGCTTTAATCGCTTGAATGGTTCTATGTAAATGTGGACAAGCTTCGTAATGTACAGTTAAGATGGCTGCTCCAGCGTTCTTGAAATCTTCTAAATACGCATCCGGATTTTGGATCATCAAATGAACATCTAATGGTTTCGTTGCGTATTGATGAATCGCTTTCATAACAGGGAACCCAAACGATATATTTGGAACAAAAACACCGTCCATGATGTCAATATGAAACCAATCTGCAGCCGAGGCGTTGAGCATTTCAACATCACGTTGAACATTCGCGAAATCACATGATAAAACAGATGGGGAAATGATCACTGACATACTCTTTTTTTTGACAAAAATACGCAAAACAAATTAACTAGTACCGCTGGATTTTTAATCTTGCGATTAATTTTAGCACATCAAATTATTTATTCACCTCGAAATCCGTATGATAATTCTCTGTCTTCACAAATTTGGCCACTGCTTCAATATGACTTGTATGTGGAAATTGATCGACGAATGATAATTTATCCAATTTATATCCATGATGAATCAAGGTTTCCGCATCTCTCGCTTGTGTTGAAGGATTACAGGAAATGTAAACAATTCTTTCAGCACCTAAACGAATGACTTTGCGCAATGTTTTTGGTGAAATTCCTGCACGTGGTGGATCTAAGACTATTGTTCCGATTTTCCCTTCAAATTCAGGATATTCCAATAAGAATTTCCCCACATCGGCTGCGTAAAATTCAACATCTTTAATGTTATTTCTGGCGGCATTTGATTTCGCATCTTCAATCGCTTCTTCCACAATGTCAACACCGATAATACGGACATTGTCTGAACGCTGCGAAAGAATTTGACCGATAGTTCCAGTACCACAAAACAAGTCCATGACTACTTTTCCGGTTAAATCATTTTCTTCAAAAACATAATCCAATGCTTTGGTATATAAACGTTCAGCACCTTTCGGGTTGGTTTGAAAAAAGCTTTCCATGCTGATTTCAAAAGAAAGTCCAAGTAACTTCTCTACGACTTTCGGTTCGCCAAAAATCAGTTGACAATCACCATTTTCGATTTTAGCTCGGTCGGCTACGTTATCGTTCAGTGTATGTTGAAAACCAGCAATTTTTCCTGGAAGTAATTCTTGTAAAAATTGACCAAATGCGTGAACGTCAAATTGCTCTAAACCTACAGATGAGGTGACTAAGTTGATTAAAAGTTGATCTTGATGAAATGACTTTCGTACGACGATATGCCTAAAAAAACCTTCTTTCTTTGGTGGATGCCAAGCAGGTAAATTGGTTGCTTTTAAAAAATCGCGAATGAGAATTAATTTTTCTTCAAACGGCTCGTCGAATAATCCAGATGGTTTATCTAAATTCTCTACTTTCCACCATGTTCCTCGTCGTTTGAAACCTAGAGCGAAGGCATCGTCTTTTTCTTCTCCGGTATAAATATCGTGTTCAATACTGGAGAAACTATATTCCATTTTATTGCGGTAGTGATAGTGTAAGGGAGAGGAAATTAATTCGTCGAAAATTTCTTCTACATTCTCAATATGACCGAGCTTGCGGTAAATATCTTTGGTTGATTTGAGTTTGTATTCTTCCTGAACTGTCACAGGAACATAGATATACGGAGCACCAGAAATTTCTTGAAAATCGTTAATTTCTTCCAACGGCGAACGTTTTACAATTTCAATCAATTTACATTCTGCGTAGTTCTTGCGTTTTTTGTCAACTCGTGCATTAACGATTTGTCCAGGGAATGTATTTTCTACGAAAACGGCAAATAATCCTTCGTCTGTTGGGATTTTAGCCAATCCATTACCACCAAAAGCAAAATCAGTGATTTCAACTTCAATATTATCGCCTTTTTTCATTAATTTATTTTGATTTTTTATAGCCTACAAATTGCGAAGCTAGACATTTTATTAAATCATTCCACGAATAATTCCTTTATCAGAACTTTCAATAAAATTCAAAATCTGATCTCTTGTCGGTGAAGAAGGAATTTCTAATTTTACTTGTGCAAGACCATTTTTAAGGTTGTTGTTCATCACATATAGAATGCGATAAATATCTTCAATTTCGCGAACGATTTTGTCGTCGAAGCCTCTTCTTCTCAAGCCAATTGAATTTACACCAACGTATGTAATCGGTTCTCTTGCTGCTTTTACAAATGGTGGAACGTCTTTACGAATCAATGTACCTCCAGCCACGAATGCGTAAGCGCCTACCGTCATGAATTGTTGTGAACCAACCATTCCTTCCAAAATGGCAAAATCCTCTACGGTGCAATGTCCGGACAATCCGGAGAAACCAGCGATGATGACGTTATTTCCAACGAAACAATCGTGAGCGATATGTACGTTGTTCATGATGAGGCAGTTGTTTCCAATTTTAGTCACCAATCGATCGCTTGTTCCGCGGTGAATCGTTACACCTTCACGAATAATCGTGTTGTTGCCGATTTCGACGGTTGTATATTCGTTTTTGAATTTTAGATCTTGTGGCACTGGACTAATGACAGCACCGGGAAATATTTCGCAGTTTTCACCAATTCGAGCTCCGGGATAAATAACCACATTGGAATGGATTTTCGTCCCTTTCCCAATGATAACATCACCATGGATGTTTGAAAATGCGTCGATAGTAACGTTTTCACCTATCTGAGCATCTGCGGAAACTTGTGCTAAACTGCTAATCATTTCTTAAACTTTATCTTTTATCACTTGCGCAAGCATTTCGGCTTCCATCACCACTTTTCCATTTACATACGCTTTACCAGCCATTTCGACTAATCCACGACGCATCGGTGACATTAATATCAATTCAAAAACCATCGTGTCTCCAGGCAATACTTTCTGCTTGAATTTCACATTGTTGATTTTCATGAAATAAGTGGAATAAAATTCAGGATCTTCTACTTTACTTAAAGAGAAAATACCGCCCGCTTGTGCCATTGCTTCTACTTGTAAAACGCCTGGAAAAACAGGGTTTCCAGGAAAATGTCCTTGAAACATTGGTTCGTTACGGGTAATGTTTTTAACGCCAACAATACTATTTTCTGTAATTTCCATCACTTTGTCCACCAGTAAAAATGGATAACGGTGTGGTAACATTTTTTCAATATCGTTGATATCGTAAAGTGGTGCTTTGGTTAAATCAAAATGTTTTGTATTCTTATTTTGACTTTTCATATGTTCTTTTAGCACCCTACAGAAAGACGTATTACCTTTGTGTCCTGGTCTAGCAGCTAAAATATGTGCTTTTATTGGTTTGCCTAACAATGCTAAGTCACCCATGATATCCAATAACTTATGACGCGCAGGCTCGTTTTCGAATTTTAATTTGGTGCTATTTAAAACACCAATACCATCGTAAGTGACTTTTAACGCTGCTTTTTCTTTGCCTAAGAGTTTTGCTAGATTATCCAGCTCATCTTGTTTGATGTTATTTCTTTCCACCAAAACAATTGCATTGTCTAAATCGCCTCCTTTAATCAGATTATTTTTTGCTAAGAACTCTAATTCGCGTAAGAAAACAAAGGTTCTACAAGGAGCAATTTCCTTGCTAAACTCATTGATGTTATAAATTGTTGCATGTTGAGTACCTAAAGCTGGAGACTTGTAATCCACCATCACCGTAAGGCGGTAGTTTTCATCAGGAACAATTAGAAATTCACAACCATCTTCGTTTTCCCATTTAATATTATCTTCTAAAATAAAGTACTCTCTATCAGCGTTTAATTCTGTAATACCAACAGTTTCAATAGCTTGTACGAAAGGTAATGAACTTCCGTCCATAATAGGTACTTCTGGTGCATCTATTTTGATAAGCGCATTATCCACTTGCATTCCGTAAAGCGCTGCTAATAAGTGTTCTGTCGTATAAACTTTCGCACCGTTTTGTTCCAAAGTTGTTCCTCTATCTGTAGAAACTACATTATCGCAATCCGCTTTAATAACGGGTTGACCATCTAAATCAACACGTTGAAAACGATAACCGTGATTTTCAATAGCTGGACAAATTTCTAAGTTTACCGTTTCACCTGTATGTAAACCTATACCGGTTAATTTAATTGTATCCTTAAGCGTGGTCTGTTTTTCAGTCATTCTTAGCCTTATTTTGAATGTTTTTGATTGTATTTTCTAATTCTTGTAATTTCTTCAATATAAACGGAAGCTTTCTAAATCCAAAGTAGGATTTTTTGAAGTCTTCAATTGGTATTCCTGGTGAACCCATCAATACACTTTGCTTTCTAACCGTATTTGGAATCCCAGATTGGGAAACAATCTGAGTACCGTTCGCAATATGTAAGTGACCTGCAATTCCTGCTTGACCACCTACTTGAACATTTTCGCCAATCTTAGCTGAACCAGCAACGCCTACTTGAGATGCTAAAGCAGTATTTTTACCTACTTCCACGTTGTGCGCAATTTGCACTAAGTTATCTATTTTCACCCCTTTTCGAATGAAAGTGGAACCCATCGTTGCACGGTCAATAGTTGTATTTGATCCTATCTCAACATTATCTTCAATGATGACATTTCCAATTTGCGGTACTTTATCGTATTCTCCCGCTTCATTAGGTACAAAACCAAAACCATCAGCACCGATAACAGCGCCAGCATGAATGGTACAATTGTTAGCAATTTGGCAATCGTCGTAAATTTTTGCTCCCGCGAAAATCGTTGTATTCTCACCAATGGTTACATTCTCACCGATATATGCTCCTGGATAAATGTGAGAATTGTTACCTATCTTAGTATTGTTACCAATGTAGGCAAAAGCACCTACATAAACATCTGTTCCTATCGTTGCAGATTCTGCAATATGTGAGGGTTGTTCAATAGCTGGTTTTCGACGTTTGAATTGACTATAAGCGTCTAGTAATTTAGCAAAACACGCATATGCATCTTCTACTTTTATTAAAGTCAATGTTGTCGGTAATTCTTTCTGAGCCGTAAATGTTTTATTGACGATACAAATACTGGAAGCAGTTTGATAGATATATTCTTCATATTTTGGATTTGCCAAAAAAGAAAGTGTACCTGAAGTGCCTTCTTCAATTTTAGACAAGCCTTTGATAACCACGTTGGAGTCACCGATTATCTCACCTGAAAGAATATTTGCTATTTGCGCTGCTGAAAATTCCATTGTTCAAAAATACTAATTCTACAAACTATTACAAGTATCTGTTATTTTTCTCTATCATTTTGGAGTATTTCCAAAAAGAATATGTTGATTCTATCTTTATACCAAATCGTTTTCATTCCTACCAATTGATTGTGAATGGTACAGGTTAAATAATGTTCTGCTTTCGGTTCTGATTTATAATCTGATTTTTCAAAATTGATTTTACCATCTTTCATTAAAGCTTTTAAAATTACTTTATTATCAGGACTTCCAAGTTGAATATAATCAGGTGTGGCAGTTGTTGTTGAATCGATATAGACGAGTTTCTCTTCTTTTGGAAAAAGATATAATTTCGCCTCTCCTGTCGTACTGTTTTTAAATTTTGTAGCGTTGTTAAATCCAATGGTTACTTCGCTAATGTAGCTATTCTCGGGTAATGAAAAATTTAATTTTAACACATCGTTGTATAGTGTGTAAACTTTCGGATTTCCTGTTTTTTTACTGTGTTTAAAATCAATATTCCCTTTGTTGATGACTTCTTTTATCATCTTTTCGGAAATACCTCTTTCTGTCATTTCTGCTTGAAAGTCATCATTTATAACAATAACTCTATCGACAATTGCTTGCTTGACACGATTGTTAGGAGTCCAAGTACAACCTCTATTTTGGAAAAAAAAGATAACAAAAATAATTCCGATACCAAATCCGGTTCCGTAATACAATAATCGAGTTCCTAAGGAAGCATTCATATCAATGAAAAAAAATCATGCAAAGGTACAATTTACAACGACACGAAAAGAAGTCAAATCTAATATTTAATGACTTTATTCATTTCCTAAATTTGTATGATTCATGAATTATTTGATATTTGACTACATCTGATGTCTAGGGTTAACTTTTTGGAATGTTTCAAATAAATGGATAGACCATAGCTAATAACGGATATTGATAAAAATAAAAAAGGGTCACTCATTGTAACCCGTTTTTAATTCAAAGTGAAGATATAATTAATCTTCTGCCTTTTTGCTGGTAGAAGTGTTAGCACCTTTGCTAGGTAACACTACACCTGTGTTCGTTGGTTTTACGCCACCCGTTTCCTTTCCCGTGCTATTCACTGCTTTAGTGGTTGTGGTTGTTGCTGTTTTTACAGGCTTCTTTACTTCTTGAGCTTTTACCTCAGTTGCACCATTTTTAATAAGTGGTTTTTCTTTCGCTTCTACCGCTTTTTGAGTTTTAGGTTTCTCTTCAACATTTGTGACTTTTTGAGAAAATACAAATCCATTCATAAATAAGAATGCAGCGCCAAGTAAAATTACTTTTTTCATAACAGTTGTTTTTTTAATTGTTTAAATATAATTGTTATTTTTTTATTAATCAAATTCAATGCCATAATTCTTGTTATTTTTTTTAAACGACATCGTTAATAAAAGTAAATAACCTTAATTATTGAAAATAATAGGTGTGTTTTTCATTCGTTCAGTAACGAATAAAATGTATATTTATCCTTTGAAATTTAACTAAAATCTCAATAAACTATGAAAAATACAGGATTAATAATTCTTTCTATTGCCTTAGTATTAGGTGGTTGTAAAGAAAAAAATGATGTTAAAGACATTTCTATGAGTGTAGAATTACAAAATAATCAATTATTAAAGCAGAGTGATTTACCGTATTTCGCTCCTGATTTTTCTAAAATTAAAAATGAAGATTTTAAACCTGCCATTTATGAAGGTATCCGTTTGAAAAAAGAAAACATTGCTCAAATCGTTAACCAGAAAGATGAACCTACGTTTGAAAACACGATTGTTGCCATGGAAAAAAGTGGCGAAATATTGAGTCGTGTGATGAATGTCTTTGGTGCGTTGACAGGTGCAAATACAAATGATACATTGCAAGCATTAGAGGAGGAGTTAGCACCTGTGCTTTCGGAGATGAGTGATGATATTTATTTGAATGAACAACTTTTTAAGCGAGTTAGTGCCGTTTATAACACGAAAGATAAATTGAATTTAGATAATGAATCCGCTAAACTTTTAAGTGAATATTATACCGACTTTGTGATTGCAGGAGCAAATTTAGGAGATGATAAAAAGACACAATTAAAAGACATTAATTCTCAATTAGCGACACTTACAACAAAATTCGGAAAGGTATTATTAGATGCTACGAATGACGGTGCTTTGATTATTAAAGATAAAAACAAATTAAAAGGATTAAGTGAAGCAGATTTGAGCTCGGTTAAAACAGATGATGGAAATTATAAAATTCCACTTCAAAATACGACACAACAACCCCTTTTAAGCTCAATGGCAGATAGAGAGACTCGTAAGAGCTTGTTTGAAAAATCTTGGTTGAGAGCCGATGGAACTAAAAATGACACGAAAGCAATTCTGTTAAAAATTGCGGAATTGAGAGCGAAAAAGGCAAAGTTATTAGGTTTCAATACTTATGCAGATTGGAGTTTACAAAAATCAATGATTAAGAATAAAGAGAACATTCGCAGTTTCTTTGATGAATTAATTCCTGCTGCAGTGGCGAAAGCAACTAGTGAATCTGAATTGATTGAAGCGATGATGCACAAGCAAGGACAAAAAGGGCAATTGGAACCTTGGGATTGGAACTATTATGGCGAAATGGTGCGTAAAGAGAAATACGATTTAAACGAAGAAGAAATCAAACCGTATTTTGAATTAACCACTGTTTTGGAAGAAGGTGTTTTTTATGCAGCAACTAAATTATACGGTATTACATTTAAGAAAAGAACAGATATTCCCGTTTACAATAAAGAGGTTGTCGTGTATGAATTGTTTGAAGAAGATGGTACACCACTTGGATTATTTTACGGCGATTTCTTTGCAAGAAGTAACAAAAGAGGAGGTGCTTGGATGAGTAATTTTGTAGAGCAATCAGAATTATATGGAACGAAGCCTGTAATTTACAACGTGTGTAATTTTTCAAAACCAGCAGACGGAAAACCAGCATTAGTAACATTTGATGATGTAATAACGATGTTTCACGAATTTGGACACGCTTTACATGGTTTCTTCGCCAATCAAAAATACCCCACACTTTCAGGGACAAATGTCGCAAGAGATTTTGTAGAGTTTCCTTCTCAGTTCAACGAGAATTGGGCAACGTATCCAGAAATTCTAAACAACTACGCAAAACATTACAAAACAGGCGAAGTGATCCCAGCAACCTTATTAAAGAAGATCAAAGATGCGGCGACTTTCAATCAAGGATATGCCTTCACCGAACTTTTAGGTGCTGCTAATTTGGATTACGCTTGGCATACCATTACAGTAGATACGCCGATTAAAGATGTGAACACCTTTGAAAATGAGTCATTAAATCGATTTGGATTAGATAAAGTTCATGCCGTTAAGACACGTTATCGTTCAACTTATTTCTCTCATATTTTTGGTGGTGGTTATGCTGCGGGCTATTATGCCTACTTATGGACGGAAATGTTAGATCACGATGCGTATCAATGGTTTGTTGAAAATGGTGGTTTGACACGTGCAAACGGTCAAAGAATCAGAGATATGGTGTTCTCTCGTGGAAATACACAAGACTACGATGCGATGTATAAAGCATGGAGAGGAAAAGATCCATCTGTTCAGCCATTAATTGTTGCAAGAGGATTGAAGAAATAGAAAGTTTAGGATAAAATAAAAACGGCTCTTGAAATTTTTTCAGGAGCCGTTTTTGTATTTTTAAGAAAGTATGCCATCGAATAATGAATTGCATTATCCTAATCCTAATCCTAATCTTAATCTAGCACTTCTTCACATATTGCGTTATAATCACAATCTGTTGCCCTTCGACACGTCCTTCGATAAATTCACCATTGTTAGGGTCTAAACGTATGTTGCGAACCGTTGTTCCTCGTTTAGCGGTAAATCCACCACCTTTCACTGTTAAATCTTTGATTAAGACAACGCTGTCGCCACTTTGAAGGATATTTCCATTGCTGTCGATATGTTTGATCGCATTTTCATCTTCTTCGACCATTCCTGCTTTTGCCCATTCTAATGTTTCATCTTCTAGATATATCATATCCAATAGATTTTGTGGCCAGCTTTCATTTTTGAGTTGGTGCAACATTCTATAAGCAATGACTTTAACAGCAGGAACTTCACTCCACATGCTGTCATTCAAACAATGCCAATGAACGGGATTGATTTTTTCTGCATCCGTTAACTGTTCATGACAAGTGCCACAAGTGAATATATAATCGTTCGCATTATTATTGCGTGGAGGTGTTACCTCAAAAGACGTTAAATTATCAGTTGATCCGCACAATTCACATGTTGCGCCACTTCTTTCGGTCAGTTCTTTTTCAAAGCTCATATCTAATGGATTTAAATTTCAGAAGTTACAAAGATACGATTTTATGCCCTATGATAGTTAACTTTAAATTGCTGCATGAGTAGTGTTACTTTACAAAAATGCGTTTTACAATTCCTTCAGGATGTTTGTCGGTCATTATTTTAACGAGGTAAATTCCTTGCGTTGCATTGGTAAGTTGAATCATTTTGTTCTTCCATACGAGCTCCATGACTTTTCCATTGATATCCACAATTTGAATGGATTTAATTTCATCATTGGATTCATTATCGATGTAGAAGGTTCCGTTGGAAGGATTCGGATAAATGACAAATTTATTTTCTAGGTTTTCAATTTCGTTTATACCGACTATAATGTCAGGATTGTGTTCAAAATGCCATAAACCGCCCAATTCCATTCCCATAAATAAGTTGAAGCGACCGTCATTGTCTATGTCTGCAATAAATGGTGCGCTGTAACCACGCGTGTCAATCCATAAATAATCATCACTGATAGTTTCAAAAGTCGTCTGTAATTGATTGTTAACGACGATGTTTTTATAGAAATGTAGTTTTCCGTTGGAACTTCCGCATAATAAAAACCACTCATCGTTATTTTGAAATAAATGCGGCGTTGCGTAGCCAATATAATTCTCCGAAACATTTACATTTCCAAAGGTTTTGGTCACCAGTGTAAATTGATAATCACTTGGAGTTCCTGTATTTTCATAGTGCCATATTTTTCCATTTTTAGTTCCAATGAGTAAATCCAACAATCCATCTTCGTTTAAATCAACTAATTGAGGAGTAGCGCCACCTTCACATTTTATAGCTGTTCCAGTATTGTCTACTAACAAAATGATAGGCGCAAATATTTGATTGGAATTGGCTATTAAAATGTAAAGCTTACCATTGTCATTTCCTATGACAACGTCTTTTTCTCCATCATTGTTGAGGTCTCCAAAAGAAGGGATAGCACGTAAACCGACATTTAGCGAAGGAAGATCTAAAAAATTAGTATCCGTTAAAACCAATTTCGGAGTTGTCGTTGTTCCTTGATTTTCGAATAAATACAAAGTGCTTTTTTTGACACTATCTGCATTCATTTCAAAGTAATTCCCAACGACTAAATCAAGTAATCCATCTTTGTTGATATCTGTCACAATAGGTACAGATCCCATTCCAACATCAATACCTTCATTTTGAATAAAGTTAGTTGTGACGAACGAAAATTCTGGCTGAGTATCCGTTCCAATGTTTTTGTAAAACCAGACACTCTCTTTGTTGTTGGAATTATTCTTGTCGTTTGGTGTTGCAATTAAATCTTTAACGCCATCAAAATCGACATCTTCGTAAAAGCTAGCTGCAAAACTCAATACGTTAACTCGCTTAGAATTGCTGGGAAATAAAATATCTTGACTCATCATGGCTGAATTGGTATTTACAGCTGTTCCACCGTTGATTAACAAATTGAGATTACGGTAAGAGATATTTCCTAGAATTAAATCCTTGACGCCATTGTTGTCATAATCCAATGCTAGAACTGTTCCACCAGAATGTCTAAATTCTCCTGATTTTGGATCGACAACACCTGTGTTTCCATCACAAGGTGCTTCGTTTGGACTTAGTACAATTTCAAAAGTATGCGCTCCCTCTTTAAATTTTCCCCAACATTCATTTTTCAATTCAAAAATCAATGAATCAGGAATACCGTATAATTCCATACTTTGATTTTGATGATATTCCATGCGTTGTCCACTAATGTGATACGTCAAAATATCGATATCACCATCGTTATCAACGTCTACATACGCTGGAATGTCTGTTGTGCTAATGTATAAATTTGAAATATCATGAAAATAGCTAGACATCAATAATGGAGAGATCAATTCCCATGAAAGACCATTTTGTACTGTTCCCGTATTTCGATAAACTTTCGTTCCACCAGTGGCAGCAGCAAATAAATCTTTTTTACCATCACCATCGTAATCCACTAAGGCTACACGATAATTCAAATTAGCAGGGAAGTATTTTTTTCCATTGTACACATATTGGTAGGTGCGAACACCATTTTCAAGGATGTTTTCGAACAACAAAACTTGATTAGAAGAACGGTCAAAAATAAATAAATCATCGTCACCATCAAAATCAAAATCAATCGTCGAAAATTGTGGATTATTTACGCCTCCAAAAAATGCTTTTTCATATAATTCGCCCTCTTTAATGACAGGTATATTGTTTTGAAAATCAAACTGAAACTGAGCTGAGGTGGTTGAAAAATTATTTGCGATTAAAAAAAAAGCAAGTAAAGAAAAAAAACGATAATTTCGCATATAATTTAGCACGTAATTTGATTAGTAATTACAAATTTAAAAGTATGAAGTTAAGAATTCTTTTTATCATATCTCTGTTTTTTTATTCTGGAATAATGGCACAGCAAACAATCCAAGAAAACATCTCCGTTTTATTCATTGGCAATAGTTATACATTTATGAATGACATGCCTTTTATGTTTCAAAAAATGGCCAAAGAAGAGGGTGTAAATGCTTATGTCGATACGGTTGTGCATGGTGGGAAAAATCTACAATATCATGCTTCACGAAAAGAAACGTATGAGAAAATTCGTTCGAGAAATTGGACCTATGTTGTCATTCAAGGGCATAGTAATGAATTTGCCACACCAAAAACTGATATTGAGAAGAAATCAAAGATGTATTTGAGCCAGTTAATTGATAGTGTGAGAACAAATAATTCCTGTACGAAAATCGCTTTGTATATGACGTGGGCGTATAGCACTGGAAATAAAAACTGGGAACCAATTGACACCTACGATAAAATGCAAAACATGGTAAAAGACAATTACATGTGGATGGCACGTGATTTCAACACCGTTGTTGCTCCTGTTGGCTTTGTTTGGCAAGATGTTCGTAAAAAAATGAAGAGTCTAAATTTATATATGGAAGATGAAAAACATCCTAATTTATACGGTTCGTTTATTGCTGCTTCTACCTTTCTAATGACGATTACAAAGAAGAGTCCAGTTGGAAGTCCCATCCAATTAGATATGAATCCAGATACGAAAGAGTTTATTGAAAGAGAAGTTTTCGCCATTGTTTCAGACTATCAAAAATGGCGAAATTTTGCAGATGAATTACCTATCACACCAGGTTTTGACGCCGTCGTAATGAATAATCGAAAAGTCAAATTGTTTGATAACTCAAAGGGAGGATTAGAAGTAACGTATAAGATAAATAGTACGATTGAACTGGATGAGTTAAATCCAGAATTTCAAATTTCTAAAAAAGACACCAGTATAACCATTCAACAAGAAGTGAGAGAAGTGTGCAAATCATTTACCCTTACTAGAAAGATTGAGTTAGAATAAAAGCGGATTTCTCTACGTTTACCATTTGTATTTCAAGAGATTATTTTAATGTGCTGAGCCACAATTTGTAGCGATACTTGAAATATCAATTCTTTATTTTTCTTTTACTTTTTGTCCGTCAAAATACCGACGGTACCGTCGGGACATCGTCGTGATCTTTTCCGTCACCCAAATCTTCCTTATTGCTTGTAAAAATAAAACTCGCTATCGCTCAAACAGTTATTTTTACTACAGCAATTTACCTTCGGTGCTACTTTGTGGTCGTCGTATGGGTTCAGACGAAAAAATCAATTCCGATTCTACATCGGAACAGGTTACGACATCCTAATCCATCGTTGAGTCTGGGTTTTTCGTTCGACATATACTATAATCACTAAATACGAGCACATAAAATAATATTCACGCTTATCTTCCTGAATAATTCATCGATTTTTATTAAAATCACACTATCTTTGTGTTCAAATTTTGAGAGATGAAGCATTCCGAGGCAATAGAAAAAAGAAGAACATTTGGCATTATAGCACACCCTGACGCGGGAAAAACTACATTGACAGAAAAATTATTGCTATTCGGAGGTGCTATTCAATCGGCTGGAGCAGTAAAAAACAACAAAATCAAGAAAGCAGCCACTTCTGACTTCATGGAAATTGAAAAGCAAAGAGGTATATCCGTTGCTACCTCTGTGATGGCGTTTGAATATGGTGGAAAACAAATCAACATTCTCGATACTCCTGGACACAAGGATTTCGCCGAAGATACCTATCGTACCTTGACGGCTGTGGATAGCGTTATTCTTGTTATCGACTGTGCAAATGGTGTGGAATCTCAAACGGAAAAATTGATGGAAGTGTGTCGTATGCGTAATACGCCGGTGATTATTTTTGTCAATAAAATGGATAGGGAAGGGAAGGACGCTTTCACTTTATTAGACGAATTAGAAGAGAAATTAAATATTCAAGTGTGTCCTTTAACATGGCCGATTGGAATGGGTGACCGTTTCAAAGGTGTGTATAACATTCATAAAAAGCATTTGAATTTATTTCAAGCGAATAAAACGAAAATATCAAAAGACATTGTTTCTATTACTGATTTAGCAGATCCTCAATTAGATGAAATTATCGGAGAAAATCCGGCCAATGAATTACGAGAAGAAGTAGAAACGGTAACAGGTGTTTATGATGCGTTTGATAAAGATCAATATCTAAAAGGAATAACAGCCCCTTTGTTTTTTGGTTCAGCAGTGAATAATTTCGGTGTACAAGAATTATTGGATACCTTTATTGAAATATCGCCTTCACCAAGAGGTCGAGAATCGGATGCGCGTTTTATCGAACCAGAAGATAATAAATTCTCAGGATTTGTTTTTAAAATTCACGCTAACTTAGATCCGAAGCATAGAGATAGAATTGCTTTTTTACGTATCGTTTCGGGGAAGTTTGAACGAAATACGTTTTACGAACACGTTAGAATCGGTAAGCGATTCAAATTTGCGAATCCAACGTCTTTCTTAGCACAAGACAAAACAGTTATAGACGAAGCTTTTCCTGGAGACGTTATTGGTTTATATGACACAGGAAATTTCAAAATTGGAGATACATTAACGGAAGGCGAAAAATTTATGTTTAAAGGAATTCCGAGCTTCTCTCCAGAAATATTTATGGAATTAGAAAACCTTGATCCGATGAAATCGAAACAATTGGAAAAAGGAATCAAACAATTAACAGATGAAGGTGTCGCGCAATTATTTGTGCAGCAACCAGGAAATCGACGAATTGTTGGAACAGTCGGGCAGTTACAGTTTGAAGTGATTCAGTACCGTTTGACCAATGAATATGGGGCAAACTGTCGTTTTTCTCCGAAAAGCTATCATTTAGCCACGTGGATTACATCTGATGATGAGGTGCAATTGGATAAATTCCTTCAAACCAAGACAGGAAATATAGCGAAAGACAAAGATGAAAATTGGGTCTTTTTAGCAGAAACACCTTTCTTATTACAGATGGCGGAACAAGATTATCCAGCGATAACATTCCACAGAACATCTAATTTTAAATTGGATTGATTTATTTAGGGTTTGCTAAAAAAGTGTATTATTCAATTTCTAGCTAACTGATATTTTACATTGCAGTTTAAAAATTCAATTTTTATCTTTCTTTTACTTTTTGTCCGTCAAAAAGAGAAAAAGCACAGCTTTTGAAGACGTAAAAACGAGAAGCGGTAGTGCCGAAGTTTTAAGGATAAATCTCGTCACCGTGAGTTTGGGTCCCGGTGAAAAAATCAATTCCGATTCTTCATCGGAACAAGTTGCGACATCCTAATCCGTCGTTGAGATTAGAATCTTCAATTGTTTATGATAATCCACAAGAAAATAAGCTTAAAAATTTAACACAAGTGCATAACTTTGAACGAATTTTGTGAGATATCCTTGCACTTGAATTTTGCAAATTAACTATAAATGACTGATCTTCAAAATTAATAAACAGGTCCTATTAATTTATCACTGTGCGATAAAAACAGGAATATCCACCAAGTGTCTCACTTTGTTGAAGGTTTTTCCAAAGATAAAATCCTTGACTCCTTTGTGTCCGTGACTTCCCTTCAAGAGCCAACTCCCGTTATAGGATTTAAAACACGTCCTTTTACGGTTATGTTTTTACCGATTTTGGTGCAGGCAAAAGCTATCATTAAAATGAGTGCTATCGAAGATATATGTCTAATTGAATGTATCAATTTTTTCTAATAATAAATATTCCAAATTTTTGTCGTTCCAGCATCTAAAAAAATACTATCTCTTATTGTTGTTTCGACTCCGTTTTTAGTAACCGTTCCATTATATTTATACCAGCCCATTGGTGCTTGATTTAAATTCCCTTGTTGATCAATACAACCAGTATATATTGCAGGGTTAGGTACGTTATCATAAAACCCAGAAATAGAATGAGTTCTAAAAATACTTAATTTATCGTTTTGATCGAAACAGCTTGTATTTTTAATATTAATTTGCAATTCCCCATACGGCACCAAATGATAATCGACGTGCATTACTTTTCCTTTATCGACTTTTAACATAGAATAATATTGTCCTTTGTAGTCCCAACCTAAACTATAAAGTTCTTGATAATTTACTATATTGGTAGAAAGCCAAATTGGTCCCATTCGTCCAGCGTTTAATTCAAAATACCCATTTTCATCTGTCGTTGTTGATTTAATAGTTTTGTATCCTCCATTGTATTCTAAATTCCTATTTCTAAGCAATCGTATTTCTATCCCTTCATGAGCCTCTCCCGTTATAGGATTTAAAACACGTCCCTTTACGGTTATGTTTTTGCCGATTTTGGTGCAGGCAAAAACTATCATCAAAATGAGTGCTACCGAAGATATATGTCTAATTGAATGTTTCAAAATCTCTAATTAATAATCAATGTTTAGCGTTACGACTCCTGTTTCATTAATAGTGACGGTGTCATATACGTAATTTGTAACACCTGAACGAATTACTTTTGTTTCATAGAAGTAAGTTCCCATCGGAAGTTTATATGGATCAGTACTATTAAATGAATAACATCCAACTCTAGGAGTTGACCAAATATCAATACCATCATCTTCTAAGAGCCATTTATGTCTAAAATACATTGTATCATTAGCTCCACTACAATTTACATTATGAATATTTATTTTTATTTCCCCATACGGCACCAAATGATAATCGACATGCATTACTTTTCCTTTATCGACTTTTTTCATAGAATAATAGTGTCCTTCGTAGTTAAAACCTAGTGAATAATTTTGTCCTATTTCTCCTGGAATTAAATAGATAGGACCTAATCGCATGGCATTAATTTCAAAGTTGCCATTTTCATCAGAGATAACTTTTTTTATCGCTTTGTAACCTCCATTATATTGAAGGTTTTGGCTTCTTAATAGTTTTATTTCTACTCCCGAAATGCCTTGACCCGTTATAGGATTTATCACTTTTCCCTTTACGGTTATGTTTCTACCGATTTTGGTGCAGGATGCAAGTGTGATTAAAACTATCACAATCCATGCTTTATTTAAAAGTAACTTTTTCATTGTATGATGATTTTTTTGTGAAATAGTTCGTTATTATTCCTACTAATAATTAATTATTTGTTCATTTTGTTGATTTGGAAGTACCTCGAAATCTTCTACAAAGCTATTTGAAATACCGTTTCTTATTACCGTGTATTTTGTATGAATTGTACCCATTGGAACCTTATCCCATGATGTTGTATATCCATCACACCCTGTTAAAACCCAATCAACATCTAGAAAGGAATTGGCTTGATTAGTTTTGTTAATAATTAGTGTATCATTTGCTCCTTGGCAATTGATGTTGTTGATTTTAATACGATATTCCCCATACGGAACTAAATGATAATCGACGTGCATTACTTTTCCTTTATCGACTTTTAACATAGAATAATAGTGTCCTTCGTAGTTAAAACCTAATTTATAGCCTCCCGTTTGTGCTTGAATCCAAACAGGTCCTAGTCGAGTTGCACTAATTTCAAAATTGCCATTTTCATCAGTCATGGTGTGTTTAACTTCTTTATACCCACCATTATATTGCAAATTCTCACTTTTTATTAACTCAATCGTTGCCCCTTCATATCCTTGACCAGTTATAGGATTTAAAACACGACCTTTTACGGTTATGTTTCTACCGATTTTGGTGCAGGCAAAAGCTATCATCAAAATGAGTGCAAACAGCGATATATGTTTAATTGAATGTTTCAAAATCTCTAATTAATAATCAATATTAGTAGTAACTTTCTCATATAAGTGATTAATAATTAAATTCATAATACTTATACTCACCAGGATTCAAATAAATTGTATCATAGTAATCTGTTGTTTGGTTATTCTTTGTTACACTCCATTTAAAAAACCATTTTCCTTCTGGAACTTGAGTATATTCATTCATTGTGTAATCTGTGCATCCATCATAAATTGCGGGGTTGTTAAAACCAACATAATCGCCTAATATAGTATACCTTGTTACTTCTATGTGGTCATCACTATTTTGACACGCTTCGTTGTGGTATCTAAATTTCAAATACGCACATTCTGCAAATTCAAACGGAGCTTCAAAATTAGATTCTCCACCAAAATGTAGACTGATGTTTTTGGTGTAACAAGTGTTAGCAGGTTCTTCAACTCTTATTGTATACGCATCATTAACAGGTAATCGTTTGGTTATAAAAACTTCGCCATTTTCATTTAAAGTTCCAGAAGCAACTGTAATGTACTTTTCTTCCCATGTTTTTCCATGTTCTCGGATTACTTCGTACTTTAATCCTGCATAAGGTGCACCAGTAACGGCATTTTTAGCTGTAATATGAATGGTTCTTTCTTTAGAACAAGAGAAGAGTGAGAGACTAATGAATAGTATTAAAATTAAATTTTTCATAATGAGATTAATAATTAATAACTAAATGATAATGTTCTCCAATAGCCATAAAGAATGTTGTATCATAATGTATTGTTGAATTATTTCGAGTAACTTCCCATGTTGCTTCCCATGGTCCATAAGGTACTTCCGACTCTATTAAAAGTATTAGTATAACATCCTGTTTTTTCTGTTGGTAAGATATTGTTATAATCTTCTATATATTTGGGTTGCATATCAAAAATAATTTTATCTGTGGGACCTTGACAGTTTATATTATTAACAGATATAGTCAAATACGCACACTCTGCAAATTCAAACGGAGCTTCAAAATTGGATTCACCACCAAAATGTAAACTGATATTTTTATTATAACACGTGTTGGCAGGTTCTTCAACTCTGATTGTATAAGCATCATTATTGGGGAGTTGTTTAGTTATGAAAATTTCTCCATTTTCATTTAAAGTTCCCGAAGCTACTGTAATGTACTTTTCTTCCCACGTTTTTCCATGTTCTCGGATTACTTCGTACTTTAAACCAGGATAAGGTGCTCCTGTTACCGCATTTTTCGCTGTAATATGAATGGTTCTTTCTTTAGAGCAAGAAAAGAGTGATAGGCTGATGAATAATATTAGTAGTAATTTTCTCATAAAGCGATAATTTTTTGAGTTTGTACTTCTTTATTATTTTCCCATTTTAAGATGTAAACTCCTTTCGGTAGATTTATTATCATCCTTTCTCTTATAACATGTTCTGTATGTATTATTTTTCCATTCAAATCCACAATATTAATTTCTCCTTCTCCCTGAGGAAATTCGATGGTGAACTCCTGAGACGAGGGATTTGGATAAACTTTAAAGCGTAGTTTGTCAGGTTGTATTGAACCTAAATTACTTTCATTATAGGACGTTTCCGTGTTGTTCTGAAACATGGATTGTTTTCCATTACTATTATTGTCAGATATTTCCTGCCTCCCGCAACCATCACAACGGATAAAGGCGTGAAAACTGGCACCATTCTGTGCATAAAAACCAGGACTTAATACAACTTCATTGCACGCATAGACAGTAATGTCTCCTGTCTTCTCAATGATATAGGGGCCAACATCTGTTTTTGGTGTAACCGAACTTCCAATCACAATCTTATCAGTCGCTTTATACCACGCTTTATAGCGATAATTAGGATCCCATTGAATATGATTTTTCCCAATCACCTTATTCTGTAAATAAACGGTGCTTGCCTCTACTTCGTCCAGAATAAAATCGCGCGTATAGGCTAAATAAATAGCATTTAGATGATCATGTTGATTATCAACTGATGCTTGCATTTTTATATGTTCATACGTCTGCTGATCACAGTACACGGCTTCAAAAGGAGTGATATTGAAATGATTGTTTGGATGAGCGAGATTGGGATAACCAAATGTGTTTGAAGGCGGATTGTTCTGGATATCAAACTTATTAAACATTAATCCTTCGTTTTTTAAATTAAAATATAAATTATTGTTCTTCCAAATCTGTGGGTTAATAGCCAGAGCTGATACCATAGGTAAAAACGACATGTGTTTAGCATAATTTTTTGTTCCCAATCCCCAAGCACCCCAGCGCATAATCGCAATTGGACTATAACCAAGGTTATCAAAGAAATCATCTTTATGCCCTCCTTGAGCTTCATCCCATTCATAAGCTAAATCGGTCAAGTAATGATGCTGAGTGATAACGGGAATAACAAGTGCGATTAAACGTATATCTTTTCTATACAATACAGTGGAAGCAGATAAGTACCAAGAAGCATCAATTTCTCTATAAATATGTTTTATTCCCCAAATAGTGGGCATAAGAAAATTCTGAGAAAAGAGCTGCATACCTGGATTTAATGTGTATTCAGTTTCATAATCTTTTGTATTATTTCCTGTAGAGATAGCTACATTTCGAGTAAAGGAAGGGAAACTTCTGCGTAAGTCATTCAAAGGTGTAAATTGATGATTAAAATCATTCATCATCTGGTTGTCAATAGCTATTTTTTCAGAAGTTGGTGCTGGAGTAATATAAAAATCATTATTTCCACTGAGTGTAATATTACTACCAATAATATGATTCATCAGCATATCTTTGGAAGCAGCATCTTTCAGTGCGTTGTATGCCAACGCTGCTGGAATATTTCCAGTCTGTGTAAAATCTTTAAAAACAGATTGTGCAAACATCGGTACATTAGCTCCCCAATGTGGAGAGTCAAATGGAATATACAAACGTGTGTGATGATGAGGTGTCCCCCAATCCATATGTTGTTTTTCCAAAATTTTTAATGCCCATCGCCAATGTTGCCCACCCGCACTGAATCCAACCACGACATTCTCCCAATCCT
The DNA here is from genome assembly GCA_040394775.1 of Taishania pollutisoli. GTDB lineage: Bacteria > Bacteroidota > Bacteroidia > Flavobacteriales_D > Crocinitomicaceae > 40-80. Next base: position 29,396 of record JBEBRN010000009.1, read on the forward strand.
CATTCGGATAATTTATTTTTTTCTGTACGTTGATGTATTTAATAAATCCTGCTAAAATATTTCCTGCGTGGTCAATTCCTCTGTTTCCTGGTGTTTCTTTTATAAAGATTACATCATACCCCATTTGTGACAGCATAGTGAAAAGAGAAGCAAAATTAAACTGATCGAAATAATCGTTAAGACTAACTCCAATCTGAATATTCGGACGGTATGGAGGCGAGAAAATAATCGGTCTTCTAATTTTCTCACCATTTCCACAACCGTACAAAACAGCATATTTTAAATCCTGCTGAGAATTACTTGGATAGGGTATGTCGGTAATATCCCATCTTTTGGTTTTACTTTTATTTCTGTTTAAAGTTTTATTTTCACCAGTAGTAATATAGAATTGTAAGGTATCTTCAAATAGTTGTCCGTGATACATATAGGAAGTGGCAACTTTCCCTATTTGTTTTTCCTTGATAATTTGATAATATACTACCGAATCTCTTGATGAAAAATTTTCAAACCCATTTCCAACATCAATCATAATTGAAATTAAACGAATATCAGGACTGACAGAAATAAAATACGGGTTGTAAATAATAGCTCCGCTTTCGTGTCTATCATCTTCATTAATTTTTAGTAATGCTACTTCTTTTATAAAGACATCTCGATAAATGTTCTGTTCATTAATAGTTGGATTTAATTTTAATTGATTATCAAAATTAGAAAAACCTTCATTCGCCAAATAAAGACTGTCTTCAATTTTACTTGTCCGATGTAAAAGTAGTCCAAAGGGATGGATAGCGATATCATCGTCCATATAACGATCTATGTACTCATAACTATCCGTTAATTTTTCAATTAATACGCTATCTGAAAACAATTGATTTTCATTCAAATAACTAACAGCTATATCTGTGTAAGCATGTAACCAAGACCAAGCACTTCCGATACTGGAATAATTTCCTTGTATCTGCTGAATTAATAGTGTATCATCAGATAGAGAGCGGTCAATGAGGGAAACTCCATATAGGTTGTTGGAGAGTAAACCATAAACAGTATTTGCTACACCTCTTCTACTTGTAAAAGTGAGCGTATCAGATTGTCCGTTACAATAAACAGAACAACCTAAAAAGAAAACTATAAAAAAATGTTTCATGATTATTGGTTTTTAGTTTCCAATACTTCAATACGCTTTTGCTGTTCTTCCATCAGCTTTTGTTGTTCTTCTAGCAATTTCTGTTGTTGAATTAGATACAAAGTCAATTCTTCCACTTTTTCCATCAATAATTTGTTCATTTCGCCAAGATTCAAACCGCTTGTTTCAACAGTTTCTGCTTTTGGAACGTTTGGAAGATGACCATTTTGAGCAATAAATGTTTCTACGTCATTCAAAGACATTAGTTTATATTCTTTATGAAAAACATAATCTGGCCAAGAGTCTAAATTCACCTTTACCTCGCGAGCATAGAGTAAGCCGTAGTTATCTAGCTGAAGTAATTTATAGGGTGTTTGACCAGTTCCGGTTGTTTTTTCAACAAGAATAGGTAATGTGGTTGAATTTTTATTCGCCAAAATATGAAATTTAGCTGTCGGTTTTATTCCAACACCCAATTTAACATCAGCGAGACATGGATTGTTTAGTAAGAACATTTGTTCAGAAGCTCTTTCCCATTGAGGGAGATCAAAACCTTGTAAAACTTCACAGTCAATATTTCCCGGTAAGGTGGGATAGTCATATAAAATATGTAAAGCCGATCCTCCATTTACCACTTTTCCATTGCTATTAATCATTAAAATTCCATTTCCTAACAAGTTTGTGTCAGCAATTGATTTTATTTTTAAATCACCTTCTTTAATAATTACATCTCCCTTTAGAATAGAATTTCCATTTACTTTAAAGTCTTTTTTGATTAACGCATTGGATTTAATAATTACATCTCCATCTACTGTTAAAACATCTTTGACTCTTGCTGCTTTCTGAATAACAATCGAATCTTTTACTGTCAATGTAGAATCAATCATCGCATTTCCATTCACTTGTAACTTACTCGTTGGGGAGGTAGTACCAATACCGACATTTCCATTTGGAGGAAGTGTGTTCGACTGAGAAAAGACTGTGTTAAAACCTGATAAAAGAGCAAAGATAGAAATGACTTTAGCTAATTTCGAAATAATATTCGATTGCTTTTGAATTATTTTCATAGTAAATAAATTAAGGAATTTTGACTAATTTATTTAAAAAATATTCACCTTCCAAAAATTTAACACAGTTTCCTCTGAAATACTATCACTAATCCTCACTTTCGCCTAAACGTTTAGAGAGAATTATAGAAACTAAAAAACCGCTAACAATTTCTTGAAAGCGGTTTTTTTACTTTAGTAAACAATTTATTTCTGAATAATGATAAACTCTGTTCTTCTGTTCATTTGATGTTGCTCTTCTGAGCAACCTGATGTGTCTTCTACATCACAACCACAGTTGTTTAGAAGTTCAGATTCACCATAACCTTTTCCAGAGATTCTACTTTCTCCGTTTTTAATACGCTTTTTAATATAGTCTGCTGCTCTTACTGCTCTACGGTCAGACAACCATTGATTATATTCTACATCTTCACGACAGTCAGTATGAGAGCGCAATTCGATAACAATGTTAGGATTTAGATTCATTGATTCCACAATCTTATTTAATTCCAACTTCGCATCTTTTCTGAGGTAAGAACTGTTTAAGTCATAGTAAATGGTGTTCAATACAATGACATTTCCTAAATTCTTACCAATTTGAGATTTTTCGATACCAATTGGGTCAATATTTATATAGTGCTCGTATTCAGTTTTAAATGTAAATTCTTTTAAAATTGTAATGTAATCTGGTTTACTAATGATGATTTTATACGTGTAATTTGAATTAAATTTAACATTATTCAAGTCATTTGTAGTAAACGTTCCATCATCTTTAGAAGTTAAAGAAAACACCGATCTTCCTTTTTCATCTTGAATTTCAATAGTAACATTGTCCAATCCTTTATTGGTCTCTTTATCAAAAATAGAGCCTTTGAAAGCATAGATTTTACTAGCTACAATTTTATCACCATCCAATTCAATACCTAACTCTTTTTCGATTTCTTCATATTTCTCCTCACATGTCGTGTTCAGTTTTTGAACAGCAATCTCAGCTTTTGTTAATGAATTAACATATTGAATTTCATATTCTTTACATTTCTTTAAATTTGCTAAGAATAATCCATCTCTTACTCTAGGAAGTAATGATGTGATTTCCTCATCTTCACAATTCAAACATTTTAATTTTATTTCAATATTTTCAGGGATAATTGCAGAACCATCCATCATGTAAATTCTACCTTTTAATGCCGAAGCAACAGAGTTTCTTTCGTTATAAACGATTTGATAGATGTCCATATTACCTTCTCCTCCTTTTCTAAAAGAAGATATCAATGCATTCATACCGTCAGTAGTTACGGTGTAATACAAATCGTCATACGTGGAATTTATCGGTAATCCAACATTTTCAACATTTGTAAACTTTCCATCTTTCAATTCTGCTCGGAAAATATCATATCCTCCAATTGATTTTTCACCATTAGAAGAAAAGTATAAGTACTTACCATCAAAAGTGAGAAATGGAGCGTCTTCGTCATATTTACTATTAATTTCTGGACCTAAGTTTACTGGAGAACTCCACGCTCCATCTTTTCCTCTTTTAATCATATAGATATCCAATCCGCCATAACCATCCTTTTCATCTTCTGAAGAGAAAAATGCCATCTTATTGTCTACCGATACAAAGTAGTGAGGCTGCCAATTATCGTTGTTAACTTCTTTGTTTTCTAAAAGTTTAATGTCATTAAATTGACCATCTTTATAATCTATATAATAGATATCTCCATTTCCTGTTTTAGTGCTGTAGAGATATATCCTTCTTTCGTCAACACTAATTGAAACGCTCGCTTCGTTTTCAGTTGGAGAACAAAAATTTAAACGACTTGGAGCCTGCCAATTTCCATTCTCATAGTAGCTAGAGTAAATATCCTCATAATAATCTCCAGTGTTCTTATCTATCGTATTTTCTTTGTTTTTCTCTTTCCAATACCTGCTAGAAGTAAAGTATAGTGTACTGCCATCGAATGAAATAATGGGCGCAAATTCCCCACTTTCTGTATTGATTGTTTTGTCTAACGGTTCTAACGACTTGATGCTTTCATCGTAACCAATCACTTTTGCGTTATTCGCTTGCTTTAAGCTTAATTGTGCTTGTCCATAAAATGGATGTTTTTCTCCTGCTTGAAGTATGAAATCTTTATATAAATCAATTGCTTCATCAACTTCACCATTTCTGTGAAGGGCGATCGCGTAGTAGAAAATCGCATCAATAGGCGCTCTTTTCTCTTTTGGATTAAACATGTCAACCTTGATAGTGGTATTCTTCACTGCTTTCTTCAGAAATTCTAATGGTTCTTCTAACTTACTAGTCGTCTGATTAAGTGCTAAGCCATATCTAAAATTAAAATTAGCATTTTCAGGTTCTAATTCTACTAAACGTTTTCCAGAAGCGATAGATTTATCATACACTTCATTCATGAGGTAATCATTGTTTATCTTTAGTAGCTTCGGAATAGAAGTCTCTAACTTTATATTTTCGGAATTTTTTTCGTTTTCTTCCTGACTGTATGCCGTTGAAATAATGAAAAATGAGCAAAGTACTATTGCTATTTTGGGGAAAAAGTTCATTTTTGGTAATGTATATAGCTAACTGAAACGTAGTTATAAGAAAAAGGTTTCAAAATGTCAAAATTAGAGCGATTCCACTTTTTTAAGCTGGGAGTCGTTGAACAAAACCCAGTCGTAAGAAAAGTGAGCAGCGATAGCAAACCATAAACCATAATACTCATATCCATAGGCTATTAAGAGGATAAAAGGCGTTAACAAAAGGCCATATAACGACAGTCGCCAATTCTTTGGATGGTAGTATCCGTGTATTGCAATAAATACAAGTGTGGTAACAATAGGTCCTAATATAAGTTGAATTCCTGCTCTGAACAGAAGTTCTTCACCTACTCCAGCACAAATTGAGAGAAAAATGGCATCCCATGCATTCAAGTCAAGTTGGTTGAGTAATTCTTGCTGCTTTTTGAACTCACTTTTAAACACAGACTTTTTTAATAAATAAGTAGACAGCATTGCATAGGCAATTCCTAGAGCTAAACCATTAAAAATATGTAGCGTTGAAAAGCTACTGAGTTCCAATATATCAATCAGTGATTTATCTTCCCAAAATAGTTTGTAAATAACAGTTGGTAACGGAAAAACGAGTAATGTAACTAATCCTAAAAGATAGATTTTCTTCTTTGAGGTCATTTATTAACACCATTTTTAATAGCTGTTTCTAATTCTATAACAACTTCTTTGATAGGCTTATTCTTAGGTTCTATAGGTTCAAGCACTTCCCAGGTGATACAATGAAATGGCAATAAAGGAAAGGTGCCTTTTCGAGCAAGTGCATACGATCCAGAAATGGCAACAGGAACAATTAATAAGTTCGGTACCAACTGAATGAATGTTTCGATTCCTCCTGTTTTGAATGGCTTCATCTTACCGTCTTTCGTACGCGTTCCTTCAGGAAAAATAAAAGCAGACCAATTCTTATTAGACATATTATCGGCTAATTTTTTTATTTCTCGTTTCGATTGCTCGGGGTTTTTACGGTCGATATTAGCGGCACCACCATGAATAAGATTAAACGAAATACTTGGAATGCGAGCCTTCGAAAGTTCAATTTTTGACACAAACTTCCCATGATGTTTTCTGAAGTAATAAATCAAACCTGGAATATCAAAGGTCGATTGGTGATTCGAAATGAATAAAATCGGACGATCGGTAGGAATCTTTTTATCATTTTTCAAGCGCACCCAATTGAACGTCAACAATAAAGAATAATGAAGAAAGAAATTCAACGCATCTACACTCTTTTTATGGGCATTATAACCTCCCAATTTTAACGAAAGCCATTGAATTGGATGAAAAATAAGCAGCGAAAAAATGAAAAATAAATAGAAAATAGGGGTAAAAATAATTCCAAATAAGATGCGCATGATTAGTAATTTAATTCGTGAATAATTTGTAAATCAAACAGTTACTTTAAAAGGTGTACGACACGTAATAGAACTTCCCAACGTCAACTCGTCTGCGTATTGTAATTCGGTTCCGACACTAACTCCTCGTGATATGGTACTGACGAAAACATCAAAAGAGGCTATCTTTTTATAAAGATAAAAACTGGTTGTATCGCCTTCCATGGTGGCGTTTAAGGCAAAAATAATTTCTTTCGTTTCTCCTTTTTGTAGTTTGTCAATTAAAGATGAAATATTCAAATCACTTGGCCCAATACCGTCCATGGGTGAAATAACACCGCCCAAAACATGGTAAATTCCTTTGTATGAATTGGTGTCTTCAATTGCCATGACGTCTCGAATATCTTCTACAATACAAATAGTGTCATGATCTCTCAAAGGATTAGCACAAATCTCGCATTGAATATGATCCGATATATTTCCACACGACTGGCAAAAAAGAATGTTCTCCTTCATTAGAATGAATGATTGAGCGAACCGTTGTATTTCTTGCTCGTCTTTTTTTAATAGATGCAAAGCCAATCGAAGCGCCGTTCTTTTTCCAACACTTGGTAAACCAGACAATTGTTCAACGGCATTTTCAATATGTTTGGAAAGAATTTTCAATTTTTTGATTTTGACACGAAAGTAAGGTAATTATTACCCAAAAGCACCATTCTTTTTAAAATTAACAAACAGTTTACTGTGAAGAAAAATGAGAGACAAATGAAGGAAAACGATTACATTTGCGGAATGAGAGAATTTGAAGTAATTCATTATGATTTTCTTGGACTTCATTTGCAAGAACCAATTGCATTGCTGTATAATTGGTTAGTGGCTATTTTGTGTTTATTTTGGTTTCTGAAATTAAAACCAGTCAACGAAAGTGTAATCAATTGGCGGTATTTTTTTCTAGTATTTTCGATTACTTCACTTTTCGCAGGATTAGCACATTCATTATATTATTACACAGGTATTTATGGAAAGATGCCACATTGGATTGGAGGAATTATAGCGGGATATTTTGCAGGAAAAGGAATGGTCGCGTTGATGGTAAAATCAAAAGCCAGTCGTTATTTAACATTGTTTCTAAATTTTAAAATGCTACTCAATAGTATTTTAGCGATTAGCCTTGTTTCCTTCCTTTTTGTAATACTTGATTCAGCATTGACCTATATTATCTATTGTATTGGAATTAGCATTTCCCTCATTAAAAAAGGAGAAAAACACTTGAAATTATTCATTTATGGAGTCGTCATCAGTTTTATGGGCGCCATGAGTTTCTTATTTAAAATAGATATTTCCCTTTATTTTAACCGAGAAGATTTTAGTCACATTTTTATATTAATCAGTTTATTTTTCTTTTATTTTGCAGTTCGAAAAATAGAAGAAAAAGCCATCTCAATGGAACAAAATACTATTTGAGAATTTAAAATTAGTTACATGACATACGACATAGCAATTATTGGAGGAGGTATCGTTGGCGCAGCGACATTTTACAAATTACAAACACGTTTTCCGAATAAGACTATCGCTCTAATTGAAAAAGAAGCATTAGTAGCAGATCATCAAACAGGACATAATTCAGGTGTGATACATTCTGGATTGTATTATAAACCAGGTTCTTATAAGGCAAAAAATTGTATTCAAGGACGTCATGAATTGGTAGCTTTTGCGAAAGAACATCATATCGCTCACGATGTTTGTGGTAAAGTCGTCGTGGCAACGAAAGAATCTGAATTGGCTCAAATGGAAAAGATTTACCAAACAGGTTTGGAGAATAAAATCGAAGGATTACAAAAAATTACCGCTGCACAAATTAAGGAAATTGAACCGTATTGTGAAGGTGTTGCCGGTTTATTGGTTCCTTGTACGGGAATTATTGATTTTAGAGGCGCAACGGCTAAGATGGTCGAAATTGCATTGTCGCTTCAGCCGGAAAGTAAATTATTTTTACAACATGAAGTAACAGACATTCAAAGAGGACAAGAAGAATCATCCATTATTACGAATAAAGGAACAATTAAAGCACGAAAGATGGTTTTCTGTGCGGGACTTTTTGCGGATAGATTAGCTCGGAAAGACGGTGTGAAACTGAAAGAAAAAGTAGTTGGTTTTAGAGGTGATTATTATGAATTAACCGAAGAAGCCAAATACAAAGTGAAGAACTTAATTTATCCAGTACCCAATCCTGAAATGCCCTTTTTAGGTGTTCACTTTACACGTATGACGAATGGTGAGACGGAATGTGGACCAAATGCTGTTTTTACTTTCAAACGAGAAGGTTATGGAAAAACAGATTTCTCATTAAGAGATACAGCTGATGCGTTGTCTTATAGCGGTACATGGAAATTATTTTTTAAGAATATGAGTTTTGGTATCAACGAATATCGCCGTGCTTTTTCGAAACGGTTATTCTTGAAAACGTTGCAAGGTCTTATTCCTTCTTTACAAATGGAAGATATTAAACCAGGAAGATCAGGCGTTCGAGCATTGTTGTTGAGCCAAGACGGTGATACCAAAGATGATTTTAGAATCGAATACCATGGAAATTCCATTCACGTGTTAAATGCGCCATCACCAGCAGCAACCGCTTCTTTGTCAATAGGAGGTTTTATCGCAGACGAAGCTGAGAGACATTTTGGATTGAAGTAAATCGACTATTTCAAAACGGTAATTTCACACTTTCAGGAGAAATAAACTGATGCGTGACTTCGTTTTCTAAAAAGCTAATCGGAGAATTAGGTGGCGTGATGATTTCTTTTTTCGTCAATCCCCACGGTTTGAAATAACCTTCTAATACAGTCGCAAAAGTGTCTTCATCCCATTTATCATAAATAGGTGTTTTTCCATCGGAAACAATCGGCAAAGTTTCTATTTCCAGTCCAGCATCGGTTTCTTTCATGCGATACATCGGCTTATAATCCAATAAATAACTTGAATATTGAAAACGGGCACACAATTCTTCAAATTGAATAGGGTGAAGGACAGTGTCACCAATTTTATCAATTAAAGGTTGATGTTCTTTTACGACGGTTCCATTGTCCAATAAACAACCGATAATACCAAATCCATTCACACCGAGTGAAAAAATCATGTTGACAGAATCGTCTCGGTAATTACAGATGTCTTTTGAATATTTCAATCGAACAACGGAAATACTCCAAGGCCTCAAATCTCCTGTGAACGTTATCGGGGCGATAAACGATTGAAGCATTAAATGAAACAAACCAAAACGCTCTTGTAAAATCGGAGAAATACTTAAATCTGCACTTTGTTTTTCTTTCACTTTTCGCTCAATCACTAAGTCATGGTACAAAATACCATAAACGATTTTACTCATCCAGATAAACAACTTGTGCGAATCGAATGCTTTGATAGCTTCATATCCACCGTCGAAAGCAGCTTCAACTTCTTTTTCTAACGCATCAAATTTTTGCTTGACAGCAGGCGAACAGGGTAAATTCAGATTTTCATAAGAAACTTCATTTATCTTGTCCATCATCTTGAATTTCTTTTCACGTAATCCAAAACGATCCATCATCCACTCGGGGAAAATAGAAATAGTTTCGCGTGTTGTTAAGTCATCCCCGGAAAGGAAACACGTGTCGTCATTAAAATGTAGATTTTCTAAGGGATTGAAAAGTTGTACTGACATACTTGAAATGATTAAAATTCATAGGCGCCAATATCAGGAGAACTCATATTTCTGGAATTTCCTTCAATGTCATTTGGTAATGCGTATGAAGAACTTCCTTTATCAGAAAGTGATGAACCTGATTGAGGCTTAAAATTATTTTTAGATGGTTCAGTGAATTGCGGTTCTTGGTTAAAGAAAACGTTGTTTGAAAACATTGGATGATTAGAGCCATCTTTGTATTTCACGACACAATAATTAAACTTTATATTCAACAATCCGGGTGTATTATTTGGATTGACCGTATCGAGCGCCACTTCGTAATTTTGATTGCCATAAATCACCGAATTATTAAAGTTACCAACGGGAATATTAGAAGCAACACCATCATAATAATTCAAGATACCAATGGCTGCATTTTTACTTTGTCCGTAACTCACAATATCACAATGTGTAAAGTCAAAACTAGCTCCGCGCAAGACAAATAAGGAATGGACACCGTTATTGGAGATGATACAATTTTCCGCTTTTAATTTACTTCCGTCGAATAAAAAGAAGCCGTAATTAGCATTGTTGGTGAGAATGGAATTGGTAATGGTTAAGTTGTAGTCAGTTGGTAAGTTTGTGGAATTATTTCCAGTGATGTGTATTCCCGACGAGCCATTTTCTTGGATTAAATAATTGATAGTGCTCGGTTTCGATTCATGTAGATAAATACCATAATATTGACCAGCAATATCTTTATAACCTGCTTCCAATCGGTCGCCTTTAAAGTGCACTTCCTCGCCTTTTTCGCCTTCTATTTTTAACGTTCCTTTATAAACGAATAACATCGAGTTTTTATGAAGATGAACAGTCGTATTTTTAGGAATAGTCAACGTTTTAGTAGAATCAACGTATGCAGCACCATAAATCACATGTGGTTTGTCGTTTTGCCAAACACCTTCATTATAATCTTTGTAGTGAAAATAAGCATCTTGTCCCCAAACAGCGAGTTTCAAATATTGGTCTTTTCCGTTGGTTCTAAACCGAATCGAATCTTCTATAATCATCGGTAAAACTTGACCATTAACACCTAGCGTAACTTCTACAAAACCATACAAGCTATCTTTTGGTAACATTTCAATTCCTTTATGAAGAATTCCACTGATGCCATCGATGTTTATTCTGAAAGGAGAGTTTTCGCCACCCATTAATTCAATTTCTTCAATGAGAAGTTTTTTATTGTCAGTGTTGTAAAATCGAAAATTTTCAGTAGTCGAACCAATTGTGGTAAAAACAGTATCAAAAACGACGGTATCCGTTGAAAATAGCAAATTTCCTTTGGAGAAAAACTTTTCTTTCTTACAAGAAGTGGTCGTTGTTAAAGTGAACAAGACAACGAGTAAGAAGAGGATATTATACTTTATAAAAGACGTCATTTAGGAATGTTACTTATAAGTGATACAAAGTTAATGAATAATCATTCTAAATCAACGAAAGTATCCATTCGATATTGTCTGAATATTAAAATGCGAAAAGATAGAAGGAGTTAAGGAGATTTAAAGAAGCGTTTCTTTGATAATGATATAAATTCCCATCAGAATGATAAACCAACCGAATGCAGGTTTTAACTTTTTACCGTCTATTTTTTGAGCTAACCATCCACCAATAAAAATACCAATTATGGCAATTCCAGTTATGGTTAAGATTAAAGGCCACTGTATTGAATGTTGAGAAAGTGAAAAAGCAAAACCAGAAAGTGAATTGAGAGCGATAATCACTAAAGATGTTCCGACTGCTTTTTTCATCGGCATATTCATAAAATGGACGAGTGCGGGAACAATTAAAAAGCCACCTCCTGCACCCACTAATCCTGTTAAAACACCAACGGTAATGCCTTGAATTAAAACGAGTGGATAATTGAAAGAATGAGTCATTTCTTCCTCCTGTTTCGTCTTCTTTAACATGCCATAAGCCGACAGCAACATCAAGAAAGCAAATAGAACCATTAAAAACATTCCTTTCGTAATGATGAAATTTTTTATTTGGAAAATATGATCAGGAATTGCAGGCAATATGAATATTCTAGTGATATAGATAGCAATAATGGAAGGAATTCCGAAAACGACAGCCGTTTTTAAATTGACGAGTTTTTTCGTGAAATAAAAAATGGAACCAATTAAACTAGTGGAACCAACAATAAAAAGAGAGTAAGTGGTTGCCATCACGACATCAACGGCGAAAAGATAAACTAACAACGGAACCGCTAATGTACTTCCTCCACCACCAATTAACCCTAAGGAAATACCTATTAATATGGATGCAAAATAACCGATTAATTCCATTGATTATGTTTAAGACTACAAAAGTAGCTAAAATTATAGTGTTTCAAGATAGGATTGTAATACAATGGCTTGATTGTGTTTTTCATCTTTAGCGCCATATAGTAAGCAAACTTGTTGTTTCTTGGTCAGTTCTTTGATATAGTTTATTTGTTCTGAATGTTGTTTTAATTCGTCTTTGTAACGGTTGGAGAATTCTTCAAAACGTTCTTCTTTATGATCAAACCATTCTCGTAATTCAGTGGTTGGCGCTAGTTCTTTCAACCATTCATCTAAATGTGCTTTTTCTTTACTGATGCCACGTGGCCACAAACGATCAATTAATATTCGGTATCCATCACTTTCCTCAGGTTCATCATAAATCCTTTTTAAGATTAAATTTTTCATGATAACTTCTTTTTAGGCTGAAGTGGACGAATGGTTAATTCATTGATGAGCATATTGTCAGGCGTTTCCAAAACATGCACCAATGTATTCGCTATGTCATTTGGGTGTAACATATTACTGTGTTTGTCAATGCCAGAAGTTTTAAAGAAATCTGTTTCAATAGAACCAGGATTTAAACAGGTCACTTTAATATTAAAAAAACGGAGTTCTTTGAATAAGGCGTCGCTAAAACCTGCTACTCCATATTTTGTAGCACAATAGGCTGTTCCTTCTTCGCGCCCCATGGAACCGAGAATCGAGCCGATATTAACGATGTGTGTTGAGCTTTCATTTTCTTTTAAGAAAGGTACAATTTTCGAAGTGATGTAAAACAGCCCATTTAAGTTGATGTTCACCATTTTCAGCCATTCACTTGTCGGTGTTTCGTCTATTTTTCCAAAAGAACCGACACCCGCATTATTGATAAGAATATCAGGCATATGACTAGATGAAAATGTTTTAGATATCCATTCTGACACTTTTTCTTCATCGGAAATATCGAGTTTTACGGGAATAAATGTATCACCAATTTTGTCTCTTATTGCATTCAGTGCATCACTATTTCTAGCAATTCCATAAACGGTTGCGCCTTTTTTTATTAAAGTTGCTGCTATGGAAGCGCCAAGACCGCCGCTTGCACCTGTGACTACTGCTATTTTGTTTTTGATGTTCATGTTTTTGAATTTTGGGAACAGTCAATACCTATTTCTGACTATTTCGGTTGGTAGGTTCCTGCTTCACTTCTAAAACCAACACCATATCTGTTCCAACCGTTAATGGCTACAATAGCTGTCGTTAAGTTAACGATTTCTTTTTCTGAAAAGTGTTCCAAAACCAATTGATATAATTCATCCGAAACATCATTTTGAGGAAGTAAGGTAAGTGCTTCTGCCCATTCTAAACCTGCTCGTTCGCGTTCGGAATAGAAAGGTGTTTCTCTCCAAGCAGAAAGTCCATATAAACGTTGTTCTGTTTCGCCAATATGACGAGCATCTTTCGAGTGCATATCAATACAATAGGCACATTTGTTAATTTGTGAAACGCGCATTTTAACCAATTCAATCAAAGTTGGTTCTAAGCCACAACCGTGAATATATTTTTCTATTTCTAACATTCCCTTCATTGCTTCAGGCGCAATAGCGAAATAATTAACTCTTTTTTTATGGGACATCTTATGCTATTTTTAATGTGTTTAACTTTCTGTTCAAAGAATGCGAAAATTACGAAAAGAATGCCGTTTAAAAAAGGAAATTAGAAGAAAATAAACTTGTGTTTTACCCCTCATTAGCTCCGTTTCCGAATCTTCTAAGGAGGTAACTCGTTTTCAGAGTGAAATATCTTAATTCTATACCCTGCTAAAAGTTAGTAGTGCTTTAATTAAAGAAATTAAAGGTCAACTTTCAGTTTTTAGGCGCTATTCAATAATAAATAATTAATTTTATCCAAATCAAAATAAATAAACTCAAAAGAAAGATGAAGAAATTTTCGTTTAAAGCTTTGGCATTAGTTGCTTTACTTCTTGTTCAGCAGGTTGCTAAAGCAGATGAGGGAATGTGGCTCCCATTCATGCTAGGAAGAAATTATTCCGACATGAAAAAGAATGGTTTAAAACTGACACCAGAACAAATTTATTCCATCAATCATTCATCATTGAAAGATGCAGTTATTTCTTTCGGTGGATTTTGTACAGGAGAAATTATTTCAAACAGTTCATTAATTCTAACGAATCACCACTGTGGTTATGATGCTATTGCAGGTGCTTCTACTCCGGAACACAACTATTTAGATAATGGTTTTTGGGCAAAGAGTTTCGGAGAGGAAATTGCAATTCCTGGATTGACAGCTACTTTCATCATTCGCATGGAAGACGTTACCGCAACAATCATGAAGGAATTGAAGCCAGAAATGACGCTGACAGAAAGACGTAAAAAAATTGCTGAAATTTCTAAGAAATTGGAAGAGCAAGCGGTAGAAGGCACCAATTACGAAGCTTTCGTAAGAGATTTTTATGAAGGGAATGAGTTTTACTTGTTTGTAAAAGAAACATTTAAAGATATTCGAATGGTAGGAACGCCACCGCAATCTGTTGGAAAATTCGGAGGAGATACAGACAACTGGATGTGGCCACGTCATACAGGTGATTTTTCTATGTTCCGCATTTACGCAGGAACAGATAATAAGCCAGCAGATTATAATACATCGAACGTACCTTATAAGCCAAAGCATAGTTTGCCAATTTCACTTAAAGGAGTACATGAAAATGATTTCGCAATGGTGATGGGATTCCCAGGAAGAACAAACCGTTTCTTGCCTTCTTTCGGGGTAGAGCAAGCAATTGATATTGAACAACCTAAGATTGTAGAAGTAAGAAGAAAAAAATTAGATGTAATGGATAAGTACATGGATAAAGATGTGGCTGTTCGTTTAAATTATTCTTCTAAGCATGCACAAGTGGCGAATTATTGGAAATACTTTATTGGTCAATCAGAACAATTGAAAAACAATGAAGTGAAATTGAAGAAAGAAAAAATTGAAGCTGATTTCGCTCTTTACGCAGCGGATAAACCAAAATACCAACACGTACTATCCGATATGGAAAATGCGTACAAAGTATTGGACAATACCATTTATTCCAAAGTATATAGAAGTGAATTTATGTTCCAGGTGGACATCAATCTGGTAGCTTACTTATATAAATTATACGCTGATTTCAAAACCGCTGGAAATGAAGCGTTAGCAGAACAATACAAATCAATTGCTAATTCTCGTGCAGAAACCTTTTACGAGGAGCGTTTGATGACTTTAGAAGTTGAGACATTAAAAGAAGTGTTGAAAATGTATTTAAAAGATGTTCCAGCGAATCAACGTGTTGGGATGTTGGCACACATGAATGAAAATGGTGTAGATGCTTTTATTGCTAGAATGAAATCAAATTCTATTTTCATGTCTAAAGAACGTTATGAGAAATTCGCTCAAAACTATGATTTGAAAGCAATTGAGCAAGATCCATTAGTGATTTTTGTAAAAGATATTGATGCAGGATACAATAGCACAATGACTCCTGAGGTAAAAGCAGCAAATGATAAATTAGCTGAAGCAAATCGTCTTTTTGTAGAAGCATTAAGAGATATGAATAGTAAGAAAATGTATGCTCCAAATGCGAATTCAACGATGCGTTTGACCTACGGAAAAGTATTACCTTACACGACTAATGAAGGGAAGAAATACGATTATAGATCAACTATTGATGAGATGATTAAGAAGGAAGATCCTAATAATTTCGAGTTTGTCGTTCCTGAGCGTGTAAAAGAAGTGTACAACAAAAAAGATTACGGTCAATATGGAGAGAAAGGACAATTATATGTCAATTTCCTATCCAATAATGACATTACCGGTGGAAATTCTGGTTCTCCAGTAATCAATGGAAAAGGAGAGTTAATCGGTGCTGCTTTCGATGGAAATTGGGAAGCAATGTCTGGTGATATTTACTTTGAACCCAACTTACAACGTACTATTTCTGTTGATATTCGTTACGTCCTTTGGTTAGTAGACAAATGTTATGGTGCTACCAACCTTATTGATGAAATGAAATTAGTGAAGTAAAGCGTATTTAGAAAAGATGAAAAGGTCGTGTAAGCTTTGAGTTTACACGACCTTTTTTGTATACTGAATTAGAATGTGTCTCAATGTAAATCCCTTCGAAATAAAATAATTACAATAAAATTAAATCCAAACACTTTTTCTATCTTTGTGCATACACCTATTACAACGTGGACACATTTCAAATAAACGAGAAAGTAGCTTTTCTACACGAGCAAGGACAAGGAATTGTCAAAGGATTTAAATCTAAAAATGAACTTATCATCGAAGATGAGACGGGATTTGAACGCTTTTTTCCGATTACAGAAGTGATCAAAATTCATTCGACTAATTTTAGTCTAGGTCGTCATGCTATTCCTGATAAGGAAGGTAGTGTAAAAGAGAAAAGCGCCGTTATCTACGAACGAGAAGAACAAATTTATGGAAATACTAACTCATCTAAATTTTGGGAAATAGATTTACACATTGAAGAAATTTTAGACTCTCATCGTGGGATGAGTAATGCGGAGATATTGAAGCGACAATTATCAGAATTCCGATCGTTTTATGCAAAAGCCATTCACCGTCGTATACCTAAAATAATAGTTATTCATGGAGTAGGAGAGGGTGTTTTAAAAGATGAGATTCGTTTATTTTTATCCAAAAAGGAAAACATTGAATATTTCGATGCTTCGTATCTTGATTATGGAAAGGGAGCCACTGAAATACGATTTTCGCAACGATTATTTGAACAATTATGAAAATATTACTTTCTCCAGCTAAATCTTTGGATGAGGAATCGGTATATCCAGATTTGAATTTTACTTCTCCACAGTTTTTAAGTCAATCAGAACAGTTAGTAGCTGACTTACAACAGTGGAAGGTCGAAGACTTCATGAAAATAAAGAAGCTTTCTGAGGCGTTAGCAGTACTTAATTATGAACGTTATCAAACATGGGTGAGTCCCAATAAAAATAGTACGCAACGTCGCCCTGCCATTTTTGCTTTTAATGGCGAAGCGTATCGAGCATTGGATATTCATACATTGTCTGAAGAACATTACCAAACATTGAACGATTCATTGGTGATATTATCTGGTTTGTATGGTGCTTTGCGCCCTTTCGATTGGATTTTTCCCTACCGTTTGGAAATGGGAACAAAAGGTGAATTTGATGGAAATAAAAATCTGTATGACTTCTGGGGAACAACAATCTTAGATTATTTGAATAAGAACGAAAAAGAGGTTGTTTTTAATCTAGCCTCTGAAGAATACTTTAAGGCAGCACGTTTAAAAGAGGTGAAAGCAAAGGTTATCACACCCGTTTTTAAAGAATTAAAAAATGGACAATTTAAAACGGTAGCGATATATGCAAAAAATCAACGTGGTAAATTTTCTCGATTTTTGATTGAGAATCCAAACTTATCGTTGGAGGAATATCAAATGTATCAACAAGACGGTTATCTTTATGACGAAAAACTATCCACTAACAATGAGTGGATTTTTGTAAGATAGATGAATGGATTAACATTTACGTATTCGTTTGATACTCCCGGTATTTTAAAGGCGTTAAGCGTTGTTGATATTGCGTTTTCGTTTTTATGGTTGGTGGTTGTTTTCTTTTTACTGTTTTTATATAGAAATACTAAAGAGACGAGAGAATACAAATACTTTCTTCCTTTTTTCTTGTTTAAGGTTGTCGGGTTATTTGCATTTGTATTTCTATACATCTATTATTATGGTGGTGGAGACAGCGTTGCCTTTTGGTCAGGAGCAAATAGTCTAGTAGATTTAAGTTTGACTGATTTTCAAGCGTTTACAAATGAAATGTTCAACAGTAGTTCTGATGTTGGGTATATCAATGAATTTATGTTGCACGGAATTCCCTATCCAAGCTGGATTGTTAGAGAACCAGAAGGTTACTTTACGTCTAAAATAGTATGGTTTTTAAATCTAATTTCAGGTAAAAACTATCTGCTTGTTTCCATGTATTTTATGTTGTTTTCATTTTTAGCACAATGGAAATTATATCAATTCATTGTCACTCATTTTTCGGTCAGGTCATCCTCTAAATTTCATCTATTTTTCTTATTTATTCCATCGGTTGCTTTTTGGTGTACAGGTGTTTCCAAAGATACATTAGTGCTAATTGGAATATTGAGTCTAACCCGTTTATTGTTAAAATGGTTTGTGATTAAGGACCGGCGTTTAAGTACTATTTTTTGGATTGTTTTTTATAGCTGGCTACTCATTAAAACACGTGAAATTACCTTTATTCTACTTGGTGTGAGTTTTGGAATGATGTGGCTATTTACATTGGTAAATGCTGCTCGCGGTGGTTTTGTAAGAGGATTTTTGCGCTTTTTTTTAGCTTTAGTGGGCGTTTTAATTGTTCTGATAGGGTTTTATTCATTTGGGTTAAATGAGTTTATGGATAATTACCTGGTGGAAGCTTCTGTTACGGCACAAGATTTTACTCAAAATGCAGCATATACCGGTGCGAAATATGATTTAGGGATTTCTGACTTTAGTTACCTTAGCCTTATAAAAGCAACACCGCTGGCTATCATTGCTGGATTATTTCGACCTTTTATTTGGGAGTCGTTGTCGGCTACATTAATTCTGAATGGATTAGAAGGTACTATTTTAATATACTTCATGATTCGAAACGTTTTTATGAAGTGGAGAGGATTCGTTAGCTTGATTTTCAACCATAGACTTCTCTTGTTTTCGTTGATCTTCTCCCTTTTATTTGCCTTTTCCACAGGTTTGACTGCGGTTATATTTGGTGTTTTAGTAAGATTAAGAGCACCATTATTAGTGTTTCTAGTTGTGGTCATTTTCTGGAAAGAATTTAGAAAAGGAGTAGTAAAAGATTCTCCGATGAAATCTAAACAATTAGAAGTCGAATAGATTGAGTTATTCGAACTTTTAATTAATATATTGGACTTATTGACTATTGTAGTTTGATAAAAACCAAATTCCTGTATTTTTTAACCTTAAAAGTATCTTACTTTTGAATTCTATTAATTAAATAATTAGAATAGTATTTATTTGAAACACATATGATGAAAAAATTATTTGCCGCAACAATTCTTTTTATAGGGTTCTTGTTTATCTCTTTTACAACTTCAGCACAATACACGAAATTATTAGATTTTGACGGAATCAATGGTCAGAGTGCCTATGGTAATCTCGTTTCAGATGGTACTTTTTTATATGGAATGACACAATTAGGTGGCGCAAATAGTAAAGGAGTCATCTTTAGAATAAAATCAGATGGTACGGATTATACTAATCTCTTAGATTTTAATGGAACAGATAATGGAGCATATCCTTTAGGTTCTCTTGTTTTGGACGGCACGTACTTGTACGGTATGACTCTTCAAGGAGGAACAAATAACAAGGGAGTTGTCTTTAAAATAAAGCTAGATGGAACAAACTTCAGTAAGCTCTTAGACTTCGAAGGTATAAATGGTCAAGCTCCCAATGGGGCTTTGATTATAGATGGCGAGTATTTGTATGGAATGACAAATAAAGGAGGAGTTAATAATAAAGGAGTTGTTTTCAAGATCAAATTAGATGGTGCAGATTATACAAATCTCTTAGATTTTGATGGTGGAAACAATGGCGAGTCCCCTAATGGTTCATTAATCTCAGATGGTGAGTATTTGTATGGAATGACATCCAAAGGTGGATTGATTGATTTTGGAGTGATTTTTAAGATTAAGTTAGATGGTTCGGATTATGTAAAACTCTTAGATTTTGATGGAACAAATAATGGTCAAAACCCTTTAGGATCCCTAATTTCTGATGGTACTTACTTTTATGGAATGACAGCATATGGTGGCGTAAATAATTGGGGTGTGATTTTTAAAATAAAACCAGATGGCACGGATTATACTAATCTCTTAGATTTTAATGGATTAAATAACGGTCAAAACCCAAATGGTTCCCTTATCTTATCAGGTTCTCATTTGTATGGAATGACGCTAGTTGGTGGATTAAATAATAAAGGCTTAATGTTTAAAATTAAGCCAGATGGGACAAATTATTCTAAACTAATGGATTTTGGAGGGACAGATGGTTATAGTCCTTCTAATTCACTTATTTCAGATGGTGCTAACCTATACGGGATGACTAAAGAGGGAGGGGCAAACAGTAAAGGTGTTGTTTTTAAATATAACCATTGTACTCCATCAGCAAGAACAGAAGTTCAAACAGCTTGTAATTCATATACGTGGCCATTAAATAATAAAACATACACTGAAAGCATAAATACAGCTAAAGTGACATTAATAAATGCAGTAGGTTGTGATAGTGTAATTACTTTAAACCTAACAATTGAACCTAGTGATATAACAATAGATAATTCTCTATCTCCCACTTTAAAAGCGAATCAAACAGGAGCAACATATCAATGGATTGATTGTGATAATGGAAACTCACCAATAGTCGGTGAGACAGGACAAAGTTTTACTGCTACCAATACTGGAAATTATGCAGTAGAAATTACAGTAGACTCGTGTACTCAGATTTCTGTTTGTGAAAGTGTTACAGTGGTTGGTATAAAGGAACAAGTGGAAAATACGATTTCAATTTACCCTAATCCAACAAGTGGACTTATTACCATTAACTTACATAATATTAGTAGCTTGGTAAGTTATAAGATTACAACAATAGATGGTAAATTGGTTGAAACTGGTAATACATCAAACAACTTAATAAGTATTGATTTAGGAAACGAAAGCAAAGGTCTTTACTTTATCAGCATTCATCAAGAAGGCAGTGAAAATGTCTTTAAAGTGGTGAAACAGTAAGGAAATATAAATTAAACGAACGAAGCAGACTTCACGATAATGTGGGGTCTGCTTTTTTATTGAAAAGTAATTAGGTTTAATTTTCAATCGAGTGTGGCATTTATTACATTACTTTTGTTCTAAGTAAAGAAAGCATTATGAAGTTTGAAGATTACCGTATATCAGACAGTATAAAAAAAGCATTAGAGGAATTAGACTTTAAACGTCCAACCGACATTCAGTTTAGAGCGATTCAATCGATATTGAACGGTGAAGACGTACTAGCTATTGCTCAGACGGGAACGGGTAAGACAGCTGCTTTTGTCATTCCGGCAATTGAGATGATTCTTCAAGAAAGAAAAAAGAAACAAGAGGCAAATATTCGTTGCTTGGTGTTGGTGCCGACAAGAGAATTAGCTGTTCAAATTACGGGAGTTTTTGAACAGATGGCTAAGTATTCAAATATAAAGTTTGCATGTCTACACGGAGGTGTGGAACAAGATAAACAAATAGATAAATTAACGTCTGGAGCAGAAGTGTTAGTTTCTACGCCTGGAAGAATGTTCGACTTGATTCACCAAGGATTTGTCGATATCAAAAAGGTGAAAATGTTGATATTGGATGAAGCCGATTTAATGTTAGCGATGGGCTTCTACAAAGACATTACGGATACTTTGAAGTTCGTTCCAGCAAATCGACAAACATTATTTTTCTCTGCAACAATTGATTTAAAAATTAAGAAATTAGCCTACTCGGTGGTGAAAAATGCCATTCGTATTCAAATCTCCCCTAAAAACCCTGTCGCTAAATCAATTGACCATGCGGTTGTTTTTGTTGAAATGGATGACAAACGCTTTTTCTTGGAGAATATATTGAAAGCGTATGAAACAAAGAAATTTGTTGTTTTTGTTCGTACAAAAATTCGCGCGGAAAGAGTTGTTGCTGCTATGGAAAGAGTAGGAGTGAAGGCTATTTTTCTTCACGGTGGTATAGAGCAGAAAGAACGGTTCAAAATTTTGGAAGCATTTAGAGAAGGGACAGAACGCGTATTGGTTACAACCGACGTTGCTGCTAGAGGTATTGATATTCCAAATGTGGAGTATGTCATCAACTATGATTTACCCGATAATCCTGAGAATTATGTTCATCGCGTTGGTCGTACAGGGCGAGGAACGAGTAAAGGTCAAGCACTAGCATTCTGTAGTGAAGATGAAAAACCACTTTTGAAAGCAATAGAAGATTATACAGGGAATAATATCTTGCGTTTTGAAGTTTCACCTGATGAATACGATCAAATTTTATTGGATACGGACGATGGTGCTAACGATTGGAAACGACTAATGAAAGAGTTTAACACAGACGAGTGGGAAGACAAATAAGAGTTGTTACTTAAATGATGTTTACTTCACGCTCTAGCTCTATTCCAAAACGGTTTTTGATAGATTGGATAATTTGAGAAGATAAATTGTAGATATCTGCCCCTTTTGCTCCGCCATAATTTACTAAAACCAAAGCTTGATTTTTATGAACACCATAATTGTCAATCGTCTTACCTTTCCAACCATCTTGTTCAATTAACCATCCTGCAGGAACTTTTACTTCCTTTTCATTTATTGGATACGAAGGAATCGTTGGATATTCCTCTTTGAGTCGATTAAACAATTGAATAGAAATAACAGGGTTCTTGAAAAAGCTTCCCGCATTCCCAAACTCTTTTGGATCAGGTAATTTTGAACTGCGAATAAGAATCACTGCATCGCTTATATCTTTTATAGTTGGTTGATGAATCCCCGCTTTCTCTAATTCTGCCGTAATGGCACCGTAAGAACTATTGATAGTTGGATTTTTACTTAAACGATAGGTGACCGAAGTAATGAAATACTGCCCTTTTAAACGACGTTTAAAGACACTTTCACGATAGCCGAATTGGCATTCCTCTTTGTTGAATCGATGCAACTCTTTCGTGTCAATATGAAAAGCTTCTAGTGATTCAAAAACGTCTTTAATTTCAACACCATATGCGCCAATATTCTGCATAGGACTTGCGCCTACACTTCCTGGAATTAAGGATAAATTTTCAATTCCACCCCAATTTTTTTGAATAGTATGAAGCACAAATTGATGCCACGTTTCACCTGATGCCACTTTAACATACACATAATCTGCTGTCTCGTTGACTATTTCAATTCCCTTCAAACTGTTCTTAATGACTAATCCTTTAGGGTTTTGTGTAAAAAGAAGATTGCTTCCTCCTCCAAGAACTAAATAATCATCCGATGAGTGTAATGATAGTTGTTGCAATTCCTGAAGTGATGAAATTTCAATAAATGAATCTGCAATGGCTGAAATACCAAATGTATTGAAAGACTTTAAGTTGACGTTGTGTTGAATCATAGTCCAAAAATAATGAATTAGCGATGATTAATTTAGCACTGCTTATATATTTGTTAAGGGTTGAATAGTTGATAAAGTGGTTACAATAAAAAAAAATGCCACTCATTTCGAATGGCACTTTAGGTTTAGTTAAATAGTGATTAGTAGGAAATCGTTCAATTTTAAAGACCGACTACATGTCTTACTTCTATTTCAGCGATTTTCTTTGTTTCACCTGACTTTGAAATATAGGTGCGATTAACCAATTTACCAGTGACGGCAATCTTCTTCCCTTTTCCACCAAAGTCAGCAATGAACTGTGCTAGATTTCCGAAACAAAACAACTGATGCCACTGAAAATTAACACCACCTTTTGCAGGTGAGGTAGTGACCATGTTGAATCGGGCAACTTTACTACCATTGTTTAGGTTGGACACATTTAAGCGTTCTCCCATATTACCGATTAGTGTGACTTGATTATTCATAATAATATAGATTAAAGTAATATTAAATCATTGACTTCTACTTCAGAGACACATCTGTTTTTGCCTTTTGTATCTTTGTAAAAGCGAGATACTAAGCGACCTTCGACGGCCAAATTGATGCCTTTTGTTCCGAACTCTTCTAGTACGGCTACCCAACGTCCCCAAGCATATACTCGATGCCATTGACTTTTCTTTTGGACGTTTCCGTCTTTGTCTAAGAATGTCTCTTCAGTTTTAATAGAAAAATTTGCTATTTTCCGACCATTTTCTAAGTTAAAAACCTTTGGCTCTGAACTTATTTTTCCAATTAAATTTACGTAATTCATACCTCTAAATTTTAAGCTGTTACTTCTTGTTTTACATTTAATAAGTAGAAAGAATCCACGTATATGTCTGTCACATAGCGTTTGTTACCATCCTTCCCTTCGTACTGTCGATTTCGAATCTTTCCTTCAATGGCGATTTCCATTCCTTTCTGCGCTTGTTTTACTAATCGCTTAGCTTCAAGCCCCCAAGCAGTGACGCTCATCCATTGCGTGTCTTCCACCCAATTACCACTTTTGTCTTTGTAATTTTGATTAATCGCAATCGAAAATCTTGAGTACGCGTTTCCTTCTGCGTTTTGTAATTCTGGCGTCATCCCTAGACGTCCAATTAAGTTTACTTTGTTTTTCATCGTTGCCATAAGCTTACATTTATAAATTGTTGATGATGCAAACTTCGGGAGGGTTCAAAATTTTATTCGACTATTAACCGTTTACTTTCGACTATTATTCGTTTATAACCGATTAAATTCAATTAACTAAATTTAAAATACTGATAATCATTGTGATACATTTTTAAAGAAATATGTATTTAGATGATTATTTTTGAATAAAAAAGTGTAATTATTGAAAAACACCTCCATCTTGATGTGATAAAAAGCGATAGAATGATGAAATTATTGTATGATTAGATAGGTAAATTGGTGTTATTTACCTTTTGCTTTCACAATAATTAGAGCAGTGTGCAAAAGAATCTTAAAGTCTAAGGCAAGACTTCTGTTCTTCAAATAGAGTAGATCGTATTTCATTCGTTGAATCATTTGATCCACATTTTCAGCATAACCAAATTTTACTTGTCCCCAAGAGGTGATACCTGGACGAACCGAATTTAAGTAAAGATATTGAGGTTCCTTCTGTACAATTTTATCGATGAAATATTGACGTTCAGGTCGAGGACCGACTAAACTCATATCTCCCTTTATAACATTGAGAAATTGAGGTAATTCATCCAATCTTATTTTTCTAAAGATACGGCCAGAAGGTGTGATGCGTGGGTCATGACTACTAGATAATTGTGGACCTTGTTCTTCTGCATTAACATACATTGTACGAAACTTGATAATCTTAAATGGTTTACCATTTAAACCAACGCGCTCTTGCAAAAATAAAATGGGACCTTTTGAAGAGAATTTCACAATGAGTGCTAAGATAAAGTAGAAGGGTAATAATAAAATAAAGGCGATAGATGAAGAGACAATATCAATTAAACGTTTTACTTGAATTTGCCAATATGGCATTGTATTACGTTCTATTTCGACTAGTACGACACCAAAAATGTTAATCATTTTAACAGAACCTGATAAGATATCGTACATATCCGGTAATACTTTAATGACAGTGTTTGTAGGGTAAATTAACGATACAATATTTCTTAATTTGTCATGGTCTTTCTTCTCTATAGCAATAATGACCTCTTCAATCTTGTTTTCATTGATGTATTCTCTAATGTTTTTAAGATCTCCAACCTTTGGTAAAAACTCCTCCATCGCTGTATCTGAACCGTTGGTTTGAATGTATCCAATAAAATCATTTCCAAACTTTTTAGACATGGAAGTAATTTCATCATAAATTTTTACAGCATTGTGATCGCCACCAATAATAAGTGTTTTAAAACCTGATTTTTTAGTATGGATACGTTTAATATGGATACTTACAATTATAAGTCTGAGAATGAGTGTGATGAGAAGGTGTATAAAGAACAATCCAAGAAACGATTCGTAATACTCTCTATAGGTATCAATTATATCATCTAGGATAAAAGCAAAGAAGATAATCAATGTGCCTAATAGTGTGCCAGCGAGAGTTAAGCTAATTATTTTCGTTCTAAAAAGACGTTTAACTTGGTGATAAGTACCTTGGAAAAAGTAAATTGCTATCCAAAGGATTGGAATGAGAATAATACCGAGTATGAATTGTTGGTCATATGCTACCTCTGTACGTTCGATGTATATTTTTCTGAAATTATAAAAAAGCGACCATGAAAGGATAGCTGCTAATAAATCAAATAAAATCAATACTGCTCTAAGCACAATTAGGGTTTAAAAATGAATAATCTTGATATTGTCAATTTCCACTTTTCCACTAATCATGTCTTGCGGTAATGCAGCTCTTAAATACAATTCAAAGTATTGGGAATCGTCAGAATAGGAGACTATTTCTGTTAAATCAATGTATATTTTTTTCCAAACAGCCGTTGTAGCATCTTGCATATTGAGACGAACATTAGGATTGATGGTGTTTTCATTCTTACTATTGATCGAGATAATTCCTGTGGACACATTAACAGTGCTGCGATAGTCAACTTCCATATAAACAGGTTGACCTCCCTTTGGTAATACTAAATCAGAAAATGAATTTCCAATCCAAACAGAATCTGTTGACGATAAATTTATAATGCCTTTATAACCACTTTTACCCGCATCTGTGTGTTGAGTTTGAAAAAGAGAAGCCGATGATGAAGGATCGGTCATTATCTTTAATGAGGCAGATTCAAAATCTTCCACAAAATGAAAATTCACAGCAGCATTATATCTCGTTACAGGCGAAATATGATATGTTTCTCCAGACACTACATCTAAGTCTTTAAAGTAGTATTCAGTAAACGGATACACGATTTTTACAGTCATTCTTCCTCCATCCATAATTGCTGGAGAAATGGTGATACGCTGATTACCAAAACGTAAAATTGGAATTTTGCAAGGAAGTTCAAAATAACCTAGAATATCATTTCCAACATATACTGCGGCGTGCTTTATACCATGGAATAACTCTCCTTCTTTTCCATTTAAAGCTGGATTTGCCTTCAATGTCCATTCGTCTATTTCTAAATATGCGGGAATAGGATTGTTCTTTACACATCCACTCATCAAAAGAGCAAATTGAATAAGTAAAATAAACTTGTAAAGAAATGACATTCTTTTTTTCATAAAGTTACAACGTAAAAAAAATGAATTTAGTTTGTTAATCTGTTAAAGAAAAAGATTGGCATTTTTCCATGATGCGAATGGCTACTTTTAATGCTTCAAATCCATCTGATATAGAGACGATTGGCTCTTTGTTTTGGGTGATGGAATTATAGAAATCACGAAGTTCTTCTTTGATGGCATTTACATCTTCAATGTCGGGCTTGTCGAATGTTATTTTCTTATTCTTCTTTCCTTCACCTAATTCTAGAATGACATCGTATGGAGAACCTCCACCTTCGACATCTTCCATATGAAGTAATTCAGATTTCTTTTCTAAAAAGTCTACGCTGATATAGGCATCTTTCTGAAAAAACCGAGATTTACGCATATTTTTCATAGAAATACGGGAAGCGGTTAAGTTAGCAACACAACCATTTTCAAATTCTATTCTGGCATTCGTAATATCTGGCGTATCTGATACAACAGCAACTGCTGAAGCATGAATGTTCTTTACTTTTGATTTTACCACACTTAAAACAATGTCGATGTCGTGAATCATTAAATCAAGAACAACCGGAACATCTGTACCTCTCGGATTGAATTGCGCCAAACGATGTGTCTCAATAAACATGGGACGAATAATTTCATCTTTCACTAGAGAAAATGCAGGATTAAAACGCTCCACATGACCGACTTGAACCGTAACATTCGCCTCAGCAGCTATTTTCATTAAAGCAGTTGCTTCTTCGAGTGTTTTTGTAATGGGTTTTTCGATAAAAACATGCTTAAAAGCTTTCAGTCCTTTCATTGCCATTTCATGGTGACTGATAGTTGGAGTTACGATATCTAAACAATCTACGTTTGCAATCAATTCATCCAGCGAAGTATATCGTTTAATCTGAAACTGATTCGCTACTTTCTCAGCAGTTTCATCATCTGGGTCGTAAAATCCAATTAAAGTAAATTCATCTTTTAACTCTTGAATGAGGCGAATATGAATTTTCCCTAAATGACCGGCACCTAAAACACCAATTTTAAGCATATCTATTTTTTTACAAATATAGTGCTGCTACTTGGTATTGTTTACATTTATATGAGTGAATTATTAACAACGAATTCCACAAATAGAAATAATTTCATCTTTTTTGATGAAATCTGTTTGTAGAGATGAATATAATGCTTAAATTTGCACCACGAAATCTCAGTGGTTTTAATCTGTATTGAAAAGGTTAAAATACTAAGTGGAGTATCATGGTGGTTGTAGCTCAGTTGGTTAGAGCATCGGTTTGTGGTACCGAGGGTCGTCGGTTCGAGCCCGATCTTCCACCCAAAAAAAAGAGTGATTAATTCAATTAATCACTCTTTTTGTTTTTAAACTATTTGTATTAGAACTGTTCCAATACCTGAATTCTTTTTTCAATTGGTGGATGTGTTGAAAAGAAAGAAGCAATCTTCGATAAAAAGCCTTTCTTTTTTTCAATACCGTTATCGATAAAAAGTTCTTTTACTTCATCATTGGATGTTTCAAAGACAGAGTTTCCAGAAATTTTACTCAGTGCACTTGCTAATGCTTTTGAATCTTTTGTTAATTCTACAGCACCTGCGTCTGCCATGTATTCACGCTTTCTTGATAAAGAAAATTTGAAAATCATAGAGAAGAAGTAGAGAACAATAGCCACAGCTAATATAACAAGTATAGCTGCTCCACCTTTATCTTTACTATTTCTCTTTGAGAGTCCTCCATGTAATAGACTTCTGAAAAGAATACTAACAATTACACCGAAAATACCAACAAATACGATGGTTACGATTAGTAATCGCACGTCCTTATTGCGAATATGAGTTAATTCATGTGCTATAACTCCCTCTAACTCATCGTCAGTAAGTGTATCAATAATTCCTCTAGTTAATGTGACAGAATAACTTTTCTCATTAATTCCTGAAGCGTACGCATTAAGCGCATCTGTTTCAATGATAAAGATTTTAGGTGTTGTCATACCTATGGACATACATAAGTTTTCAGTCAGGTTATACACTCTTAAGTTTTCCTTTCTTTCTAAAGGAGCAGAGTGTGTCGCATTCTGAATTAGCTTAGTGTGTGAGAAATAGGCTATCATAAACCAAACTGCTACTATTCCCAATGCAAATGGAATGATAGTAATGAATTGATCGTTAGTCTGTTCAATTTCTCCTTTCGTAATGAATAATAATACAGCATAAACCCCTATCAAAATTAATAGAGGAAATGCTAACAATAACATGATTGATTTCTGATTATTCTTTGAAATCTGTGATTGCAATCCGACGTACTTCATGCTAACTGATTAAAATTTAATTTCTGGAGCTTTGTCCATTGCTTGTCTTTGCTCTTCACCAACATTAAAGAATGGTTGAGGAGTCATCTTTTTCATACCGGCAACAATATTCGTTGGAATAGACTCAATAGAAGTGTTTAATTCCTTAGTAGCGGAGTTAAAGTATCTTCTAACAGCCGCTAACTTATTCTCAACATCTGAAATTTCATTCTGAAACTGTAAGAAATTAGTGCTTGCTTTTAAGTCAGGATAAGCTTCTACTTGAATGTTAAAAGCACTCATAGCTGCTCCAAGCTCCTGCTCAGCAGCAATTTTAGAGTTAACACCAGTAGCGCTCATTGCTTTTTGACGAGCTTCAGTAACACGAGTTAATACAGAGCTTTCATGGTCCATGTAGCCTTTTACAGCACCCAATAATTGAGGAATCAAATCGTGACGCAACTTAAGCTGAACATCAATGTCAGCAAAGGCATTTTCACGGTTATTCTTTAAGGCAACTAATTTGTTATTAATTACAACATAAAGAACAATAAGGAGTACAACTCCAATTACAACATACAAAATCATAATAAATAGGTTTAAATTTTAATAAAAGTAAAGGTAAGATTTATTTTTGCTCAATTAACTCTAAATTATTTTTTGTAGCAAAATCAGTTTGAGCATTTTGAACTTTATTAATAAGCGATGTTTCTAGATTTGCTTTCTTATCTAGTTCATTTACCCATGCAAGAAGCTCTTCCCCAGTCGTTTCTTCTGTAAAAGCTTCGAACGTTATAACAAAATCATTTAGACCTTGCATATGTTTTAGATAATCAATGACAGCTGTTTTAAATTCCTCAGAACCACCATAGTTTTCGATTTCTTCTGCTTTTTTTAAGTTTTCATCTACAGTTGTTTTGAATTTTGATCTAACTTCAGTAAGACCTTTGAAATCAGCTTCCTTCATTGTTTCAGCTTCAATCACTTCACTTAGCTTATCTCCTAAAACTTGAGAGTCATAATATACATTATTGTAAGCTGTTATAATTGCATCATTTACATTGATGACTTTTTGAGCACTGTCTTCACAAGAGAAGAATAATAGCGATGTTAACGCTATTGTAAGTAGAGATTTAATTTTCATAATTATTATTTTTTAATTGTTATTATTGGCAAATATAAAAGTTTAAGCGTAAAATCAATGTTAATAATTAAATTTAATTAATTATAATTTCACATTTAATTAAACAAATACTTTCTATAAGATTGTAAATGGCTTTTGATGAGGACCTTTTAATTATTTGAATGCTAATTTCCTCCTTCAACTACAAAATACATTTCTTTATTTTTAAATAAAAAATTAGAATAATGATTGTTTTTAGAGTCATAGTAGTTGTTTAAATGATCATTTTTTTTGAATTTATCGATTTAATTATTTGCTGTAAATAGTGTAAGAAATTGGTGTTTATGACTATGGTCATACTTTTCCTGTCCTAAAATACCTTATATTTGGAGAAAATATTGAATAACAATTAAAACAATCAACACATGAAAACAAAAACGTTAGTATTATTATTCGCTCTTCCATTGATTTTCGCATCTTGCGGAGGGGGTGAAACAAAAGTAGATGACAACGAAACAACTTCTCAAGAAGAGGTAGCAAATTCAGAAGAGGAATCTGATGAAGCGTATGATGAAACAGTTGGTATTGGTAAATACAATTCAGAAAATTACAATCCTCAAGGTTTAGATGAAGCGTTGGCTACTAAAGGAAAATCAATTGCTGAAACGAAATGTTTTTCTTGTCACAAGATGACATCTGAAAGATTAGTTGGTCCAGGATGGGAAGGTGTAACAAAGAGAAGAACACTTCATTGGATATTGAACTTCATTACTAACCCAGACCCAATGATTGACAAAGACCCTGAGGTTCAAGCGCAATTAGAAGAGTGTTTGGTTCGTATGCCAAATCAAAACTTAGAGGATACTGACGCTAAAGGTATCGTTGAGTTTATGCGTAAAAATGATGGAGCGAAATAATAATCGACTTCTTTGAAATAATAAATTAAAACCCTATCTCTAAATAACAATTGAAATTTAGGATAGGGTTTCTTTGAATTCATCCCTATTTTTTGTTTAAAATGCTGTAATTAAAAAGCACATGAAAGAAGATATTACAACGAAAAACGACATTGAAAAAATAGTATATAATTTTTATGAGAAAGTGAAAAAAGATAATGAAATAGGTTATTTTTTCACGGACGCTATGAAGATGAATTGGGGAAGACATATTGCTAAAATGAATGAGTTTTGGGAAAACGTGCTTTTTTATACGGGTGAATATAATGGTGACCCATTAAATACGCATAAAGAATTTCATAAAAAATTTCCAACCACACCACAGCATTTTGAACGCTGGAAAATTATCTTTGACAACACGTTAGATGAACTTTTTGAAGGACCTAATACTGAGAAGATGAGATCACATGCGAAAGCAATAGCTGACGTAATGGTTCAAAACATAGATAAATACCTAACGAAGTAAGTTTTAATTTGGATTTATCACAAATGTTCCAACGCTCTCTTTTCTATTGAGCGAACTTTCTACGATAATTAAACTTACATCAATCATATTTCGTAATTCAACTAGTGCTTTTTCAAAAGTATTGGTACGCATCAATTCAGCCACTTGATCTTTAAGCTCTGTCAACTTTCTCTTAGCTTCATGTAATTCTGATTCTTTACGAACGATTCCTACATAACGCATCATCGTTGCCTGAAGTGTTTTTTTGAGGTGGTTTAAAGAAGTGTTATTTGTTGAAGTGAGTTGCTCTTTACTTGCTGTAGAATTGACTTCTAAATACGCTTCTGATGAATTGTGAGAAGAAGAGTCTATTAAATATTTATATATCCTATTGGAGTAAACGAGTGCCTCTAACAATGAATTGGAGGCTAGTCGGTTGGCACCATGCAATCCAGTATGTGCTGATTCTCCGCAAACAAATAAATTAGTAATGGAAGACTCTCCATTTTGATTGACCGATACACCTCCGCAAACATAATGTTGTGACGGTGCTACTGGAATCCAATCGTGCGCAATATCAATACCAATAGATTTACACTGATCGTAAATCATTGGGAAGTGTTTTTTGAAAGCGTCGACATCTAAATGTGTGCAGTCTAAAAATACATTCGTGTCGCCATTTTTCTTAAGTTCAACATCAATGCTTTGTGATACAATGTCGCGAGGTGCAAGTTCTAACCGAGCATCATATTTTTCCATGAAACGTTCACCGTTACGTGTTTTTAAAATCGCTCCAAATCCTCTCACCGCCTCTGATATTAAGAAAGTAGTATCCATTTTTTCGGAGTAAAGAGCAGTGGGGTGAAATTGGATAAACTCCATATCTTGAATCTTCGCATTTGCTCGGTGAGCCATAGCGATTCCATCTCCTGTTGCTATTTCTGAGTTAGTGGTCAAGCCATATATTTGCCCAATCCCTCCAGAAGCAAGAATCGTATGATTTGCTTTGTATAATTCTATATTCCCACTTTTCTCGTTCAAGACTTTGGCACCAAAACATTGGTTGTCTTGGACGATTAAATCGAGGGCGAAATAATGACTGAGTAATTCAATGTTTGCAATATTTTCGATGTACTTTAACATAGCCGACACCATTTCTCGACCTGTTTGGTCTTTATGATGAACTACTCTGTGAACTGAGTGACCACCTTCTTTACCTAAATCGAAATGCCCTTCTTTGTCTTTGTCAAATCGTGCACCCCATTCAATCATTTCTTTTAATCGTTGAGGACCTTCTGTGATGACGATTTCTACCACTTCTTTATTGCATAATCCTCCACCACAAATAAGTGTATCTTGGATGTGATCGTCGAAAGAATCTGCTTTTCGATCCGTTACAACCGCGATTCCACCTTGTGCAAATTGAGTGTTGGAGGTCGTGACATCCGATTTAGTGATGACTGTTATTGTTTTGTCAGGGTATTTCTCTGCTAATCTTATGGATAAACTGAGACCTGCGATTCCTGCTCCTATTATAAGGTAATCGGTTTTCATCATTTATGAGAATTGTAGCATTCTTTCAATTGGAATTAATGCTTTTGTTCGAATGTCTTCTGGGATGTTAATTTCAGGTGTTTCATTGAGAAGACAATCATATAATTTTTGTAACGTATTCATTTTCATAAAGGCACATTCGCTACATGCGCACGTGTTATCCTCGTGTGATGGTGCTGGTATGAGTACTTTATCTGGCACTTCTTGTTGCATTTTAAACAATATTCCAGCTTCTGTTGCAACAATAAATTTCATGCTTTCATTCGTCTTGACATAATTGATCATCCCTGCTGTAGAACCTACATATGAAGCCACTTTTAAAATGTGCGCCTCCGATTCGGGATGTGCAATAATGGTTGCGTCTGGATGTTCTTTATGTAATGCGAGTAATTTATCAATTGAAAATGCCTCGTGAACAATACATGCTCCTTCCCAAATAACCATGTCTCGACCCGTTTGACTTTTAACATAAGCACCAAGGTTTTTGTCAGGGGCAAAAATAATAGGTTGTTCTTTTGGAATAGACTGCACGATTTTAAGCGCATTAGAAGAGGTGCAGATAATGTCGCTCATTGCTTTCACTTCAGCCGAACAATTAACGTATGTAATGATTGTGTGATTCGGGTACTTGTCAAGGAATGTCTTGAATTTATCGGGTGGACAAGAATCAGCTAACGAACAGCCTGCTGCTAAGTCAGGAAGTAATACCATTTTGTCAGGATTCAATATTTTTGCCGTTTCAGCCATAAAATGAACACCTGCGAATACAATCATTTTAGCATCCGTTTTTGCTGCCTGTTGTGCTAAACCCAAACTATCACCAACGTAATCCGCTACTTCTTGAATTTCGGGTTCTTGATAATAATGAGCAAGAATAACAGCATTTTTTTCTTTTTTAAGCTGTAAAACTTTTTCTTTTAAGTCTTCCATATTTGCAATATATGTGTGAATACAAAAGAAAGGAAACAGTTCTCTTTATAATATGACCATAATCATAAACAATGTCTTTAACAAGGATAAAACAAAATCGTCAAACTGCTTCTTTTAATGCGAACGAATTATGAAGAATTTTTTAAATTATTTTATTTGTTTTCCGAATTGTAGAGTCTAAATCTAGTGTTTTTTCACATTGAAATGGGACTCAAAACACTTGTAGTCAACAGTTTTGATTGCTCGTTTGCAATTTGTTTTTAGAAAATATTTTAAAATAGATTATAAACAGAAAATATTTTTTTTGTAAACTTTTAAAAGTTATCAAAATGTTAATTCACTGATAGTTAGTTAATTAAAACGTTCAAGTTGATAACTTTTGAAAACCACTTATTAAAAATACTGAATATATTAGTTAGTTTTGGCAACACGAAAGATGAAAAAAATAATCTAATATATGGAAACGACAATGGAAAAAGAAGTCTTGCTAAAATTCTCTAATGATGAGGTTTTTGAAGCAGCT
>JBEBRN010000010.1:0-63182 GCA_040394775.1 Taishania pollutisoli
GGTGCTTTGTTTAGATGTGCGTACCATTCCGAAGGAACTCCTTTGCCGGTGAAAAGACCACCTATGGCTAAAGCGGCAAAGTTCAATAATAGAAATACGATTATTCGTTTCATCTTTTGTGATTTAGAGGTTCCTAAATTATCCAATTTATTTATCAGATAATCTCTTCTCAAATATAACAATTTTCACTAAATAATCAAAAAACAAATCACATGCGATCCATGTACCAATTCAATTCTTTTTCCATTTTTTTATATTTGAATATTGTGGTGATTATTTTTTGTAAACGCATAAACGCTGTTTCGCTTTTTACGACATAATCAAAGGCACGATGGTGCATACAATTAATAGCTACATCAATTTTATCTTGAGAAGACAACATCACGACTGGAATGTCAGGGTTGATTGCTTTAATTTGATCCAAGGTCTCTAATCCATTCATTGCATTTTTGTCAATGCCATCCAAATAATAATCTAAAATAATGACATCTGGAAGGTGTCCTAATTTTTTGACACACGCTTCTCCTGTTGGAAAAGTTTCGATCGTAAAATCACCATGATTTAGGAACTCTATTTCTAACGATTTTAAGAATAATTTGTCATCATCTACTAGAAAGAGTTTAATTTTTTCATTTTCCATCTTTCATTTTTTTAAGTGTATTTAATTCTTTCTTTAGTTCTATGCTAGCCTTTTCACAAACGTTTTCTATTTGTAATACCATCTCGCTTATTTTTTCTTCTTGTTCTTGAGAATTGGCATATTCTTGTATTTTTCGTGCCATATCTTCAAAGTCGGAATGAATTCCTACGATGGAAAAAGAAGGAATCATTTTATGTGCGGCAGAACTTAATGTAGACCAATCTCTTTGATGTAAACTTGTCTTCATTAATTTAATGAGAGGAGGTGTTTGTTCCAAATAAAGCGAAATCATCTCCATTATTAAATCGGGATTTGATCTTGTACATCGATTTATATAAGCTAAATTTATGTGACTTTCATTCTCTTTTTCATCATTCATGTCTCTTGATTTTACGAGCTTTGGCTTGGTGACTAACCCCACGATTTTATTGTATAATATTTTTTCATCGACAGGTTTGGCTATATAATCATTCATCCCAACAGCCTTGCATTTCTCTAAGTCAGCTGTTGTTACATCTGCGGTTAAAGCAATGATTGGGATTTTTGAATTCAAGACATTGCGAATGTATGATGTTGCTTCAAATCCATTCATTTCAGGCATTTGCAAGTCCATTAAAACAATGTCGTACGACTTGGCTTGTAGTCGTTCAATCGCTATTTTACCATTAGAAGCGATGTCTCTATCAAACCCAAAATCATCCAATAAGGTTTTCATTAGTAACTGATTTAATGGAATGTCTTCCACTACCAAAACTTTGATATTTTTCATATCGTCATCTAATTCAAGATATTCAAAATCGGACTTAACCTCCTCATTTGTTTTTTCAAAGTCTAAGGTGAACTTGAAGGTAGTTCCTTCTTCCAATTTACTTTTCACAGATATATTTCCACCTTGAGCTTCTACTAATTGCTTGACAATAGCAAGCCCTAGCCCTGTCCCACCATATAGTCTAGATGTGGAATGAGCTGCTTGTTGAAAATTATTAAAGATTAATCCTATTTTATCATCTGCAATTCCAATTCCCATGTCTGAAACGGTAAATTCAATAGTTATCTTACCTCCTTCTTCTTTCAAGAGTTGCGCACTAATGGTAATTTCCCCTTTTGGTGTAAATTTTACCGCATTACTGACCAAATTCATTAAAATCTGGTGTAAACGAGAAGGGTCACCTAGTATTACATCAGGTATTCTGCTGTCGTAATCCATTACTAATTCTAGTTCCTTTCCTTGAATTTTTATTTTGAATAAATTAAGTAATGCTGTAATGGAATAAGCTAATCTAAAAGGAGATTGTTCAAAAGACATTTTTCCAGCTTCTACCTTTGCTAAGTCGAGTATGTCGTTAATCAAGACAATTAATGCATCGCCACTAACTTTTATGGCGGTTAAATACTCTCTTTGTTTGGCTGAAAGTTCTGTTTTTAAAATTACTTTGGTAAATCCAATGATGGCATTCATGGGCGTACGAATCTCATGACTCATATTCGATAAAAACTGTTGTTTTGCTTTAACAGCATTTTCAGCAATTAGTGCGGCTTTCTCCGCATTTATTTTGGCCATTTCAGCCATTGAGGTTGCTAGTTCGGCAAATACCCTTGCTTCTATTAATTCTGTTTCTATTTTTTTTTGTGCTGAAATATCTCTTGCTACAATAACGGCACCCAGTACATTATTGCCTTCATCTTTATATACTGACCCATTAAATAGCACGTCTGGTAACTTGTTATCTCGAATATTCAGAGGTAGGTCGGTCACAAATCCATTTTTAAAAATACTTTTATACCCTTCGTTTGCTTTTTGGGGGTCTGTAAAATAACTAGAACAATCTGTTCCTATCAAATTTTCTCGTGAAATGCCTGATACTTGTATGAATGCTTTGTTCACGTCTGTAATTTCCCCATCCGTATTTATAGTCATTAATGGATCTAGACAGGCTTCTATTAGACTCCGCGTGTATTGAGAGTTATGTGTTTTTAATGCTGTCATGTTATTTTTCTAGTGCGTTTTCGTTTCCAATTTCTTCAATTGGACTTCGTCTTTTTTCCTTCAGTTGCTTAAAATGAGAAGGAGATAAACCCGTTACTTTTTTAAACTGACTGGATAAATGTGCAACACTACTATAATTCATCTTCCAAGCAATTTCTGAGATATTCAATTCATCGTAAATAATTAACTCTTTAATGCGCTCCACTTTGTGTAATATTAAAAAATTAGCAATGGTCGTTCCTTGTACTTCTGAAAATAAATTGGCGAGATAGGTGTAGTCGTAATCTAGTTTTGACACTAGATAATCGGAGAAATTAGTTTTAATCATTTCATCTGAATGATGGACCATTTCGATGATAATATTCTTTATCTTTTCAATCATGATGGACTTTTTATCATCCATCAACTCTAATCCTGACACAAGTAACGCTTGTTGTAATTGTTCCCGTTGATCATCCGAAATATCTTCCATAATTTCGACTTCTCCCAAATCTACTACCATGAAGTGAAGTCCCAGCTTTTTCAGCTCTTCTTTCACCACAATCTTGCAACGATTGCTAACCATGTATTTGATGTAGATTTTCAACAGATAATATTATTTATCGAGTGTAGTCAAAGGTGCGATTAAAAAACAGATTAAAAGTTATACTTTTTTTTAAAAAGTTGTATAAATTACATATTTTCTAAGTTATTCTTTCGTTTTTTCTTGAGCTTTTTGTAATAGGAAGGTGACAATCCTGTGATTTTCTTGAATTGTTTCGACAAATGTGAAACACTGCTATAATGAAGTTTGTAGGATATTTCTGTTAAATTAAGCTCGTCATATAGCAACAACTCTTTGACCATTTCTATTTTATGAAGAATGATGAATTGCTGAATGGTTATTCCTTTCACCTTAGAGAAAATGTTAGACAAATATGTGTAGTCGTAATGTAGTTTTTCACTAATGAAGTCAGAGTAATTAACTTGAGGTACTTCCTTCGAATAATGAATCATTTCGACGATGACATTTTTAATTTTTTCAATCAAAATACTCCTTTTATCATCCAATAATTCTAACCCATGCGCCAATAAATTCTTTCCAAGAAGTTTTTTTTGTTCTATTGTGAGATCCTCCATGACTTCAACTGTTCCCAACTCAACAATGATAAAATGAAGTCCTAATTTTTCAAGCTCTTCCTTTACGACCATCTTGCATCGCTGACTAACCATGTTTTTGATGTGGATATTCATTGATTGGAGTGTGTTTTACGCTAAAATTATTTTAACGCTTTACTAATTCAATTATTTTAGTGTATAAAATACGTTCGTCTAGTGGTTTTGATACATGATCGTTCATGCCAACTGCTGTACATTTAGCAATATCAGCTGCTGTTACATCTGCTGTTAATGCAATGATTGGAATCGTAGAGTTCATGTTGTTTCGAATGTACGATGTTGCTTCAAACCCATTCATTTCAGGCATCTGTAAATCCATTAAAACAATGTCGTATGTTTCAGTTTGCATTTTTTCCAATGCAATTTTTCCGTTATCCGCCATGTCACTTTTGAAGTTGAATTCATCTAAAATTGTTCGCATTAGCAGTTGATTAAGCTTAATATCTTCTACCACTAATACTTTGATATCTTGGCTATTTTCTTTTATTTCAAGATCTTCCGATTCTATTTCAACCGTAGCATCTGTTTTAGTGAATTTAATCGTAAAGCTAAAAGTAGAACCTTTGTTTAATTCACTTTTAACGTGAATAGCTCCGCCTTGTTTTTCAACTAATTGTTTAACGATAGCAAGACCTAATCCTGTTCCTCCAAAAATGCGTGAAGTGGAACTTGATGCTTGCTGAAAATTATCAAAAATAGAGCTTACCTTATCCTCAGGAATCCCAATTCCTGTATCTGTAATCGTAAATTCGATGAGAGCTTCTTTATCATTTTCACTTATTAGTTGTGTCTTAAAAGTAATTCCTCCTTTTTTAGTGAACTTTAATGCGTTGCTCATCAGATTTAAAATGATTTGTTTTAACCGAGCAAAATCTCCTATTAAAACTTCTGGAATATTCGTGTCATAATCATTTACAAACGTTAATTCCTTTTCTTGCATTTTGATGTCGAATATTAGTAACGCATCAGAAAGAGAAGGTTTCATTTTGAAAGGCGTTTGCTCAAATGTTATTTTCCCTGCATCTACTTTTGCTAAATCAAGTATGTCATTTATGAGCACAATTAGCGAATCACCACTTGTCTTAATAGCGTTTAGGTACTCTTGTTGTTTTGCTGAAAAATCAGTCTTCAATAAAACTTTTGTAAATCCAACAATGGCATTCATTGGCGTTCTGATCTCATGGCTCATGTTCGATAAGAACTGCTGCTTTGCTTTTAATGCATCTTCTGCTTTTTCTGTGGCACTCTCTGCTATTTCTTTTTCTCTTTCTAATTCCTTTCTATGTTCTTCTAGCTTTTGTTCATGCTCTTTCCGCTCATCTATAGATACTCTTAAACAAAAATATTGGACTATTTTTTTATCCTTATCAAGAATAGGAAATATGACCGTATCTGTCCAAAAATAGGTTCCATCTTTCGCTTTATCTTTCACTTCACTTTGCCAAACATCACCTGCTACAATCGTCTTATATAATTCATTAAAATAATCTTCGGAGTGGGAACCAGAATTTAAGATTCGGTGATTTTGCCCCATTAATTCTTCTCTTGTATATTTTGAAAGTTCACAAAATTTATCATTGACATAGATGATAGTCCCTTCAGTATCCGTAATTGAAAACAACAGATGTGTATCAATACCTTGTTGCATTCCTTCTAATCTGATATTTGCTTCTTCTAGTACACGGGAATGCTCTCTAATCACTTCGTTTGCTTGCTTATAAAACCTTCGATGTCTTATTTCTATCTGAGCAATAAAGAG
Source organism: Taishania pollutisoli (assembly GCA_040394775.1). Taxonomy (GTDB): domain Bacteria; phylum Bacteroidota; class Bacteroidia; order Flavobacteriales_D; family Crocinitomicaceae; genus 40-80. The sequence continues at coordinate 5,545 of JBEBRN010000010.1, forward strand.
AATGACAAAAGCTGAAATTCCTCGATTTACATATACATACCAGTTATCACTAGGATTGTAGAAGATTATCACTTTTACAGATAGTAATATAATGGATAGAGTAGTAAAGAATATGATACTTTTCTTGGTCTGTTTAATAATCAGGAAAAAGCAAAATATATATAGCGCTCCAATTGCTATACCCATTGGAATTAATAAATCAAGGGTAAAAATAACACCAAACCCAATTAACGGATATAAATAAATTCTAAAACGTTGTAAATATTTTTTCATTTATCAGTTCTAAATTAGAAGCACAACTTCTTTTTATCGTTTATAGGTGCTAAATCAAACGACTGCCTCTTAATTAAAACATCTCGTTAATATTTGCTTTACAATAACTTAAGGTACTAAATTAAGAAAAAATTTACATTAATAGTGTGATGCACATAAAAGAAATTAAAAATTACTAAAATGGGATAATAAATAGTCATTTGTATAGATTTCCTGCTATTTCCAACGACTCTCTTTCCACTCTTTCTGTTCTTCTTTCGAAAGAAAAGTCCAAGCGACTATTCTGGTTGATTTATTACCCGTTCCCATTGGAATTGTTTTCACCTGAAAAGCATTCATTTCGTCCAACGTGCTATAAACTCCTTTTAAATTCGATTGTTTGGAAACTAAAGTGGTAAACCAAAAACAGTTTTTAGCGAATCGTTTACTTTCCATCACCATCGTGTGAATAAACGTGTGTTCGCCGCCTTCACAGATTAATTCACTACTGATTCCAGCGAAATTAAGCACGGGTTCTTTGGCCTTTTTCCCTAAATTTCGCGCTTTTCTACGTGTTCCTTTTTGCGCTTCTGCAGAAGAAGAATGAAATGGAGGATTACAAATGGTAATGTCTATTTTCTCCTCTTTGCCAATGATTCCGAAAAAGATAGCATCCTTTTCTTCCTGAATGCGACATTCGACTTTATCCGAAAGGATAGGATTATTTGCCACAATATTTTTTGCTGATTCAATTGATTTTGGGTCAACGTCGGAACCAATAAACTTCCAACCGTATTCCGTTACACCAATAATAGGGTAAATGCAATTCGCACCAACACCTACATCCAAACAGGTAATTTTATCGCCCGTTGGAATGGTGCCAAAGTTAGTTTCGGCCAATAAATCAGCCATATAGTGAAGATAATCGGCTCTTCCAGGAATTGGAGGACACAAATTTTCATCGGGAAATTCCCAATTTTTGATACCGTAATAATGACTTAGTAATGCTTTGTTCAACAATTTCACGGCAATAGGATCGGCAAAATCAACAGAATCTTCGCCGTATTTATTTGGCTTCACATGGTTCGCTAATTCAGGAATAGCGATGATTAAAGCCTCTAAATCATAGCGTTCACGGTTTTTGTTGCGAATATGCAGTCTTGTTTTCTCTGGATTACTTTTTTCTGTTGACATGAGTGTTGCTGTTTACTAAAGGCGATTTCCCTTAACGCTTCTTATTTATGGCTCAAATTTAGTAATTCTTTTGCTCTTTCTAGGTCTATTGGTAGATCTTGTGAAAGGTCTAAAAAGTAGTTTGTTTGCCAACGTTGGGTTTGATGTGCTTGTTTACTCGTTGTTTCATCCCAAATGGGATACACGCGAATTCCACGTTTTCCGTCTCGTGTTTTGTCGGAAATAATCTTTTTTTCGTGTAAAACGTCTTTCGGAAATATAAAAACACCAAAATTTGGGACTTTTCGGATAACAATAACGACACCGTCAATGTCGTCTGAGTGATCAAACGGTGTTGTAATTCCTTTTTCATTCCGTTTCCAAATCGTTACAAACTGACCTGTTTTTGTAGGTGTTATTTTAGCCACTCTAAATTTTATCGTACATTCATTTAGACGGAAAGTGTGCGCCACATATTCTTGGCTTTCTTTTTCGGCTTCTACGTTGGTGAGTTCAAAGCCAAGCGGTTTAAAAACTAATGTATTTATCAGGAGAAGTTCGGGATGCAAGATAGTCGAAGAAATCAAATAGGGATTTTTTGAGTGAGAAAAGTAACTTTCTGATGCCTATCAACGACAGAGCAAACCGCAAATTTAATGAATAATAGGGTAAATTACGTATTGCTAAATAGCATTAACAACTTTAATTTTGTGAATTCAACGGTGTCATTTTAACCCTAGATGAAGGTTAATTCGTTCATCCAATTTTGAGTTTAAATGCCACTTAGGAACGTTACTTTTATATATATTTACAAAAAATAATGATTTTTGAAAACCACACTATTCACATTCATCTTTATCTTACCACTTATAGTATTTGGTCAAATGCTCACCTTTGAAGATGATTTTTCTACGATGGAAAACTGGTCAATTGCAAAGTCATCAGCCAATTTAAATGTTACCAATCACGCGTTAAATTTCTCAACGAAAAAAAGTGGTTCCACTATCGCTCTTAATAGTGTGATGGTAGATTACACTAAAGATTTCAACCTTTCATTTGATGTTGTTTTATCCTCCAGTATTTTTTATATTCTTTTGAATTCTAGTGGAGATGGATATGATAATATAAAAATTGGTATTTCTTCCTATTTTTACAGTATTAGCAAATGGAAAGATGATAAAGAGAAATCGCTCAAAAAAGGGAAATTCAAATCCACCCTTAAATTTTCAGAAGGAATTCATGTTTCTATTTCCCAAAAAAACGGTGTACTTTTAATAACAGTCCTTGATAAGCCCTCTAATGAGACGATTACGTTGTTTTCTGATGATTATCCAATTGAACCCAACTTTCCCACATTCGGTTTTAGACTCTATGAAGCAACAAAAAGTATAGCGATTAGCGTTTCTAATTTTAAACTTGAATATTATCCATTTTCCCCTAAAGATATTCACCTACTTGCGCACTATGAAAAGTTTGGCAATAAAGTTAATTTGGGTAGAAGTATCAATGGAAGTGAACATGAAATCGGTCAAGTTGTTTCAGCAGATGGAGAATTACTGTTGTACACATGGGACGATGATGAACGTCAAATCCCCTATTATTCTACTTATGAGAATGGTAATTGGACGAATGGTAAACCCGTTTCTGAAAGTCTTTTCAATCCATCATCGTTTAATTCTATTACATCCATTAGTGGCGATAAAAACACAATATTCATGAATGGTGAATGGAGTAATGGAATTAAAATAAGTTCAAATGGTATTTCTAAATCAGAAAGAACTAAATATGGTTGGTCTAGCCCAAAATCGATAAAAGTAGATGGATTTGAAACCAAAGGAGATTTGGCGAATTGTATTTCTTCGGATCAACGGTTTTTAATTTCTACCTTAGACAACAAGGAATCGAAAGAAAAAGACTTGTTTGTTTTCTTCCGAATGGACGATGGTTCGTACGGAAAAAGACTCAATTTAGGAACAATCATTAATACCTCAAAAAATGAATCTACGCCATTTTTAGCGCCGGATAATAAAACCCTTTATTTCAGTAGTGATGGTCATCCCGGTTATGGCGCTTACGATATTTTTATCTCGAGACGATTGGATGACACCTGGACCAATTGGTCGGAGCCCGAAAATTTAGGGCCAAAAATAAACACGCCCGATTGGGATGGTTATTATTGCGTAAGCGCCAAAGGTGATTATGCGTATATGACTACTTATTGGCAAACGCTGGGACTTGCAGATATTGTTCGAATTGAATTACCGCAAGAAGCGAAACCCGAAAAAATGATTATTATAAAAGGGAAGGTGTTAAACAAAATCACGAATGAACCGATTGGTGCTGAAATTCGTTTTAACGAGATGAATACGAATGATAATCCTGGAATTGGTATTTCCGACCCAACAACGGGTGACTATCAAGTGGTTTTGTCGTATGGTGAATTCTTTCAGTTGTATGCTCAAAAAGAGGGCTATTATGCATTAAGCGATCAAATTGATTTAAGAGAGAAAGGTGATTTTAAAATCGTTGAAAAGAACATTTATCTAACGCCAATTAAAGTAGGCGAAGTCTTTCGATTAAATAACTTGTTTTTTGAAACAGCCAGTGCCGAATTAAAACCGGAGTCTTATCAAGAGTTAGAACGATTGGTTAAATTCCTAAATGAGAATCCAACGATTAAGATAAAAATTGCGGGACACACGGACAACGTCGGTTCAGATAAAGATAATCTGGAGCTTTCGCAAAATAGAGCAGCTGCGGTAGAACAATTCTTGAAACAAGCGACTATTAATTTGGAACGTATTTCATCCGAAGGCTTCGGCGAAGGAAAACCTTTGGAGTCAAATGAAACAGAAGAAGGAAGACGCATTAATCGACGAGTTGAATTTACCATTATATCCAACTAAAAATTCGCGTATCTTCGCATGCACCAATCCATAACGAAATGTCATCGACCTTAAAAGAAGTTTTATACCAGCATTGTTTGGCGTATGTTCAAAATCGGGTAAAAGCGATTCAAGATTCACTTTCATCTTCACAGGAATCGGCTAATTCGGAGACAAAAAGTACCGCTGGCGATAAACACGATACTGCTCGAGCTATGATGCAATTGGAAGTGGAACAAAAAAGCCAACAATTGATGGAAGCTCAAAAGTTAAATATAGGTTTAAGCCAAATTAACCCCGATTTAAAACTAGCAACGGTTCAATTAGGCGCCTTGGTGACGACCAATAATGGCATTTATTACATCGCGATTAGTATAGGAAAAGTAGCCATTAACGACCAAAACTATTTTGTCATTTCTCCTAGTTCCCCGATTGGACAAGCACTTTTTGGCTTGAAAAAAGGAGAAACGGCTGAATTTAATGGGAAGAAGATGGTTGTGGAGGAGGTGGAGTGATGGTGTTGATTTTGGGAGCTATTGGGGCAATTTGAGAGGAGAACGTACGTTTTGCGGCTTTGCTTAGGTGTCGATTTTCACCACTAAATTTGATGCGACGCACCAATGTTTAATTAACCACAAAACCGACATTCGACTCACTAAATCGCCAATTTTTTAGGAGATGGTTTTATTCTTCGATTTGGTTCATTATCCAATTTGTCCAACCTGTTATAGTTGAAGCTCGTCTAAAATGTGTTGTGTCAGAACCAATTCCGTGTAATTTGGACTTTTTCATTATTTCTACAATTTCATTTTTACTTGGTATTTCTCCGTTTTCAAGATAAAGTTTCAAGGTCTTTATAAATGCAGAATGAGAAATAATTATTTTCACAAATTCCTTTTGCCTGTCAATTAAATTTGCAATAAATAGTTGATTCCCTTTTTTCGTTAAATAACAACCAATTTGCCCATTTAGCGGATCTTTACCAGTTTCTATAAGTCCTAAATACTTTCCAGCATTTGAATAATAATCTGTTTGTCTTGCGTCAAAATCATAACTTTGAGTAATTTCTTCTTTTGTTATAAATTCCTTTTGTTTAAGAAGTTCACAAAGATTAATCACTCTTTCAAAACTGTCAGCTTGTGGAAATGGAATTTCAGGTTCTTTAATTGTTTTAGTTCGGTCTAACAGTTCTTGAATAGTTTCGATATTAAATGCACCGTCCTGAACAACATATTTTTTATGCTTGATTAAAACAAGGGAATTGTAATGATTTATATTACTGAAAGCATATTCACGCAAATGAAAAATACCATTCGTATATGTTAGAAAAATTGGTCGGACTTGCTTTTGTATTTTTCCGCTCCAAAGTTTGTATGGGTAATAAAGTTGACGAACAAGAAAATCGTCTGAAATGTAATTTTTTGCTTCGATTAAGTTTAAAGAATTATCTCCTTCATAACCACCATCAATTTCAACTTGTGAATTTCCAACGCTTATATTAAATAATCCTTTTGCAGAGTTGATATCAAAACCAAAAGATGACGAACTCATTCTTCCACTAACTGTTGGCAATAAATTTTCTTCTTCGGTAAAATCGTGAAGTATTTTTGATACAAATGCACAATTTATAGCTGTTGCTTCACTTGTTATATCTCGATAATCTAAACTTTCTAAAAATGTTGGGAACTCAATAGGTGTAACTTCAATGTCATCTGTGTTAAAATCACTAAAAGTTTCAAAAGAGCCAATTACACAACCACCCCTTGAAGTTGGTAAAATTGATAAATTATTGTCTGCAAATAGTTTCGGGCGTGTCCCCTCGGGTCGGGCTATTCGCTACAAGTCCTCGCTCGTTCCTCACTGTGGGCTTTTCGCTTCTATCCCTCACGCAAAAAAAATCAGGAAAGATTAATTTCTTGATTTAACCAATTTTCTTTATTCTTATTCCAAAAATCATCTTCATCTTTATATTCTCGAAATTCCGAATTATCATCTCCTTCTAAACCATCACAAAATCCTACATTGTAAGCATTTTTTATTAACTTTTCTATCTCAAGAAGAGTAAATGTTTTTTCATTTTCCATATTAGAGTATTTTATAATTGACCTATTTTATTTAATTCGAACATTTTAGTGTGTAAATCTGAAACAAACTGATAATCAATAAATTTAACTCTATTTTTAATATCCTTAAATGATGAATAATTTATTTTTTTCAAATACTCATCATTTCTATGTTCAGAACTCACAATATAAAATTGAGAATAAAAATCTTGTAAATCATTGAATTTTAAGAGAGAATTTTGAATATCTGTGGAATGTTCCACCTCAAATGCCGAAGACATTAGTTTTCTATCATTAAACCAAATAACATCAATTGTTTTTGCTCTATTTACTATTTCTGAATATGAAAAATCTAAAATTTTATCTAAAGTAGAAATATCTTTTAAAGGCTTATTCAAAAACATTCTATTTTTATCTTGTGCAGGAATATAAGTTGACATTCCTTTCATATTACCTATTTCAAGAAGAAGTCCTTGATAATAAGAATGATTAAACTCTACAAATTTATCTCTATCTTTTTCTTTAGCATCTTCAGATAAAATACCCTCACTTTCAAATTTTGATTTAAATTTTGTTAGTGCATAAAGACCTGGTTTTATTTTATAGATGTTTTTATCAAGTTGAACTATTCTTCTTATACTTGCATAAGGTGTTTTTGTTTTCCACACGCATTCATTGATTTTAAAAACTTCTTGATTTAATTGACCAAGAGTTGCTATACCACCAAGGTTTTCTATTGTTTGAATTACAGCTTCATTTTGTTTCATAATTATAAAGCCAATTTATTTTCAACTTCCCCACGCTCTGCGCCATTTGAGTTTATTGCTCGATTAGCTTTTACAATACTTATTTTATAATCCTTGTATTGATCTTTAATAAAGTCAGCAGAGGAGTTAGATAGTAAGAATTTTATTCCTTTTTCATTAAGTTCGTCGCAAGCCTTTCTTAAATCAACTTGGTCGTACATATTCCAACCACCTTGAATGTATCCTGTGAAATTTGAAGTTTCAGATATTGGATGATATGGCGGATCTAAATAAACAAATGATTTATCATTTGCTTCTTTGAGTACTTCTGAATAATCGCCACTTTTAATAATTATATTATTTGAATTAAGATATTTATTAACAGCTTTGAGAGTTGGTTCATTTACGATGTTAGGATTTTTGTAACGTCCGAAAGGTGCATTAAATTCTCCTGCATTATTTACTCTGTAAAGTCCGTTAAAGCAAGTTTTGTTTAGGTAAATAATCCTAGAAGCTCGTTGAACAGATGTGAGACTTTTAAGCTCATCTTTTCTATCTAAACTACGTAGTTCGTAAAAATAGTCGGAATTATTTTCGTGTTTTTTTAAATCTACAATTAACTCTTCAAGGCTATTTTTAATAGTTTCGTATACATTAATGAGCTCTTCGTTAAAATCATTTATTATGGCGTTTTTAGGTTGAAGATTAAATAAGACCGCTCCACCGCCAATAAATGGTTCAATATAATTATATTCATTTATATTTTTAGGCAAATGCTTAACAATTGAAGGCATAAGTTGTCTTTTGCCTCCAACCCATTTTAAAAATGGTGATACTAATTTGTTGCTTTTTGCCATTTATCGTTTACTAATTATATTAGTTTGCTAAGTTAATTTTTTTTTTTGCTCAATTCGTTCAAAAATTGAGGTAGTTTATTTTTTGTTGAATGTTGATTTAAGCTCTTGGCTAACTTATTCATATACCCAATTTATTTTCCCTATCCAACAATCATGTGTTAAACAGGTCTACTTTTCATATAACATTTCTCCCCCAAATTTAAGATAATTTAACTAATTAAACGATTTTTTCTCACTAAATTGAAAAGATGTCATACTATTAATCTCACAGCTTCTTTCTTGCTCAAATGACTTAATGCCGTTTTGTTGACAAAGTCAATCACCCATTTGGGATTTGTTTTACTGTATTCGCGTAGTATCCAACCAATCGCTTTATTGATGAAGAATTCTTTCGAGCCAATTAGCGAATGGATAATAGAACCCAACAATTTCGTATCGACATCCTGCTTATATTTCAATTGAAATAGCAAAGCGGATCTTTGTAACCATAGATTGTCGGATTGCAGCCACTTTTGCACGTAAAATTTTCTTTTTTCAGGGAAGGCTTTAAAATACGCACCCATTAATTTGTTGGCAATAAAATCGACTGTGTCCCACCAGGAATTGTGTGTGACCATATATTCCAATAATAGAATGTCTTTTTCTTCCAGTTGTTTGATATATTTAAAAACCAGTTCTTGTGCAAAATAGTGATATTCTCGTTGGGGTTTTTGCCACAGTATTTTTACGATTTCCGTTAATTCGCTCTTTTTGGGTAGAAATGCTTTGATGAAAAATGGCTGTTGAATTTCTTTCCTTTTGGGTGTCGTTATTCCATAAAATTCAAATTGATTTCTCAAATACGCCTTTTGTTGCAAAGCGATTTTTGCATTTTTGTTCTTTTCAAATTCACGTTCTAAAACCTCAACATATTCCATATGCTAAGTTACACATTTTTAAAATTAGTTTCTATTTTTTCTATTTGACGAAGATGTCTGATAATGTGATTGATGAAGAATTGAAATGTGTCTCCCAATTTGAGCTTTATCATACTTGAAATCGAAGTTTCAATTTTAACCTTGTTTAAACTCACGCTTCTTGATTTGTTCAATAAGTCTAATAATTTGATTTGTTGAAGAATGAATTTATCCATCACATCTTTTTCTAGCTGAGCATGAAGCGGATTTTTGTCTTTAAACGTTTTCATCTTATTCAGCTTTTCTTTTGGCAGCATGCTTTTAGAAAAATAACCGCCTAATATTCCAGATTTAAAAATTGCCTCATTTTTAGTCTTCGAATGATTGATTTTGTTTTCAATTTCAGGTAAATAAAAATCACTGTATAAATTTAAATGCTCGATACATTCCAAAATACTCCACGAAGTTTCATTTTCTCTCCACGTTAATGAATCTAAATCCAAGCTTTTAAGTTTCTCCACTTGATTTAGGTTGTTTCTTGTTTGCTCAATAAGCGATTGTATTAATTTTTCTGATTCCATAACTTTAATTTTCAGCAAAGTTCAGCAAAACAAATCCTTTAAATCTTGATTGAAGTCAAGACTTTTTGAGACGCGATAATGTTTCGGGACTCATCCGTAAATAATTGGCAATATACTTATGCGGAATCTCTTGAAAAAGCTGAGGACTTCTTTTTAAAACGCGTTGGTATCTTTCTTTAGGCGAATTAGTGAGAATGTCGATTTCACGCTCCATTTGTTGAACGACTAAGTTTTCTAACATAGACGTCCAAAGAATTCTGTTGGCATCAACTTTTAGGAGTTCTTCTAATTGCGTTTTGGTAATTACTTTCACCACCGTTTTCTTCAATGCTTGAATGTAAAAATTAGAAGGTTTTCCAGTTAGAAAAGAATCCAATGAAACAATTATATTTTGTGCATAACCAAATCGAATTGTTTGCTCTTCATATTCATCCAACACAAAAACGCGAAGGCTTCCACTTTCCACATAGTAGATGTTCGTGTCCACACTTCCTTTGACTTTCAGAAATTCATTTCGATCGACGGTAAGAGTTTTATTTGAAAGGTTAACGAGTTCTATCATAGCGCTTTATTCACAATTATTAGACAAACCGCTTTAGTTGACAAAGACGACTTCGATAAACGGATAAAAACTCTCTTGACCCATTGCCTTAAAGTAGGGTGCTGTGTAATAGGTTAGTTTATAAATTCCTTGTTGATTTACGCCATTTTCTACTTTCAGAAACGTATTGATTCTTCCGTTTTCATCTGTCAATTTTTCATCAATCACCGTCCAGTTGCCAGTTTTATCTTGCTTGGACAAACTGATTTTTACATTTGGAGCGGGTTTTCCCTGCGTAATATCCAATATATGACTTGACACTTGATATTTCGGCGTTTCTTGTGCAAATGTTAAACTCGAGAATACGAGCAACAGTATTGTTAATAACATTGATTTTTCACTTTTCTTCGAAAATAACTTCTTCAGAGCGCCTGTTGACCAGAGTGCCCATAGAATTAATACCGGTTGAAAAAATAGTCGAATAAGTCGCTTTTGATCGGTGTCTAGACTAAAGGCGTCTATACCATTCGTGTACTGTGAAATGTTCCCTGGAAAAATAAGAATATAGAAAATAGCCAAAGCAATTCCAGCTTTTATTCGGTGTTTTACTAGAAACAGCATAGCTAATCCAAGCGCAATTTCTACCACTCCAGATGATATGACGATGAAATCCATAAAAGTGGGATTATCTGGCAGCCATCTTGGTACTTGGGCTAAAAATTCTGTTCGCTGAAAAGTGAGATGACTGATACCAGCCAATATCATTAGTGAACCTAATAAGATACGCATTGCATTTTGTAGAATGGATGTTTTCATGATGTGTTTAATTCGTATACTTACTTGTTTTCATTCTTTTTGTGATCATAAAACTTTTGAAATTAAAGAACGTTTCAATGTTTTCTATTCCTCAATATTATCAAATATACTTGTAAATTTTTTATTGTGTTTAAATATAATTCTTCCATTTTCATTGCTAAGTAGTTCAAACGTATCGTTATTATCATAAAACCTGCAAATAGTAAATGACCGATCCAGCGTAATTACTTGTTTGTGTCATCAGTAAGAATCTTTTCCTTCTCCTAAAAGAAATTACTCATTCCTCCTCCTAGATTTTTATTTGAATTAGATTTGTTTGATAAAAGGAATCCAGAGATGAATTATTTTCTGCTAAACGAGGAAATGATAAAAACGAAGATTCCACTAAAACCCCAATCTTACAAAATGCTTAGTTATTAGTGCTTATTCTAAGGGACAATATCGTATTTTGTATCTACTTGGTTGTTAAAAACATCTTTTTGTATTTTCTGTCCAATTTCAGCAGTTTCCTCGAGATTTGAATTTGTTAAGATTCTCAGTACTGGCGCTTCCGAGGAATTATATTGAGGCTTATTTCCGTATGTCGTCATTTGAGTTTCATATCCATTTTGGCTTGCAAAAGTTTTCAGTTTTTCAATAAATGGAATTTGATTTTCAATCATCGCTTCAAACTCAATTTGAAATTTATCATCGGCTTTCATGAAGTATATACAGTCAATTCCATTTGAATTAATTCCAATAAATTCATATTCAGTTTTATTCTGTTCCAAAAGTTTTAGTTCATTGCTTAATTCAGTAATTTTAATTTGTTTAGCTCTTTGAATAAAACGAAATGATTCGTCACTGTTATTGCTAAAACCAAACAATGATAAAATTCTGCTAAGTATTCCCATAATTAGTGTTGATTTCTAATAACTTGCGTATAAAACCACTTTATGAAGACCAAATAGCTTTTATTTTTTCGCCTTCTTTGTCGTCTCTAGTAATTCTTGATTGATAAATATTCCATCAATTTCATGCACAATACCCGTCTCATTATTGACGGCTACTTCACTTAAACTGACACATGTAAATCCTTTTTCCTTGAAGAAATTTAACATGTCAGTAATGTCCCAAAACACTTCATCGTAGATGGGCTGTAGTGGAATTTCTATTTTAACTCCTTTCACAAACCCAAGAATTTCAGTTGCCCCATCTAACACTTCTTTTTCGAATCCCTGAGTGTCAATTTTTAAAAATACATTTTCGTCCTTAGTAAAGTACTTATTCTGCAAAGAATCTAAAGTGTAAATTGGAACATTCTCGCTAGCTATTATCGCAGAGTCAGTATTATAAAATGAATAGTCAGAACTAATATTCTTAATTGAATTGAAAACAGTGTCTTTCGAAACATTAATATCGATGTTTCCATTCATGTTACCAATAGCACATTTTTCTGCTACTTTCCAATTTTTGTATTTAGAAGCTCTTTTTACTAGTTGATCATACGCTTGTGAAGTTGGCTCAAAAGATAAAACTTCACCTTTGAATCCAAAATCAATCAAAGATTCTGCAAATTGACCTGTATTAGCGCCAACATCAAGAACTTTGTTAAATCCAAATGTGTTTAGGATCTTAACTGTCCTGTAATCCTCCGATGCAGAAGAAGAAAGTCGTTTCAATTTAATATGAATACCGGTAATTAAGACCGATTTTCTCTTGACTCTTTCTACTAATTTAGAATTTAAAATTCCTTTTAGTAATCCCATTTTTGTTTCCTTTATTAGTATCCTCGTTTGATTAATACACTTAATAAATGCTACGATTATTAAATCATGTCACCATATTTGTGTATTTGAATATCACTTCATTTTTGTAACACTCTCACAATATTAACATTTTTTAAACTCTTACACCTGACTCCTCTTTCAATATTTTCAGTAAATTTCCTAAAAATATTGAACATCCAATGAAAAAATTTCTTCTTCTTAGTTTCGTTTTTGTTATAAATGTGAGTTTTTCTCAAGTTAATTTATGGAATACGACCACTTCAAATTCAGCACAGACAGGCTATAAAATCCACACAACTAGTGCTCGTTATTTTACTTTTGACATCCTGAAGTTTCAGCAAATAGCCAAAAGAGACTTGAATAATTTTGTGATTAAAATTCCCGTTTCTGAAACGGAATCCATTGATTTTAAATTGACGATTAATACTACAATGAGTGAAGAGTTGATGGCGAAATATCCAGAAATCCGTTCGTATAATGGATATGCTTTAGACGGATCACATCGTTCAGCGAAAATCAATATTGATGCGCATTATTTTAGAGCAATGATTTTACAACCAGGAAGTGAAGTGTTGTTTATTGATCCAGTCGTTTTCACTAATACTGTTCAAAATCAATATGTTCTTTACAAAAAGAGTGAATTTATAACGGATAAATCGTTTACATGCAACCTTGTTTCTGAATCTATAATCTCAATGGATGAACTTTTTGACGCGAAGGCTGTTCAAAGTTGTGAATTACGAACCTACCGAGTAGCGATTGCTGCAACGGGCGAATATACTGCTTTCCATGGTGGAACGATACAAGATGCGTTGGCTGCTCAAGTAACGACTTTAAATCGTGTGAACAGTATTTACGAACGTGATTTGGCTATAACCATGACCATGGTTGGTAATAATGACCAACTAATATATGACAATGCAGGTACTGATCCTTTTACGAATGGTAATCCTGACCAAATGATTGATGAAAATCAAAGTGTCATTAATTCGACAATCGGTGCTTCTAATTACGATATCGGACATGTTTTTGGTACAAATTCAGGTGGCTTAGCTCAATTAAATTGTGTTTGTCGTAATTCAGAAAAGGCAATGGGAGTTACAGGAAGTGGAGCACCCATTGGAGACCCTTTTGATATTGATTATGTAGCGCATGAAATGGGACATCAATTTGGTGCAAACCATACTTTTAATAATGCATGTGGTGGAAATAGAAATAGTGCTACAGCGATGGAGACAGGAAGTGGTTCAACAGTGATGGGATATGCAGGTGTTTGCCCTCCTAATGTACAACTACATTCAGACGGTTATTTTCATGCAATCTCTCTTAAAGAAATTGGCACCGCAATTAGTTCTCCTACACATACATGTCCTGTTAAAACACCACTCAATAATGTTGCTCCAAGTATTGTCAGTACAAGTGGAAACTTTACTATTCCATCGGAAACTCCCTTTATGCTAAAAGCAATAGGCAATGACGCTGATGGCGATTCGCTTACTTATTGTTGGGAGCAAATGGATAAAGAGATTGCTTCACAAGCACCTAAAGCAAATTCTACGAAAGGACCTAGTTTTCGTTCATACTCTCCAACTAATTCTAACATTCGTTATATTCCTTCCATTGCCAATCAAACGTCTCAATCATTCACATGGGAGCGATTGTCTACTCAAAAGAGAACCTATAAATTTCGTGTAACGGTTAGAGACAATGCTCAAATTGGCGGATGTACTGAATTTCAAGATATTGTTGTTTCAGCAGACACCAGCTCAGGCCCGTTTGTAGTGACATATCCAAATTTAGCAAGCGTTGTTTGGACAGGATTGACAACACAAACAGTGACATGGGACGTTGCTAGAACAGATCTTGCACCTGTAGCTTGTCAGAATGTGAAAATATTGATTTCGATAGATGGCGGTTTAACATTTACGACACTTATCGAGAACACTCCGAATGATGGTTCTGAAGAGGTTACCGTTCCAAATGTGACGACTACCAAAGCACTTATCATGGTTCAGTCGGAAAGTGAAACATTCTTTGATATTTCCAATAGACAGTTTAAAATAAATCAAAGTGGAGTAGGCGTAAACGCCATCGATATGTTTAATATCCAACTGTATCCAAATCCGACAAGTAGCCAATTAACGGTTGATTTTGATAATGTAGATGTTATTCATGGTTATCGAATTTATACTACTTCTGGACAATTAGTTATGGAACATTCAGGAGACGTAAATAAAAAGACGAGTATCGATGTTTCGAAATTGAGCAACGGAATGTACATTTTTGAAACCATAGCAAATGATCAAAAAGTAGTTCTAAAAGTGTTGAAAAATTAAGTTGATTATTACTATGAGATATTTATTTCTGTTTGTTATTTTGGGATGCTTTCACATTAGCTTTGGACAGCAAACGATTATTGAAACCGGGCGACCAAAGACTTATGTTGTTCGAAACGCACAAGAAATTGCGGGTAAAAAATTCAAAGTAAAATATACCTATGTGGCGTATCGAAGCGATAAACAGCAATTGGATTCGATTACCCAAAATAACGAAAAAACGTATGCTTTCCTAACGAAGAAATATGGTGAAGACTGGAAGCGGCAAATAGAAAATACCATCAAGAATGAACTAGAGAATTTCGGAACATTTATGGGAATGATGAAGAAAAACAATGCTATCAACGACGATAATCTCGTGCACTTCATCAAATCTAAGTGTGGTGATAAATATACTGCTGAAATCTACCCAGCGATAGAACCAGAAAACCGTAGTAGTCAAAATTTAATCAAGAAGATTACCTTTCAAATAAAAGACGGAAAAGCGGTCATGAAATAAATAGTATAACAGAATGATAAATAGAGCGATAGCGTTTTTCTTTCCTCATTCTTTTCACTCACTCTCTAAAAACAGAGTGAGAAACAGAGCGAGAGCGAAATTTCCACTTTGTTTTTTTCGCTCTCTTCACTCACTCTCACTCTGATCTTTCGCTCTCTTCACTCACTCTCACTCTGATCTTCCGCTCTCTTCACTCACTCTCACTCTGATCTTCCGCTCTCTTCACTCACTCTCACTCTGATCTTCCGCTCTCTTCACTCATTCTCACTCTGTATTTTCACAACTCTTACTCTCCAATCATCTGGACCCTCTTCCAAATATTCCCAACGGAATGGATCTTTGCTCTCCGCTTTCATTTGGTAATACAATGGTTTTGGATCGTGATCGTTCGTGAATTCAAATGCTTCACCCGGTTTGATTTCTGCAAAGGCCTTGTAGAACATCTCATGTCTATCTGTTGGAGAAAAGGGACGAATGTCAAATACATTAACAACTGCATAACCGTCATCACCTAAGCCACTTTCGGCTCTCTTTGTGATATGAATGATGAATTCACCTGGTACCTCTTTTTTATAAATCCAGTCATGTTGCTTACTGAATTTATCATTAAAAATTGTGTGTATTTCTTGTGGTTCCAAATCAGAAATTAGCTCCATAGTGGTATCTTTTTCCATCATACTGTAACGGTGAAAAACGACTTGCTTCCATTCTTTTTTGTCAATTTTACGCAGGTCTAAAAGCGTTGAAACTCCTTCCAAACTTCTTTCTTTCGATTCGTCTTCACGGGTTACTCTTACTTTCCATTCTCTGCCTCCTTTGTTCAGATATTCCCATCCAACAACGTCTCCGTGAATAGAACAGAACTCATAATATAGTGGAATTGGATCGTGGTCATTGATAAAAGTAAACGTATCATGAACGGGTAACTTACCGAACATGTCCAATAATAATTCATGGCGTTTTATTGGAATTAACGTACGAACGTCTATTTCCTCACTTGTATTTGTCATAGCATCTAAATTTAATTTAATGACAAAGATATCTTAAATAATTCCTTAAAGCAAATGATTCTAAATAAGGATTTTTTTAAATGCTATAAAAAACTAAAATAATATAAAAAAAGTATTTTAATTACTGAGATTGCATATATTGTTCATTCAACTTACGCTGCTCATCATCACCCGTCCAACAGGCATGTTTAGGTCGTTTAGCTGGGAATAAATGAATGTACTTTACACGTACCATGAATGGATAATAACTGCTTGAGAACCAATTGAAACTAGGATTTCCCATTGGTTTATCTAGAAATTCAACGAAAGGAGCTTGTACGCCAACGACGATGTATTTTCCTTTTCCTAATCGAATTCCCAACCCAACATCATAATGCAACATGAGTGAGTATTTTCCTGAATATCGTTGTGGGAAATAATTCGCTAGAGGAGACATACTGCTTTTTTCAGTAATACGATAATCGAAATTGATTCCAAGCGAATGGTCGATGAATAAATTCTTCTTTTTCGTTAGATAATGTAACTTGTGAACACCAAATCGTGCATGTAAATTTCCTAATTGAAAACGGCTTACTGCGCTTTCATTAGCGAAACCATAGCCCAATGAATTGTTAGTAAATGTAATTCTTTCTTTTCCATTAAAAATTTTAAATCCAATACCGTAATCGATGTAGTCAATGATACGAGATCGTGCACTTTTTGCCTTCATATTCATATGGACAAAGCCAATTTCCGCATAAATACCTAAGCCTGTCAGTGGATTGATTTCGTAGTTTCCACCGTATGGTGTGATTTCTCCTCTTGTGTTTTTTGAATCGGGATTTACCAAGGTTGTCGTTAGACCTAATTGCGCTTGTAAACCAAAGGGTCTCACTTTATCAGTTCTGTTTTTCATGATCTTTTTAGGAGCGGACTTCTCACCAAAATAATCACTTTTTGACTTGCCTCGAACAAACATTTTAGAGCCACCACCCTTCTTCTTTTTTTGTGCCATGGTCGGCAAGGCAAAAGAAATAGCGAGTAATAAAAGAAGTAGTTTTGACATTTTCATTTTACCAGTTTTAACAGTTCTTCCATCACGAAATCTTCTTCCCAACGTGTGTGTATATCTTTTATTGCGAGTATATTCTTCATGATTTCATCTTGTCGTTTACCATTTGCGTAAGCATCTCTATAACGCGTATTGCTAAAGGTAACTTGTGAATATAACGGCATCCATAGTTCTGGGTACAAAGCGCTAAATTTAGCTTCAATTTTCTTTTGAAGTAAGAAGTCTGGATCGCCTGTTTTTTGACGCATTTCGATATAATTATCCAACGATAAATCCACAATTGCTTCTCCATCGGGCTGTCGTGCTTCTGCAAAATCAGTTAGTAAATCATCCCAATTACCGTTTGCTTTTTCGAGCATATCCGTGAAAACGGTACAATCTTCAAAACCGCAATTCATCCCTTGCCCATAAAAAGGAACCATAGCATGCGCCGCATCTCCAATCAAAACCACTTGATTTTTGTAATTCCAAGGATGACATCTCACCATGATCAATGTCGATGTTGGATTGCGCATATAGACATTTGCCAAATCAGGCATTAATTCTAAAGCATCTGGAAATGTTTTTTCAAAAAAAGCCGTTACTTTTTCTTTCGTGTTAATGGTCTCAAATGACTCTTCACCGTGCATTGGAAAAAACAAAGTACACGTAAAACTACCATTTAGATTCGGTAATGCAATCAACATGAATTTCCCTCTAGGCCAGATATGTAAATAATTTTTCTCTAGCTTATGTGTCCCATCAGGATTTGCATCGATGACCAATTCTTTATAACCATGTTCAAGGAATGTTTGAGAATAGTCAAACATCGTACTTTTTTGCATACGCATACGAACAGCTGAGTAAGATCCATCTGTTGCAAAAATACGCGTCATCGTGTGTTCTTCTTTTTGATCTGTTTCACTGTCCGTGAAATGTAAGGTATTAGAAGAAAGCGTTAAGTCGTCACATTTTTTATGGAAATGAAGGTGTACATTTGGAAACTCTCCTGCGTGTTGTAAAAGAACACGGTTCAATTCTCCACGGGAAACTGAATAAATCGCTTGTCCTTCTTTTCCGTAAGGTTGATAGGTCAATTTTCCATCTACGCCATGCATACAACGACCTTTCATTGGGATGGCAATATCTTTAATTTTATCTTTTACGCCAGCAAGTTCGACCGCTTTCCAACCTCTATCTGATAGTGCAAGATTGATGGAACGTCCTTCGATGACAGGAGCTGATCTCAAATCCTCACGACGTTCGAAAACATGTACTTCATAGCCTTTTTTTGCCATTAAAATAGCCTGTAAACTTCCGACTAATCCAGCTCCTACAATTCCTATTTTTTCCATTTTCTAAAGTGCTTTTGATAAAATTTGACCAAATCGATAAATGTCTTCAAACGAGTTGTATAAAGGAACAGGTGCCATACGAATAACGTTTGGTTCACGCCAATCAGCAATCACTCCTTCTTCCGTCAAATAGTCGAATAATTTCCGTGCTTCTCCATGTACCAACATTGATAATTGGGCGCCTCTTTTACTCATGTCTCTCGGAGTGATAATTTCAAAACTACATTTATCACCGTACATTTTAGACACATCGTCAATGACAAATTCCAAATAGCCTGTCAATACATCTCTTTTAGCACAAAGTTTTTCCATTCCTACTTCTGCAAACATATCTAGAGAAGCTAGATGAGCCGCCATTCCGATAATCGGTGCATTACTCAATTGCCATGCTTCTGCTGATTCCATAGGCTGGAAATTAGGTTCCATCAGAAACCGTGCTTCTTTATTGTGTCCCCACCAACCACCGAAACGGTTAAGTGTTTTATCTTTCAAATGTTTTTCGTGAACAAATAGCCCCGAAACGCCTCCAGGTGAAGAATTCAGATATTTATAGGTGCACCAAGCAGCGAAATCCACATTCCAATCGTGTAATTCTACGGCGATATTTCCAGCAGCATGCGCTAAATCAAAACCTACTTTTGCGCCAACAGCATGGCCTTTTTCGGTTATCGTTTTCATGTCAAACAATTGACCACTGTAATAATTAACACCACCAATCATCACCAACGCTAACTCGTCGCCTAATTCAGCGATTTTTGCATAAATATCTTCTTCATTGATGAGGTGTTCTCCTGGTCGTGGAGCAATTTCTACGATTGTTGTTTCTGGTTCTAGACCATGAAATTTCACTTGCGTTTGGAGAATATATTGATCACTTGGGAAAGCTTTCGCTTCGCAAAGAATTTTTGTTCGTTTGCCTTTTGGTTGGTAAAAAGAAACCATCAACAAATGAATATTCGTCGATAATGAATGCGTAATCACCACCTCTTTTTCTAAAGCACCGACGATCTTAGCAGCTTTTGCTGAAAGTAATTCATGATACGAAAACCATGGTTTCTCCGCTAAAAAATGCCCTTCTACACCGTATTTTGCCCAAGCATCTAATTCTTCTAAAATGTAATTTTTTGTTGATTTAGGCTGTAATCCCAAAGAATTTCCGGTAAAATAAATCACAGGTTTTTCTGTAAAACTAGGTAATAGAAATTGGTTCCTATATGCCTTCAAAGGATCTTTAGCGTCCATTTGTTGCGCAAAAGCAAGAGAGTTTTCGAATTGCATTTAATTTTTTTTGTGATTCAAAGATAAATATATTGTTAGAAAGCGAAAGTAGGATTATTCATTGCTTAATCCATTAAAGAATTACACCCTTTTGCACCGATGATAAAGACGGCAATCCAAATGAGTCCCTTCACTAAAAAAAAGATAAAACCAGCTAGGCCTATTTTTTTTAGGTATCCTTTCCATTTATTTTTCTTATTCTGTTCTTCTGTATTAATTTCTTCCATTTTTATTAAGCAAAGTGAATATAACGCATGACTTTAAATGATAATTCAGTAAATAGTATTTTAGGGTTAGCATTTCGGTCAATATGATAATGAGCATCACTAAAGTGTTGCATAAAATCGAAAATATTGTTACCACTAATGAACTTAGCAAAATTCTTTAAAAACTCATCCTCTTCTTTGGAGACTTTTGTTAGTTGATCATCGGTGTAATTCTTTAGCATGCTTTGGCGGAACATGTGCAGGGCATATTCTAAGAATAGTTTTTGTTTTTCTTTTCCCACGGTTGCCATTCCATCCGACCAATTCATCATGTCAATAACCGTTTTTTTATAGCAAACACGCATAAATTGAATGAACTGTTCACGGTTAAAGTCTTTTTCTTCTGATGCTGAAATTAAATGTAACGCCGTAATGACGTTGCCATCTGCTTGAGCCGCAACACTTGCCGCTTGTGGAGCCGGTAACTGATGTGATTTTTGTAAGTAGGCTTCAATTTCGGGTGAATATAAACGAGGAACTCGTAGAATCTTAGTCCGTGAAACAATTGTCGGTAACATATTATCAGCAGAAGCAGAAATCAGGAAGAAAAGCGTTTTTGCTGGCGGTTCTTCTAAGATTTTCAATAATTTATTAGAGCAATTCGCATTCATCTCATCAGCCATCCAAATAATCATAATCTTGTATCCTCCCTCGAAGGACTTTAGGCTGAATTTTTTGATAATCTCTTGACTTTCTTCTGTTCCAATAATTGGTTTTCGTCCTTTGTCATCAATGAATTGTGTCCAATGATTGAGGTTGAAATAGGGATTTTGCTTATTGATTGCCCTCCATTCTTTGATGAAAGCATCACTTGTTTTCGCAATTGCTTGCACTACTGGAAAACTAAAATGTAAGTCAGGGTGTTGCAGTTCGGCTACTTTTCGACATCCAGCACAAACACCACAACTATCATTTTCTTGCTTATCCTCGCAAAATAAATATTGTACAAATGCTAAAATTAAAGGCAAAGTGCCAAAACCCGGACTTCCTAGAATCAACTGTGCATGGCTAATTTTATTATTTTTAAAATCGCTTATCAGTTGACTTTTTAGTCGATCTTGTCCAACAACTTGAGAAAATTGCATTTTTTCGGTTAATTTTTATAGAAAAAAATAAAAGTACACATAATAAATAATATTGTTTGCCCAAAAATTGTTTAAAAAACGGAATTTGTTTAAATTTGAGAAAAATTAAAGAATAAATATGAGAACAGTTTTAACAGTATTGTTTGTTGCATTAAGTGTTAGTCTTTTTGCACAAAAGAAAGAAGTCACTTTTACGGAGGGTATTTACACCTTTTCTGTGGGTAGTAAAAATGCGATAACAATCGTTATTCCAGATTCCCAAAAAGACGTGGTTAACAAAACGTTACTTAAGGAAGTTAAATCTTGGGGAGGTAAAATGAAAGCTTCAAAATCTGAAATAACAACGCTTCAGTCAATTGACAAAAAGTTGTTTGAAGGAAAGACATTTGATTCTTATGTAAAGATTTATCAAGATGGAAAAGATGTAAAGATTTCTGTAGCAATTGACTTAGGAGGGGCATTCTTAACGAGTAGTCAACATCCAGATAAATTCAACGAACTAAAAGAAAGATTGTACAAGTTTGCTGTAGATGCTGGAAATGCTTCACTTGCTGCGGATTCAAAAGTAGAAGAAAAGCTTTTAAAAACGATGAATAAGGACTTGAAATCACTTGAGAAAAGCAACGATGGTTATAAGAAGAACATTGATAAGTTGAAAAAAGAAATCGAAGAAAACGAAAGCAGTATCAGAGATAATAATTTGAATATTGACAAGAAAAAAGAAGAAATTACGAATCAAGAGGCTAAAATCAAAGAGATTAAGAAAACGAAAGTGAAATAATTCACATTTTCAAAATTTATAGAAGGAGCTTTAATGAGCTCCTTTTTTATTGGATGAAAACAATCAATTTTTCTTAACTTCGCACTATATTTAAAATGAATGGCTGAAAAACCACTTATTGTTGTAACAAATGATGATGGCATATTTTCAAAAGGTATTAAAGCCTTGATTGAAGTAGCGTCTGAATTTGGAGAGTTATTAATTGTAGCACCTGACAAACCTCAGTCAGGAATGGGACATGCTATTACAGTTAATAATATCATTCGTGTAGACGAGTCTGTTTTACATACTGAATTTAACACTTATTCTTGCACAGGAACACCCGTTGATTGCATTAAAGTAGCGCGACACATTCTTTGTGATAGAGTACCAGACTTGGTTGTCTCGGGCATCAATCATGGCGCCAATACTGGAACGAGCGTTCTTTATTCAGGAACGATGTCTGCCGCTGTTGAAGGGGCGATTGAAAGAATTCCTTCTGTTGGTTTTTCATTAGATAGTTTTGATGCAAATGCCAATTTCGATGCAGCGAAAGAAGTGGCTCGACGAATCATTAAAAAAATGGTGAATTCATTGTCTCATTTACCACAAGATATTTGTTTAAACGTCAATATACCAGATATTCCACTGGAGCAATTGAAAGGCATAAAAGTGTGTCGTGCGGCAAGAGCGTATTGGAAAGATGAGTTAACAGAAAGAATGGATCAGCATGGGCGGAAATATTATTGGCTTTCGGGTGAGTTTGAAAATAATGATCTAGGAGAAGATACCGACTTATTTGCTATTCAAAATAATTACGCGAGTGTGGTGCCTATTCATTACGATATGACTGCTTATCACTGGATGTCAACAATTAATAACTGGGATATATAAACTATATGAAGACAAAAAAAACATTTTGGAGTAGACAACATGCCATCGGATTTTCAATTGGAATTTTAACCACTTTACTTGCGGTTCCATTAGTTGCCTTTATTCTTCATGAATTTAGGGGCGATATTTTGATTTGGCGAGAGCTAAGATTTTTTCCTAGCACTCAAGCACGCGTTCTCTCTCTAGCAACGATTCCAAATCTTCTGTGGTTTCATATCTTCTTAAAAAAAGAGCAATATTGGTTTGGTTCTGGTATTATTTATGCTTCTGTTTTGAATCTTGTGACAGTTATTGTTCTTAAGTATTTTATGTAATAGATGACTTCTAAATCACCAAAAATATACCTCATTGCTGGCGAAGCTTCTGGCGATCTTCATGGAGCGAACTTAGTGAAAGAGTTGAAAGTTCAACTACCAAATGCGACCTATCGTTTTTGGGGTGGTGACCTTCTGAAAAAAGAATTAGGTGAACCCGTAAAACACATCAAAGAATTAGCGTTTATGGGATTTGTGGAGGTACTCGCAAACCTTAGAACCATCTTAGGCAATATATCCTTTTGTAAAAAAGATATCGAGACATTTCAACCAGATGTTTTAGTGTTAGTTGATTACCCTGGATTCAACCTCCGAATCGCCGAATGGGCAAAGGAGAGAGGAATAAAAGTGGTGTATTACGTCTCACCTCAGATATGGGCATGGAAGCAAAATAGAGTACATAAAATCAAAAAGAGTGTTGATTTAATGTTGACCATTTTACCTTTTGAAGCTGATTTTTATAAGAAATTTGATTATCAGGTAGAGTATGTTGGTCATCCATTACTCGACGCTGTTGCACAATATAGAGCCCAGCCAAAAGATAATTTTAGAACGAATTACCAACTATCCGAAAAGCCTATTTTGGCTTTGCTGCCAGGAAGTAGAAAACAAGAGATTTCTAAAAAACTGCCCATCATGTTGGAAGCGGCAAAAAACTTCTCCGACTATCAAATTGTTATTGCGGGTGCTCCATCGATGGATGCTTCGTTTTATGAGACGTACACTACGGATGGTCAATTTATTGTTTTTGGAGAAACATATTCACTTTTAAATAATACTTCGATAGCCATGGTTACTTCGGGCACTGCAACATTGGAAACAGCACTTTTTAGAGTTCCCGAAGTCGTGTGTTATATTGGAAGCCCAATATCTTACTTCCTAGCAAAGAAATTGATTAAAGTAAAATACATTTCGTTGGTCAATTTGATTTTAGATCAAGAAGTGGTGAAGGAATTGATTCAAAGTGATTGCAATGCGACCAAAATCACAGAAGAGTTGAAAAAATTGGAAGTAGGGACAACTGGTAGAAGGGCGATGGAAGAAAAATATGAGCAACTGATAACCCTTTTAGGAGAAGGAGGAGCGAGTAAAAATGCAGCCTCAAAAATAGCTGAATTATTTTGATGAAAACGCGTGATATTCTGATTATTCCAATTTTACTATTGTTGAGTAGTTCTCTATTCGGACAGCAGTTACGTATTGGTATTTTTAGAGATGTCGCTGCGAAAGAAATCATAGTAGATTATAACCAAGGAAGTTATAGTATTTACACAGACACAGGCTATTTTTCCTCCATTCTCCCCAATGAATCGGTACAATTAAAGATTACTGCTACCAATCAAATTGAATTAAAATTCAACTATCAAACGGTGGGCGTATTTAATAAAATCCGTCTTATTGAAAATCAATTAAACAATTCCATTTCAATACAAGTAACGCAACCAAAGACGAAACTTCGCAAATATCAAAATGATTTTGAGATTTTTGCAAAAGATGGCACTTTAACAGTCGTCAATTTAGTAGATATTGATAATTACTTGGAAGGCGTTATTGAGTCGGAAGGTGGTGGTGGAAAAGAGTTGGAATATTACAAGGTACAAGCACTTATTTCAAGGACGTACCTATTTAAATATTTCAACAAACACGAGAAAGAAGGATTTTCACTATGCGATCGTGTACATTGCCAAGCTTATCACAGTATGATGCGCTTCACACCATCGATTGACACCGCCGTTCGCGCCACCGAAAATCTTGTGCTAAAAGATGAAAATGGTCATTTAATAGATGCCTTTTTTCATGCAAATTGTGGCGGACAAACTTCTGAAGCGAAGTATATCTGGAATAATAATGTACCCTACTTGAACTCTTTTAAAGACACCTTCTGTATTTATACGAAACAAGCAATTTGGGAAAAACGAATTCCTCAGCAAGAATGGGCAGATTTCTTAGTAAATCACTATAATTATCCGATTAACGATAGTGTTTACGGCCCTTTAATTTTCACCTTTAATCAGCCTGAAAGGATGGCTTTTTACCACAGCTCTCTATTAGGAATACCATTAAGAGATATTCGGTCACGTTTTGGATTACGATCGACGTTTTTCAATGTATACCCCGATGGAACAGATGTTGTTTTGACAGGAAGAGGTTATGGCCATGGAGTAGGTCTTTGTCAGGAAGGCGCTATGAAAATGGCACTTTATCATTATACGTTTAGACAAATTGCGATTTATTATTTTCCAGGCGCACACATTGTTGATATGCGTAAAGAAGAGCTTTTTAACTTTGAAGAGGACAGTACGTATTTACTAGAACCTCATTAAGGGTCAGATAAACCCAATCACAACACGTCTGTTTTGTTGTTTTCCCTCTTTGGTTTGGTTACTTCTTACGGGAAACTTTTCACCTTTAAAATCGATAACAAGCTTATGTTCAGGAATACCTTTACTGAGAAAATAGTTCTTAATTGTTCGTGCTCTATTTTTGGAAAGTTCGTCGTTATATTGGTCACTTCCGTCTGAATCAGTATGTCCCGTTATTCGAATGCGATAATCCGAATGGCTGTCCACAATCATCGACATTTCATTTAATCGATCAGTGTATTCCGGACGAATATCAAATTTATCGTAATCAAAATATATCGTAAATAATTGGAAGTTGGCCCGTTTTTCTTCCATCTTTTTAGGAGATGGATAGTTCTTGGCCAATCGATGCTGAAATTCCTGCACCCAGTAATTAGAAAATGTATTCTGCTTGCCATCATTGAAAGTTAAAGTCGACTCATAGAAGATAACATCGTAATTCATATTTCGGCACTGGATACTTTTTATGGTTCCACGCCAATAACCTAAAGAATCTTCTTTATGGATTGAAATAATACTTTTACAGACCTGGTTTTGAAGCCCTATCTTCTTAGAGATGAGTGATCCTTCTGAGAAAACATGTTGTTGGCCTTTAGACGAATAACTTCCGTCATATAACAAGTAATCGGTGGCTTCATTGAGATATTCTTGACGAATTTTAACATCGCTTCCATTTTTATAGAGATAAATGGTTCCAACGATATTCGCATAATTTTGTCCATAAACTATACCTTGCAAGGAATAATTTTCGTTATTTTGGGAAAAACATCTTAAAATAGAAAAACAGACTATGACAAAGACA
Source organism: Taishania pollutisoli (assembly GCA_040394775.1). Taxonomy (GTDB): domain Bacteria; phylum Bacteroidota; class Bacteroidia; order Flavobacteriales_D; family Crocinitomicaceae; genus 40-80. The sequence goes on from JBEBRN010000010.1 coordinate 32,116, forward strand.
ATTAATTTATTTAGTAAAACGTTCATATACTTATCGTTTACGGCAATTTTGGTAATTAGTTCCATTTCTTTCGCACAAGATATAAATCAAATTCCATTACGTACAATTGACGGAGATACAATTTATCTAAGTCAAATAAAAAACAAGAAAATATTAATCGTGAATACAGCTTCAAAATGTGGATTCACGCCTCAGTATGCAGATTTGCAAAAATTGTATGATGCTCATAAGGATGAATTAGAAATCGTTGCTTTTCCTACGGATAACTTTATGAATCAAGAGTTTAAGAATAGTGATGAAATTAAAACATTTTGTACCAAGAACTATGGTGTCACTTTTCCTATAATGGATAAAATTGATGTGAAAGGAGGAGATATTCATCCCTTGTATAAAATCTTGTTGGATGGAAAAAAGAACGGTTTTGGTGCGATTAAAATAGAATGGAATTTCCATAAAATTCTTTTAGACGAAGAACACCGTATTATAGCAGATTTTCCTTCAAAAATGTCTCCTTTGTCTGAGGAGCTAACGAAATTCTTCAAGTAGTTGGCCGATAAGAGAAATTAGGTGAGGAAATATAATTAACGTTAAGGTGTTAATTACGCAAGAAATTTTTAAATTAGTAGCTTATTTTAATAAGATCGATTATGCACATTGCAATAGCTGGAAATATAGGGTCCGGTAAAACAACCCTGACACGATTGTTGGCAAAACATTATGGATGGGACACTCATTTCGAGGATGTTGAGCAAAATCCTTATTTGAATGATTTTTATGAAGACATGCAACGATGGTCTTTTAATCTACAGATTTATTACCTCAATAGTCGATTCACACAAATTCAAGAGATAAAAAAATCGGATAAATCGGTTATTCAAGACCGAACAATATATGAAGATGCTTTCATCTTTGCACCCAATTTGCATTCCATGGGGTTGATGACAACGCGTGATTTTGAAAATTACTTTTCACTATTCAACTTGATGGATTCCTTTATATCTGCACCAGATTTGTTGATTTACCTTAGAGCTGGGGTTCCTACTTTGGTACATCAAATTCAGCAGCGTGGACGTGAATACGAGGAATCTATTCGTTTGGATTATTTAAAGCGTCTGAACGAGCGTTATGAGGCTTGGATTTCTACTTATGACAAAGGAAAGTTATTGATTATTGATGTCGACAATAATAATTTTCACGAAGAGCAAGAAGATTTAGGGAAAATCATTAATTCAATCGACGCAGAAATTCACGGATTGTTTTAAAACGTACGCTTTTCTCCTTCTACGAATAAATGTCATCGGCAAAAAATATGTATATTTGCAACAAAATTTAGAGCAAAATGGAAAAAAACACGTCCATTTCTACCAATAAAGCCCCAAAACCAGTAGGCCTTTACCCACATGCAAAACGCGTCGGTAATTTATTGTTCCTTTCTGGCGTTGGACCTCGTACCGCTGGTTCGAATGAAAGTGATTCGTTTGTCCCAGGGTTGGAATTGGATAAGAATGGTAATTTCTTAGCGTTTGATTTTGAAGCACAATGTAGAAGTGTTTTTGACAATGTGCGTGCTGTATTAGAAGCTTCCGGTTCGGATTGGAGTAAGTTGGTAGATGTTACCGTCTTTTTAGTGGACATGAAACGAGACTTTCAAATCTATAATAAACTGTATGCGGAGTATTTCAAAGACAATCAGCCTTGTCGGACAACGGTTGAGGTGAACTCTTTACCAACACCTATTGCCATTGAGTTAAAATGTATTGCAACAATTGATTAAATAGAATATGATTGGATTTATAATTAGATGTGTATTAGCGGTTTCCGCTATCGTTTTAAATGTTTTACTTTTCACAACAGGATACTGGGGATGGGGAATATCGATGATTTTTATCACCGCAATTATCATTTTGAGCTTCTTTCGAAATGAAAACATGATTTTGTCGTTGAACCACATGCGTATGGGAAATCAAGACAAGGCTAAAAAATACATCAATAAGATTACTGTACCTCAATTTTTACCTAGAAAGCAACATGCTTACGTTCTGTATCTACAAGCGATGTTTAACGTGCAAGAGTGGGGTTACGCTAAAACAGAAACACAACTTCGTAAAGCACTTCAATTGGGCTTGAGACAAGCACAAGATCAGGCGATGTGTAAATTACAGTTATCTGGAATTGCTGCTCAAACAGGTAGAATGAATGAAGGGAAAATATTATTACAGGAGGCTAAAAAGTTGGACAAAGACAAGATCCTAAAAGAACAAATAGACACAATGAGTAAGCAAATGGCTTTGGTAGGTAATAAAAACCAAATGCGAATGGCGATGATGCACAAAGGTCGTGTGAAGACGCCTCGTTCTAAATAAATCATCACGTGAAAATATATGCAGAAGGTTGGTTTGATTACGAACTAATTGACGCAGGAAGTGGAAAGAAACTAGAGCGATTTGGTAAAATAATTACTATTCGTCCAGAGTTCAACGCCTATTTTCCTAGTGTATTATCTTTTGAAGAATGGCTTAAAAGAGCTCATTTTGAATTTCTAGAATCTGGAAAAAATAAAGGAGAATGGAAGGCATTAAAACACTTCCCACTAGATCATAAATGGAACATTCAATATGATTCATTGACCTTGCAGCTTGAATTAACCAAATTTAAGCATGTAGGTATTTTTCCCGAACAAAACAGCAATTGGCAATTCATTTCGCAACATCTCAAAGAAACTGATTCTTTTCTGAATTTATTCGCTTATACAGGTGCTGCTTCATTGATTGCTAAAAGAGCAAATGCAGAAGTTACTCATGTAGATGCCGTTAAGCAGCTGGTGACGTGGTCCAAAGAAAATACGACCTTATCGGGTCTACAGGATATTAGATGGGTGGTGGAAGACGCCTTAAAGTTTGCTCAACGAGAAATTAAAAGAGGCAATAAATACAACGGAGTTATCATGGATCCACCTGCTTTTGGACTTGGAACAAAAGGTGAAAAGTGGATTCTGGAAGAGAAATTACCCCTTTTATTAGAGGCTGCCAGTCAGTTATTAGCCCCCAATGGTTTTTTAATAGTCAATACTTATTCTCCTAAGATGGATAGTAACAAGTTGGCAGAATTAGCCAAACGTTATTTTGACACTTCAAAAATCCATGGAGATGAGTTATGGATGAAGACGACTACTGATAAGAAATTATACTACGGTAGTCTACTACGCATTTTCTAATTCCTTTTACTGAATGTTATACACGTTTACACCTTCTGGTGTTTGAAGATAAATGCGCTGACCATTTTTGTAAAATCGTTTCACTTCTGAGATAGGTAGAATAATCTTATTGGTAGCTTTGGTTTTCAAATTTAGAAAATACAACTCTCCATCTTCCAAGTAATAAAGGATATCATTTTCAATCTGTATGAAAAGCACTTCTTTTATATCAAGGAAACTGACCATTGTGCCATACGTATCTAAAATAAAAATACCTTTTGTCGGGTCAACGATATACAGTTGATTGTTATACTCTACCAACTGTGTGATTATTTTGGCACCGAGTAAGCCATAGATGTTATCAATCTGTTGGCGCTGTGGTGTCCGCTTAGAGTAGAGAATAATTCTAGAATTATCAGAGTCAAAAACCCAAACCTTATCTGGCTGTGAGGACGTAATTGCTTTATTCACGAAAGAGAATCCTTCCTCGTTTAAGTCAATGATTTCTTGTTGTTTTGTTAAGGTATTATCCAAGTATTCGATGACTTGTTGATCCTCGGAAAACAACATTAGTTTCATCGGGTTACGAGTATCAATAGCGGTGATTGCACTCCACTGCTTGACACTTTGACTAAAACGTTGTTTACCCGTAGAGTCAATTTTGAATAACGTTTGTTGATTGGTATAGTAGAGGTTATTGTATAAATCAAGTGCACATACGCTTTGCTTTGCCTCAATGGACCAAAGTTTTGTCCATGTGAATTGTACCTGTGAAAAAACAACAGACGCATTGATAAGTAGACCTAAAACAGATAATAATCTCATATTTCGCCTTTCATAATATCGAGTACCTCCTCTAAAATCTTACGGTCGTTGCTCAGACGTGGAATTTTATGTTGACCACCCATTTTATTTTTGGATTGTAACCATTTATCAAATGTTCCTTTTGGTGCAAAATGTATTTTTGGTGCTAAAAAAGCAATATCTTTTGTTCGTTTAGCATCATAATCGGAGTTTATCTCTCTCAAATTTTGGTCCAGAACTTTAACCAACAATTCTTTATCAGTTGGTTCTCCCAAGAATTCAATAATCCATTCATGTTGGCCTTTAGAAGCTTTTTCACCAAACTGCATATAGATAGGTGCTGCTGTATAATTCATAATCTGAACGTCTAGCTCACTCGTCGTCTTAGCAATAGCTTTTTCTGCATTGTCTACGATTAATTCTTCACCAAACGCATTGATGAAATTCTTCGTTCTTCCTGTGACTTTAAAGCGAAAAGGCATCGTCGAAGTGAACATAACAGTATCTCCAACAATATATCTCCATAAACCGCCAATGGTTGAAATGACAATAGCGTAATTCACCCCAATTTGAACGTCTTCTATACATATTACTTCTTTACTTTCAAGACCGTTATATTTGGTCATAGGAATAAATTCATAAAATATACCATGATCAAGTAAAAGCAGCAAATCATCTGAATACGGCCTGTCTTGAAACCCAAACATTCCTTCTGAGGCGTTATAGGTTTCAATATAATTCATTTTATCACTTGAAATTATTTTTTTGAATTCATTTCTATAGGGCGCAAAGTTTACGCCGCCATGCATAAAGAGCTCTAGATTAGGCCAAACATCCAGAAGATTGTCTGTGTTTTTTATTTCCATGATTCGACGACAAACGACTAATGTCCAACTTGGCACGCCAGATAAAACACGCACGTCTTCTTCAATTGCTTCCAATGCCATCCTCTCCAATTTCTCTTCCCAATCACCTAATAAAGCTACATCTTTACTTGGAGTTCGCTTCATTTCTACCCACCAAGGAAGGTTTTTTATGATAATGGCTGATAAATCACCTGTGTAAGAATTTTCATTTAACTTATTGACTTGAGAGCTACCGCCAACCATTAAGGTTTTGCCAGCGAATACCTGTGCATCAGGGAAGATCTCGTAATAATTGGCCAATAAATCTTTCCCTGCACGATAATGATTTTCAAAGAGAGATTCTTCTGAAACGGGAATTAGTTTACTTCTGTCGGATGTTGTGCCCGAAGATTTAGCAAACCAAATTGTTTTTCCTCTCCATAAAACATCTTCTTCACCTTGAATTGTTAGTTCAATGAACGGTTTTAAGGTATCATAATCTTGTAGTGGAATATTGTTCTTGAATGAACAATAGTCGGATATTTCGGAAAAAAAATGATTATTTCCCCAATTTGTTTGTAAACTATTGGAAATTAGAAAATCAAACCACTTTGATTGAATTTCAAAAGGTCGAAGGCGAATTTCTTCTAATTGAGAAAGCCTCAACTTTATTATCCATTTGAATAACTCGTTCAAAATAATTCAATTTCATTCTATACACAAGATAGAAATGGTTGTACTGCAACGTTACTGTCTACAGTAGATTGATTTATTGTTTTCCAAAAATCAGTACATACGCCAAGAAAGCTAGTGCAGCAATTGTAATCAATGTGCCCGCTGCTACTGTTGTTGAATCAAAAAACGTACTGTATTTTTCTTTTTTAGGTGATTCTGATGACATAATTCAAATATTTTTCTCAAATGTAATTAATATTTTCAATAAAATAAAATTAGCGCTTCAATAGATGTGATTTTTGTGGTCACAACGCGTTTTATTGAATGCTTTTATAATTTTCTATCCACAAGCTATCGGTCGCATCACGAAGTAATTGAATAAAGTGCTTGTCCATAATGTATTCATTATTAATGCCTTTGATATTGTATCTATTCTTTAGATATTCCATTTGACCTGGAGAAGGATTTAACTTATCGTTGGACCAACCGTAATGTTCCGAAGCATCTAATGCGGGATACTCGCTATATCTAATTTTCCAAAGTGAATCCAAAGAAGGACAATATGGTATTTTTTCATTCGAGATAGAATCGACATAAACGCCACCCCAAATTCCATATTTATCAAAATAGTTGATTCTCGTCGGATTGTATTTACTTGGGTAGAAACCAGAGAAGTAGTAGATGAAATCATCTCTTCTCAAAATTCGTTTGTTCAATAAGTTTTCACCGATTCTTTGATACGCCACTAAATGATAATATTCATTCATTTGATTGTAGCCAAAAGCCACTCCAAAGACGGGCTCCATGTCCTGTTTTTGTTGTTTTGTGCCTGAAAATGAAAGTAAAAAGAAGCATACAATCACTAATTTAGGAGAAATGTGAGAAGCTATTTTAGTGTATTTCATGTTGTTCAATTGTTATTTATGGTAGTTAAAGTTATTACAAGTTAGTCTTCTAGGATCATTTTAAACTATTTTCTTTGCAGCCTCTATCATTCCATTGATGTCTATTCCACACAAATGATGTAATTCTTCTTGTGTTCCGTGGTGAATAAATTCATCTGGTATTCCTAGACGCATTACTTTTGTCGAATAATGATTCTCCGCCATAAATTCTAGTATGGCACTACCAAATCCACCTGCAATACATCCATCTTCAACGGTAATGATATTAGTGAATTTTGCGATTACTTCATGCAGCAGTTCCTCATCTAAAGGCTTGACAAATCGCAAATCGTAATGCGCTGCTGAAATTCCTATTTCTTTGAGTTTAGCGACGGCTTTCTGTGCATCGTTTCCAATATGACCGATGGTCAAAAATGCTACATCGTTTCCTTCTATTAACTTCCTTCCTCTTCCAATCTTAATTTCTTCAAAAGGTGTTTTCCAGCTTTCTAGAACACCATTTCCTCGTGGGTAACGTATGCTAAAAGGCCCTTTGTTGGGAAGTTGAGCGGTGTACATTAAATTGCGTAATTCCGATTCATTCATCGGTGCAGCAACGACCATATTCGGAATACATCGTAAATACGCTAAATCATATGCACCATGGTGTGTTGCGCCATCTGCACCCACTAATCCACCTCGATCTAAACAGAAAACGACATTCAAATTCTGCAAAGCAACATCGTGAATTACTTGGTCGTAAGCGCGTTGTAAAAAGGTTGAATAAATCACGCAGAAAGGATGCAATCCTTGTGTGGCTAACCCAGCAGCAAATGTGACGGCATGTTGTTCAGCAATTCCCACATCAAAAGCACGATCAGGCATTTCATTCATCATGATATTGAGCGAACTTCCCGTTGGCATAGCAGGAGTAATTCCCATAATTGCTTTATTTTCTTTCGCTAACTCCAAAAGTGTACGCCCAAAAACTTCTTGATACTTTAAGGGCTCTTGCTCTTTTTGCTGAGATGGTTTTATTTCTCCCGTTACTTTATTAAATGCTCCTGGAGCATGCCACTGCGGAGGATTTCCCTCTTCTGAATACTTGTATCCTTTTCCTTTGACAGTTACACAATGGAGTATTTTTGGACCCGGGAGATCTTTTATTTCTTCTAATTTTTCTGCTAGCTTCAAAACATCATGGCCATCAATTGGACCAAAGTATTGAAAATTAAGAGCTTCAAAAAAGTTGTTTTCAGGGGTTATTTTCTGTTTCGTAATTCGAAGTAAATATTCCTTCAAAGCACCCACATTCGGGTCAATGGCCATACAGTTATCATTCAAAATGATAAGTAGATTCGCATCTTTTATAGTTCCCGCATGGTTTAATCCTTCGAATGCCATTCCTCCAGTTAACGCACCATCACCAATGACGGCAATGTGGTGACGATCAAGTTCTCCTTTGTATTTACTGGCGATTGCCATTCCTACTATAGCTGATATAGCTGTTGATGCATGTCCAACTCCAAATGGATCATATTCGCTTTCAGATCGGGTAGGAAACCCCGAAATTCCATGGAGTGTTCGATTGGTATGGAATCGATACCGTCGTCCAGTTAAAACTTTGTGTCCGTAGGCTTGATGACCTACATCCCACACTAATAAATCGTACGGTGTGTTAAAAACATAATGTAATGCAACAGTGAGTTCAACGACACCTAAAGAAGAGCTGAAGTGGCTATTGCCAATTTCAGATACGACGTCGATGAGGTATTCTCTAAGTTCATTTGAAATTTTCGGTAAGTCGTTGATTGAAAACTTATTCCGTAAATCTTCCGGTAAATTTATGTGTGATAGGTGCTTTCCGATGTTGTGCATTTACAGAATACGTGAAATATTAATCCAACCATTTACCAGCAATAAATACTTGATACGAAAAATTACCCATTATTTTACGTTCAAAATTTACGCCTATTTTTCTTCCTACGTATCGGATTTCATTCACATAGATGTCTTTGATGAACGGAGTGTTTGCTTCGATCTGCATGGCACTTGTAAAGTTGTTTGTTCCTGAAGCCCCAACGATTAAATAATCCAAATTATCTGTTTTAATAATACCTTGGAATGTTAAGGCAAATTCACCTTCATTTTTCATGGCTTCCATAAGTCTGTCATTTTTCAGAACAGCATTATCATCTGAAGGAAGATAATCACCTTCAATGTCGCCAGCAGTAATTCTCTTAAACGAACGCTCTATCTTGCCATTTTCACCATAAAGATTCAATTCTTCGATAAAAGACAAGACAGTATCTTTATTTTCTTGACGTTCACTCAAGGTAGCGTAAAGTCTTCCTCCATCTGCATAATAGAATTTATTTTTCGTCATCAATCGCTCTCTATTGGTCAAAAGTTCTTCCATTAAATGAACATCTCCTTTTGTGTCACAATACATTGTAGCAAAATAACGTTCATTTTTTTCATTCCCAAAATCGAGTGAATATTGAGCGCAATTAGAAGTATCCATTCTAGTGTCTATCGACGAGATGGTGTCCATCTTACTGTGAAGGTAGTTAAAGTAACTGTCGTTCATTGTAGATGAATCGTCTTGTGTTTCTTTATTTTTACAAGCAACAATTGTAACTAGAGAAACGGCTATAAGTAGTAAGTAGTTAATTCTTTTCATACGGCTCTTTTTTTAGTTAGATAATTCTTGAAAAACGTTATAATCTGTTTTCGATAGAAAAACATAATTAACAAATAGGGAAATGCCATCAAATAGACAATACCATAATTTATATTAGAAGTAAAGGCTGTTTCATCCATTTCATTAGGAGAAGATTGCTGTGTTGAAATTATTTTACACTGTGAACAACCTTGTGCAGCAACTTCCCAAATATTCAACGCTACAGTAAAGACTAATAAAATTATTTTGTTTCTCATATTTGAAGTATTAATGTATTATCAAACTCTTCCCGTCCATTTCTTTTGGGGTCGAAATACCCATTCTTTCCAGAAGAGTAGTAGCAACATCTGCTAAAATACCACTTTTTATTGATATTTTTTCATTTGTTACCAAAATAATTGGGACTGGGTTCTTAGAGTGTGCTGTGTTAGGAGTTCCATCCTCATTGACAGCGTAATCTGCATTTCCATGGTCTGCTATAACAATCCATTCGTAGTCGTATTCTTTCGTCGCTTCTAAAATTTCACCCAGACAACCATCTACGGTTTCGACTGCTTTTACGATGGCACTAAACACACCTGTATGTCCTACCATATCTGAATTGGCAAAGTTAAGACAAATAAAATCAGGTTGTTTTTGATGAATATATTTAATGATTGAAGTGGTCACTTCTGGAGCACTCATTTCTGGTTGTAAGTCGTATGTTGCCACTTTTGGTGAATGAATGAGAAGTCTTTCTTCACCCATAAAAGTTTCCTCTCTTCCACCATTGAAGAAAAAAGTAACATGTGGATATTTTTCTGTTTCCGCTGTTCTTACTTGAGTTTTTCCAGCATTAGAAACAACCTCTCCTAAAGTATTTTGGAGGTTTTGTTTACTGTATAATACGTGTACATTTTTGAACGTAGCATCGTAGGACGTCATGGTGAACATTTCCACTTTCAACGGCTCCATTCCGTAGTCTGGAAATGCTTTTTGCGATAATGCGGTTACAATCTCTCGTGGTCTGTCGGTACGGAAATTAAAGGATAACATTACATCTCCTTCTTGACTGCCTTGATAATTTATTTCTTCATTGTGAATAACAATAGGCTTTATAAATTCATCTGTTACACCTTTATCATATGAGGTTTGAATAGCTTTCTCAGCCGACTGAAATACTTCACCCTTACCTTTAGCAATTAAGTCGTAAGCTTCTTTTACACGTTCCCAACGTGAGTCACGGTCCATCGCATAGTAGCGCCCGATAATTGTTGCGATTTTAGCATTTGAAGTTCGTATTTTTTCATTAAATTCTGCGATAAACCCCTTGCCGCTCATCGGGTCACAGTCTCTACCATCTGTAAAGACATGTACAAAAATTTGTTTCACACCTTGTTGAGAGGCATAGTTACAGATAGCAGCAGCATGATCTTGATGACTATGAACACCACCTTTCGATAATAAACCAAAAATATGCAATGCTTTATTTTTCTCTTTTGCGTGTGCAATCGCCTTGTTAAGGTTCTCATTTTTAAAGAAATGACCTTCTCGTATTTCTTTGTTGATACGGGTCAATTCTTGATACACAATTCTTCCTGCGCCAATGTTGAGATGACCTACTTCTGAGTTTCCCATTTGTCCTTCAGGAAGACCAACTGCTTCGCCGAAAGTGGTTAAAGTAGCGTTTGGATAGCTTTTTATCAAGCCATCGAAAACAGGTGTGTTTGCTTTGTAAACGGCATCTGAGTAGTCTTTTCGACCGTAACCCCATCCGTCTAAGATAATTAAACCAACTTTTTTTGTCATGCTATTGGTATTATAATTTCAAAAATTGAGCCTTCTGGTTTGTTGGGACTGTAGCTGATGCTTCCATTGTTTAACTTTAAGAATTCTCTTGCAATATAAAGACCTAATCCCGTTCCTTTTTTTGTCCGTTCATCTTCATTCTCAGTACGAACGAATTTTTTAAAGATATCTTTTCTATATTCTTTTGGAACACCTTTACCATAATCCATAAAAGCACACTTTACTTTATCTCCAAAGATAGAAATTAGAATAGTAAGAGATTCAGAATCTAACGCATATTTATGATAATTCTCAATAATATTAATGAAGACTGTTTCTATCATTTTTTTGTCTGCAAGGACCTCAATGTCTTCTGAATCTGTCGCTATATTTACAACAGAATCGCCTAGTAAAATAGCGTATCTTTTCACTAAGTCAGTGATAAGAAGATAGATATTAAACTTTTCCTTGGTGAGTTTGAAGAATTTAGTTTCGAGACGAGTAGAAGTAAGAATGTTTTCTACCAAGTGCTCCAAACGACTATTTTCCGCTAGTATTTTTTCGAATAAGTCATTCCGTTTATCTTCCTCTAAGTTTTTTCGTTTTAAAAGTGTTTGGATAGACAATTTATTATGTGTGATCGGAGTTTTCAATTCATGTGTAACAGACAGCAGAAAATTATTTTTTTGCTGATTGAGTTTTTCCTCTTTTTTGAGCGATATAATGAGTCGTGAAAAGGTGAATATAATGACGAATAGAAAAACACTTCCTTCACCAATCAACATCCAGAAAATAGTATTTTGGCGCTCTGTGTTTTCACCTAATTTCAAAATAAAATAAGTCCACCATACGTATTGGAGAACGACATAGGTTACCAAGAAATAAATGAAATAAAAATTTTTCTTTTTCACCTTACAAAGGTACATAAAAATGAAGTATGGGCTTTTGAGTTATCGTGAACATTTTGGGAAGAGAGTTTTAATTATGAATCAAGATAATTACATTTGTGTTCAGATGGACGATACCATTTATAAATGTAAGTAGAGTAGTTCACTACTAACGCTTGTGTTTTGTTGAATGATACCTCATCACTAGGCAGTTATTAATTTTTTAAAAAAAACAATGATTATGGGCGATGAATTTTGCAACAAGATTTTCAGACAGAACGAAGAATGGGTAAAAAACAAACTTGAAAAGGATGCTCAATTTTTTGACAGATTAAAAGATCAACAGGCTCCGCCTTTATTGTGGGTTGGTTGTTCTGACTCACGGGTTCCGGCAAATCAAATTATGGGGGTCGATCCAGGAGAGGTATTTGTTCACCGTAATATTTCCAATGTAGTGGTTCATTCCGACATGAATTTCTTATCTGTGCTAGAGTATTCTGTTGATGTATTAAAAGTGAAGCACATTGCAGTAGTTGGCCATTACGGTTGTGGTGGCGTAAAAGCAGCTATGGAGAACAAGCACATCGGTATTATTGATGGATGGTTGAGACATATTCGTGAAGTGTATAAAATTAATAAATCGGAGTTAAAAATGATTACGGATGAACAGCAACGCCACGATCGTTTTGTGGAATTAAACGTGGCACATCAAGTGAAAAATCTAGCGGAAACTACTATTGTACAGCAAGCATGGTCACAAGGACATGAACTCCATATTCACGGATGGGTCTATGGCTTAAAAGATGGTCTTCTAAAAGACTTAGGTATTTCTATTTCTAGTAATGAGAGTATAGATGAGGTGTATCGATTAGAGTTTTAAAATACGTTTTTCATACCTCATAATCTTAAGCATACTCCTTCTTAGAATTGATTTTCTTTGAAGGAGTTTTTTTTACGACTTTAATTCGTATTGTATTTGTTTTATAGCGCTTTCCGTTAATTTCAATCGTTACGTTTATTTTATAGTCACCTTCTTTGTTAAAGCTTCCGTATTGATAAAAAAAGTATTGTACCACGGGTTCTCGGGTCGTTCTATTGTACGATCGGTTGGTGCTATTGGACGTATTCGTTTTTACAAAAGAAGCAGGAAGGTTCAAATTTAACACACCTGGCTGATTCGATTCAACTTTAATCGTGACTGGAAAATCTTCTTCCACAATTGTTTTATCAGCAGAAATTTTTATATTTAATTTTTGTGAATAAGTTAACTGAATAAAACTAAAAGTGAAAATGATGCAAATAAGATATCTCATTTAACTAGTTTTTTCTATTTTATTTCGATTACTAAGATAGTAAAAATATCGCTTCGGACGGCCATTCAGTAACTCAAAATGTAACGCTATAATAACGTGAAGTATGGAAGATAGAATATGTCTTGAATGTTCAACACCTTTAAAAGGTAGAAAAGATCAGAAGTTTTGTTCGGATTATTGCCGTAATTCGTATAATAATAGACTAAACGAGGACAGTAATAAGCACGTTCGAAAAATCAATTCAATTTTGCGAAAAAATAGAAAAATTTTGGAAAAACTAAACCCTAAAGGCAAGGCTACTGTGGATGCAATAACTTTAGCGGAAGCGGGATTTAACTTCCATTATTTCACAAACATATACAAAACTCAAAAAGGAGCTTCCTACTTCTTTGTCTATGATTATGGTTACTTACCTATTGAAAATGAACAGTATGTGCTTGTTCAAAAACAGGAATATGTGAAATAGTATTAGTGTAAGTCAATCGTTTTTAGAAAACGGACAGCATTTTCGTTCTTGCTTAGTTTATCATCGCCAACAACTAACAAATGTTTAGGTCTGTTACGATCCATCCATAATCCGAAGTTGGAAGATGCTACTGATAGCGTTCCGTTAATATCAATCTTACTAATCCCTATTTGATAAGAGTTAAATAAATCGATTAAATCATTGTGAAATTTTGAAATATCGTGGTTCTCATGGAAAATAATGAGACCATCAATAACATTTGTATCAATTGACGATTTTGATTCTAATGGATATGAGGTGATATTTAAAGATGAAGCCCACTCTTGGATAAGCTTACCAAAAGAATTGTCTTCAAAATATAAATCTTCTATTTTCATTGGTTCAGGGAACATAATTTGGATTGCGAAAATACTACTTTTATTTTGTAAAAAAAGCATTATAGCAAAATAACTGTTTTTTATTTTTCAACTCCGCATGAATAAACTCTTCTCATTTTAAAAATAGAGATTGATAATCGTTACAAAATTTGTATTTTTGTCACGTGCAAACTGGCTTATCGCTTTGTGAAATATCAAAGAGGAAAGTCCGGGCAGTGAAGGGCATCGTGCTTCCTAACGGGAAGGCTTTAATTTGGAGACGAATTAGGGACAGAAAGTGCCGCAGAAAGGTAAACTACTCCAATTTATTGGAGAAAAGGTGAAAAGGTGGGGTAAGAGCTCACCGGGCAATTGGTGACAATAGCCGCTTGGTAAACCTCACGAACTGAAAGACCATGTATACTGGGGATGTCTGTCATTTATGGCAGATGAAAGGGCTGCTCGCCTAATCTCAGAGGGTGGGTCGATGGATACCGATGGTGACGTCGGTACTAGATAAATGATAAGCATTCCGCTTGCGGAATACAAAACCCGGCTTATAGGTTTGCACTTTTTTATTTAATTTACTTGGAGGATAGATATAAATCACTAATTTTCCACTTATGTATGCTAAAGATTTAATTACAGAAGAAATTCCTCCATTAAGACATACCGACACCGGTGAAACTGCCTTGAGATGGATGGATGAATTTAAAGTGAGTCATTTACCCGTTTTGAAAGGGGATAACTTTGTTGGGGTAGTCTCTGAATCAGATATATTGGATCGTATTGATGTGGATGAAACACTCGATAAGTTATTTGAACATTTACCAAGACCGTATGTTTTAGCAACCGCTCATATTTATGAAGTGCTATATACTGTTGCGAAGCAAAATATTACTATCGTTCCTGTTTTAGACGATAAAGAAAATTATTTGGGATGTACCTCTATTTTCCATTTAATGCAATTGATTGCGAATACGGGAAGTATTACTGAACAAGGTGGTATTATTGTGTTGGAGATTAATGATCGTGATTATTCGTTAGCACAAATTGCTCAGATTGTAGAAAGTAATGATGCACGCATATTGAGTTCATTCATCACTTCTGCACCAGAATCAACAAAAGTAGATGTGACGATAAAAATTAACCAAATTGAATTAGATCGTATTGTGAGAACTTTTGAACGATACGGTTATACGATTAGCGCTACTTTTCAAAAGAGCCTTTTTGAAGATGATGATCAGTTGCGCTATGAAGCTTTAATGAATTATTTGAAATTGTAAGATGAATATTGCAGTTTACGGAAAGAAAATATTAAATAAGACCGATTTTAATGATTTTGAAGAAATTTTCAAGATTATAGTTGAATTTGGATGGAAACCGATTGTCGAAGAAAATTTGAAAGATGAATTGGTAAAGCGAAATAGTATTTACCAATCACTTGCTTCCTATAATTCACATACTGATTTTACCTCTGGTATTGATTGCGCACTAAGTGTTGGAGGTGATGGAACGTTTATAAAAACGGTTAATTTCGTCAGAGATTCGAATGTACCAATCATTGGTATTAATTTGGGGAGACTAGGTTTCTTAGCAAACATCAACCGCAACCAGATTGTGCAATCGTTTAAGTTGTTAGAAGAGAAAAAATTCATCACCCAAGAACGTTCATTACTTTGTGTAGAATCGGAAAGAGGACTTTTTGACCGTGAAAATTTTGCTCTCAACGAAGTCACTTTACAACGAAAAAATACCGCTTCGATGATTGCCATTTATGCAGAATTAAACGGCGAATATCTGAATACCTATTGGGCAGATGGATTAATTATTTCGTCGCCTTCTGGTTCTACAGCCTATAATTTAAGTTGTGGCGGACCTATTGTTGTCCCGAATTGTGAAGTACATATTTTGACACCTATTGCAGCACATAATCTGAACGTACGTCCCATGATTGTGTCTAATAAGTTGCCTTTAAAGTTAAGTGTGAAAGGACGTTCTAATAGTTTTTTATTGAGCCTTGATGGAAAAGCAAAAGAAATTAGGGCTGATGAAGAAATCATCGTTAAAAAAGCACCATTCACTATTCAAACAATCGAATTTGAAAATAGTACCTTTCTGGAAACAATTCGAAATAAGATGCTTTGGGGATTAGATAAACGAAATTGAAATGATTAGAAGTTTTTTGATAACGATAAGTTTTCTTGTTTTATTTCCCTTGATTAGTAACGCTCAAACCATGTCCGGTTTTAGTATTCCCTATCAATACAATCAAAAATTACCCACTGATTATAATTTAACGAGATTTATAGGATTCATTCATACGCTTGATAAAGAAACCATCTTGCGTATTTCTATTGTTGCTAGTACCGATTCTATTGGAGGTGAAGCAGGAAATTTAAAAATAGGAATTGCTCGTTATTTAGAAATAGAAAAGATTTTAAAACAAGAAATTGAGCCATTTCCACCACTAACTTTCGAAAATAAAGGAAGTATTCTTCAAAAAAAACATCATTTATCCAATGAAGATGCGCGTTTTGTGGAGGTTCGCTTTCATCTTTTAGAAAGACAGATTGATGAAATAGAAAAAATGGATACGCTAATTCCAGAATTTTTAGGCACTACTCCATCTGTCCAAGAGGAAAAAGCTAAAAAAGACTATAAAGGTAAAACAATCGTTACCTCCATTCTATTTGTGGGAGATAAAACACACTATTTAGGAGATCCAACGAAAGAGTTAGAACGGATTTACACCATCTACAAAGAGCAACCCAATTTACACCTTATTATCTCTGGACACACCTGTTGTAAAGATAAGGTGGCGCTATCGAAAAAACGTGCGAAAAGTGTCTATCGTGCTTTAAGAAAAATAGGAATTCCACGTTCTAAAATGATGTATGAAGGTTGTGGTAACAAACGACCATTAGTACTAGAAGTAGATGAAGCAGCACGCCAAAAGAATAGGCGGGTAGAAGTTACTTTTCACTAAGAAAGAGTAGAATTTCAGCTTGAAATCGAACCGAAGTGAGCGATAATCTTATCGACTAATACGTTACTCAATTTAAAATAGCTTTCGATAGTCCATCCACCTACATGCGGTGAAAATAGCACTCTTTCATTGGTCAACAACCCTTTTATTTCTGGAGGAAGTGTATTTGACTGAAACCCGTTTACAAATGCTTTGTTTTCTATTTCTAGCACATCTAAACAAGCGCCGAGAACTTTCTTTGAATCGATTGCCTCCGCTAAATCTACTAATTGAACCACTTTCCCGCGTGAAAGATTGATGAGGTAAATGGGTTTTTTGAAATGAGTGAAAAATGAAGTAGAGCCAAAGAAAATGGTCTCGGGTGTTTGTGGAATATGAAAACTGACAACATCTGCTTTTTCGTAGAGTCCATCTAAATCGACTTCTTTTATACGCTCTGTTCCGAACCCCGATCTGTATTTATCATAAGCCAGAATTTCACAATCGAAACCACTTAATAATTTCGCAAATTGACTTCCATTATTTCCATAACCGATAATTCCAATCGTTTTACCTGCAATCTCAATTCCTCTATTTCCTTCTCTATCCCAAATGCCCTTTCGCACTTCTCTATCTCCTTTTGATAATTTATTGAAAAGTGCTAATAACATCCCTAAAGCATGTTCGGCAACGGCATTGCGATTTCCTTCAGGTGCATTGAAAAGCCGAATTCCATTTTTGGAACAATATGCTTCATCAATTGTTTCCATTCCTGCTCCAGCGCGTGCAATGAATTGAAGATGCGGTGCGTTTTTTAGAAAGTCTTCGTCTAAATTCAATCGGGAACGCACCACCATTCCATGTGCTTGACTGATTTCTTCTTTGAGTTCATCTAAAGACGTTTTTGATCCGTCGATACATTGATAGCCATTCTCGGTTAAACGTTGCTCCAAAATAGGATGTACACGATCTAAAAATAAAACTTTCATAGCGTATTAAATTCCCACAAGTAGCGTACTCACTGAGAAGTAAATGAATAAACCAATGATATCATTCATAGTGGTAACAAATGGACCTGTCGCTAAAGCGGGGTCGATTTTGTATTTGTTCATGATGATAGGAATAAAGGAACCAGCGACTGCGGCAAATACAATCACAATCATTAAGGAAATACTTACGGTTATACCTAATTGAAAATTAGATAGGTAAGTAGCGATTCCTAAAATAACGGTCGAACATATTGCACCATTTATCAAACCAACTAATCCTTCTCGTAGAAGGTTTTTCGCGACATTACTGTAATCGATTCCTTTTGCCAGAGCCTGAACGACAATGGCCGAAGACTGAACGCCAACATTTCCGCCCATCGCTGTTATGAGAGGAATGAAAAAAGCCAAAGCAGGTACTGAGCCAATGTTTATTTCATAATTAGAGATGACGTTCGCACTGACGGTTCCACCAAACATTCCGATGAAAAGCCATAGTAAACGTGCACGCGATGTTTTCCAGATGGGTGCATTGTGAATCACACTTTCCGATAAACCGGATGCCATCTGAAAGTCTTTATCCGCTTCTTCTTTAATTAAATCAACAACGTCATCAATCGTAATTCGACCCACAAGTTTATTTTGAAAGTCAACAACGGGAATCGCAACTAAATCATATCTTTCCATGACTTTAGCAACAACTTCGGTTGCATCCATTGTCTTTACTGAAATAACGTTTTTGGATTTATATAACTCACTAATTTTCGTTTTTGGTTTAGCGAAAAGTAATGATTTCAATGATAAGACACCGACTAATTTATCTTGATTATCCACCACATAAATGGTGTACACTTTTTCTACATTTTCTGCTTGTCTTCTGAGTTCTACTAAGCAACGATCAACTGGCCAGTCAATACGTGCTTGAATGAATTCTTTCTGCATCAAACCACCGGCAGTATCTTCGGAATAGTTTAATAAGTCAACAATATCTTCAGCTGCCTCGTCATCTTCCATGTGGGAAATAACTTCCTGAATTTTAGAGTGTTCAAAGTCACCCAAAATGTCAGCTGCATCGTCCGAATCTAAGTTGTCTAGCTGCTCGGCAATTTCTTTATTTGAGAGTAAACTAATGAAGTGATCACGAACATGTTCTTCAAACTCCATTAAGACATCCGCTTGGGTGTCTTCATCCAAATGGAAATAAACATACTTTGCCTGTTCGATATCTAGGGCTTCCAAAATATCGGCAATGTCAGCAAAGTGAAGAATAGCTAAGTTTTCTGTAATCCAATTAGCGTCGTCGTTTCGAATTGCCAACAGCAATTCATCCATATACTCTTTTGTCTTTTCAAAGTGCATGTTGCAAAAGTAAGCATTCTATCGAAAAACACATACTTAGCCAAATGTTAAGTTTAATTATTATTTTTGTCTAGCACACTATTTGATGTTATCACCCAAAATCAGCTAAAAAATGAAGCATATCCTCCTTTTGATAGGACTTAGTTTTATCACTTTTTCTATACATTCTCAAATTCTTCCTTTTGTTGATTATAACGATTATTTGAAAGTCTTTTACATGGGACAACCACGTCAATTGGAATATCAACGCGTACAGTCTTTTGCTTTTGGCGATAACATTTTAGCCTACACCGATAGTAAGAATGACTTGAAATTTTACGATGGAAAAAATATCCAGACCGCCACGAATATGATGGTCAATTATAAAGTTTCAGATACCTATTTAGCTTTTAGAGTTTCCAATGCCCTTTATTATATAGAAAATAATAAACCACGCAACCTGACGATGTTCGCTGGAAATTTTATCGTCAAAGATTCTTTAATTGTGTTTGAAGACATTCGATATAATACGTGGAACATTGTCTATAAAGGTACTATTGCTCCACTTTATCAAGCGACAGGTGAATTGAAAGAACCCGCGTTTGTAGGAGATAATATCATTGTTTTTAAAGATAACGGCGACGTATATCGTGTATTTTATAACGGACGATTATATGAATTTGGCGTTTGGCTGGATCCGATTAAATTCTCTGTTGGAACGAACATCGCTTGTTTTAATGATCCGACCATGGGAACTTTTGCTGTATTTGAAAATGGTGAATTTATGGATGTTGACCCACAATTTGCAAAGTCCTATAAATCAGGAAGAAATGCCATCGTGTATGAAGATATTAATGGTAATTTGATGTATTATTCAAAAGGTAAAAAAGCACAATTATCTAACTTCCCCAAAACGTATGACGTAGTAGATGAAGCCATCCTTTTCACGGAGAATAATTATACCTATACATTTTATAATGGAGAGAAAACGCTTGTCTGTAACTATGTTCCCAAAGATTATATGTTGAAAAATAACGTCATCGTATTCCGAAACATTATGGGCGGCGTCAGTGCTTTTGTCGATGGAAAAACGGTCGAATTAACAACTCAACAAGATTCTGAATATGAAATTTCCGGTAATTATATTCTAGTGAAATTATTCAATCGTTCGTATCTTGTTTATGCAGATGGGCAATTGTTTACGATGAATTGAGAATTACGCTAAAAGTGTAAAGTGAAATGCTCTAAAAGTGTAAAGTGTAAAGCTCTAAAAGTGTAAAGTAAAAAGCTCCAAAAGTGTAAAATAAATTGTATATTTGTTCAAATAAATACAATTATGTTCTACAAATCACGTATATCTGATGCTGAATTAGAGCGAAAACTAAATGCATCTGGTGCTGTTCTTATTCGTGGACCGAAAGCTTGTGGAAAAACAGAATCTGCAAGACAGAAAGCAAATAGTATATTAAAAGTAGATCAAGATGAACAAGTCGAATTATTGATGGGTAGTGATCCTAAACGCTTATTGATAGGAGAATCGCCTCGATTAATTGATGAATGGCAAGAGCAACCAAAATTATGGAATTATATCCGTCATGAAATTGATGATAGAAATCAGGTTGGACAATTTATTCTCACAGGCTCTGCTAATCCTGAAGAATCTATAAAAATGCATTCTGGGGCGGGAAGATTTACCATTTTAGATATGCGTACTATGTCATGGCAAGAATTAGGACATTCTACTGGA
Source organism: Taishania pollutisoli (assembly GCA_040394775.1). Classification (GTDB taxonomy): domain Bacteria; phylum Bacteroidota; class Bacteroidia; order Flavobacteriales_D; family Crocinitomicaceae; genus 40-80. Next base: position 53,028 of record JBEBRN010000010.1, read on the forward strand.
GAAGTGAGTTTGGAAGATCTTTTTAATGGTAAGAGCGTAACCATTCATGACCAGCCAACAGATTTAGACTTTATTATTGAGAAACTTATTATTGGTGGTTTTCCTACTTTATTGAATAAAAAAGTGAGTCAGGCAAAGGAGTTGAATCGTGCTTATGTGGAATTACTTGCGGAAGTAGATATGAGTCGTGTTTCTAATATTAAAAGAGATCCAGTTAAAGTGAGAAGTTTATTGCGTGCTTTGGCAAGAAATACGGCGACGTTGGTAGACATTACGACATTAGAAAGAGATATTCAACAGAATGAAAATGAAGAAGTTAGTCGTCCTACAATTTATGATTATATAGATGCTTTAGAGCGATTAATGATAGTGGAAGACCAACCTGCATGGAATCCGCATATTCGTTCTTCATCGTCATTGCGTAAAAGCCCAAAGCGTCATTTTACAGATGTGAGTTTAGCCGTTGCTGCTTTAGGTTTGGATAAAAAAGCACTTTTAGAGGATTTGAAATTTACAGGGTTTCTATTTGAATCGTTGGTAACTCATGATTTACGAATTTATGCCCAAGCAAACGATGCGAAAGTATTTCATTACCGTGATTCAAATGATCTAGAGATTGATGCGATTGTTCAAAAATATAACGGTGATTGGATGGCCTTTGAAATCAAGCTAGGAATAGGAAAAATAGAAGAAGCTGCCGAAAGTTTAAAGAAATTTTCAAAAATAGTCGATCATAAAAGAATGAATCCCCCCAAATCTTTAAATATCATTACTGGAACAGGAATTAGTTATACACGAAAGGATGGAATAAATGTGATTTCTTTGGCTTCTTTGGGAATGTAAGTTTTTAGAGCTATATTCTAGTGAAATTATTCAATCGCTCGTATCTTGTCTACGCAAATGGGCAATTGCTTACGATGAATTGAGAATTACGCTAAAAGTGTAAAGTGAAAATCTCTAGGAGATGAATTTCATGGGAGCAAGATACGGAAATTTGGAAAAACGTTTTAGAAAAAACTTAACAACTTTTAAAATTCTCTAAAATAGAACTCTTTCATGAATTTGCTTTTTGAGAGGATGAATTTTCAGACTGTGTCCGACAATCGGCAGAAATACCACTTCTTGCAAAATTAGAAACACCAATTTTTAGTTCGCTTTCTAGGTTTTGGGTTGCTGTTTTTGGAAAGGAAACACCACAGTTTGCTGAATCAACTTTTGAAATGGTAGTTGTTGCACTTAGGTTAAACCAAGTGAAAAAGAAAAGGAGTATTTGGAGTAGGAGTTCACTATTGATTTAATAAAAGCTCATCATCTATTAACTTAACCCAATTCTCAATTACTTCTAAACTACCTTTTTCATCATCTGATATAATTGTTATAACATCAAATTCATCAAAAATGATTTTAGTCATAATATTAAATTTTTTGAAAGAAATTTCAGTATGTGAACTATTCCAACCTGCCTTAATTACTTTTTGTTCGATTAATTCAGGATAAATTTTTAATGCAATAATTTCAAATATTTTTTTTTGCCATCCTCCACCAAAAACATCTGTTAAAAGAAACTCAAACTTATGTTTTGAGTTTCTATTTTGTTTATATCCCATATTATCTTATAATTTGAAAAGAGCATCAACCCCATCCCTACCAGTAGTTGCGCTATTTATTATATAATTCCAAGCAGCATCTCCACTCAATCCTTTGCTTGTCTGTAAGTAATTAACATAGTTTGACCAATCAAGATTCTGCTCATTAGCTTCTAAAAATACCGCTAAACTTCTGTCACTCATAAAGTTTCTTGCTTGCGCCCTATATTGATTCCTCAGATTAAAAGCTTGTAATGCTTGATTCTCTAAACTTACATTGTTATCAATAAGATTAGGAATATTTGATTTTTTGAAGTGATACCAAATTCGAGTCTGATAATTTGATAATGAATTTACTGACGGTATATTAGTAATGTTAAAATGAGTAATTAATTGCTGGATGCTCTGACCATCGATTACTTCTTTTGTTGACAACAGAATACCTTCAATTAAATCTCTGCGACCATTAGTCATTAAGATTACAAAATTCAAATCTATATCATTCCTGATACCGTTTTGAATTACAAAAGAAGCCAATTCATCAGCAGAATTAACAATGCTCCCCGCCCCATTCACATATCCTTGCAAAATCTCGCGCGCTCGATTCTCCAACTCATTTAATCTTTCTTCTTTTGAAGATTGAGCAACTGTAACTTCGTTTCGAGTACCTGCGTTTTGAAAATTTAAGGCACAAGAATTTTCCTCCTTCAAAATACTTGAAAGTGAAAATGTATTGTTGTGTAAAATGCTGTTTTGTTTTTGAAGTTCTTCTATTGAACTTCTTGCAAAATTCTCAACGCCAATTTTTACCTCACTTGCTAGTTTTTGACTTTCTGTTTTAGTAAGTGAGATAGCATAGTTTGGCAAAGCAAATTCTGAAAATATAGGTACTGCATATGCTAGGTTGGTAAACCAAGTGAAGAGGAGAAATAGTATTTTAAAAACAAACATCAAATATTGTTGTCTTTTGAAAATTCACTAAACCGCTCTATCCATCCATTGTCTATTATCGGTTCGGCTTTAAGCATTTCACTAGTTTTATTCAAATCAACTTGCTGTCCATTTTCTTCGTAAACAATTTTAAATTGCTCGTTTTCTTCAAATATTTTAAGGAAATTGAAAATAGCATTACCCATTGATTCTTGAAGATACTTCTTTAAAACACTAAAATCTTGATCATTCATTTTTTGAAATAATGCAACATAATCCTTGAATATCACAGGAGGATTTTCCTTTGATTTAAGAGATAGTAAATTCTTTATGGCAGGATCAAATACAATATTTATTGCTTTTTGACCAAAATCATCTAAAATTTCTTTATTATTTTTCATAAATTTTATATTTAGTTCGTTCCATTCCAAGGTATATTCTTAATCTCAGTAACTCCTTGAAGCCTTAAATCTTCTAATGATTTTACTACCCAGCCCGTTGCGATATCTTGAGGAATACCTACGTTGACCATCGCTTGAATTTCTATATCAGCCATTTCATCTATCGTTAATTTTTTGCTAGGATTCGCATTTCTCCATGCCGTATAAAGTGAGTTTTGTTGTCCAGTTATTGAAGGATGAATATTGGCAATTCCAGCAGCATTATCAAGTTCAGAAGTTGAAACGCTAAACGCTTCTTTATAATCATAGGCTAAATCTCCTTCAAATGCTTTTTTAGCCATTGGGTGATGCCCTGCAACTGTTTTATATTTCCCTGTTCCGTTTAACGAGAAATTGGCATTTCCTGTAAGCCGAGTAATAGTATTATCTATTTGATTTGCAAAGTCCCCCGCCCCACTAACTCCTCCATCAACCACCCTAATAAGTCCTGTATTGGTTTTTACAATGGTAAATTTCTTGTTGTAAGCGACGGTGTTGTTGGCTTTTCTAAAGTTAGCTTGTTCCACCACTTGCAAAACCTCGCTTATTTCGGCGGAATTGGCATCGATAAAATTAAAATTGGAATAAATAGCCTTCCCATTCATGTCTGGATCTAAGTAGGCCAGATTATGGGTAGTTCCGTTGTTAACTATTTTTACAAGATTTTGGTTTCCAGTTTGTTCGAGGAGGAGATTGATGGAGTTGCTGCCTTTCCAATTCTCCACTTTCTCACCCTTAATTCCTCCTGCAACAGCAACGGGTTTTCCGCCGAACACCAGCAAGAAACTAAATAGAAATAGGAGAGAAGTGATAAATTTCATGGGAGCAAGATACGGAAAATTGGAAAAAGACAACTCAACAAGATTCCGAATATGAAATTTATGGGGATTATGTTTTAGTGAAGTTGTTCAATTGATTGTATCTCGTTTATGCGGATGGACAGGTGTTTACGATGAATTGAATCCTTCCAAAAGTGTAAAGTGAATCTTTCAATTAAGTCTATTTGAAATTTTATAGATCTTTTATGATGTTGTAAATCTCACCTTACCACAATCTTTATCATCGATTCACCAATTTTTGAATGAAATTGTACAAGATAGATACCACTATTCATTCCTACTGTTGAAATAGTAGGTGAAAAATCATTCAGTATTTCCTCCTTTATCAATTTTCCATCGGCAGAATAAATCGCATAAGAGTTAAGCTCTTCGCCTACCACGTGTACATCTTCTCCTGCATTTACTGGATTTGGATAATATTTGAGTGAATTTAAGATAGCGGTTGAAGTGCTCAATGTTAAATCGGAAAGATATTGAATGAGCCATTCATAACCATCGTTTTCATTATCCACTATTCCAATAAGTGCCACATTTCCTTCGTCCGTTATGGCTAACGAGGTGACATTATCGTAATTGTTGTCGAATATGGATGATGACTCGGATGACCTGTATTTATAGTCACCTACTAACGTGCCTGTTGTGGCATCTATTTTTAGTACCAAATGATCATAAGCGAATGGTGTGTCCTCCGATTGTTGCGACTGACCACCAATATATACAAAACCATTTTTAAGTTGGATGGTTTGCGACATATCAAATCGCGATGAAGAGTATTTCTGACTCCATAAAAGATTTCCATCTGCATCATATTTTAATGTAAGTACCTTAAAATGAAGTGTGTCGCCATCGTCCTCATCATACGCTCCTGTAATGTAAATATTCCCTTGGGAATCTTGGGTGGTGTAATTAGGGAAACTATTATCATTAATGGGAAATTCGGCTTGAAAATCATCTGTAATCCATAAAACAGCACCATTTTTGGTCATTTTTGCTATACGAAATTGTTGAGAGGCTGTAAGTAATAAATTTCCATCGTTAGATGCCTGAATATTTCCAGCACCATACATATCTGGATGTGTCAAGATTGTAAACTCATTATCAGGACTCACTCTTAAAATCCTATATGGAAGACCACCTTGATGTATAGCAATATAAGTCGTGTCGTTAATAAATGAAGAGCCGTAAATGAGCGATTTTTTTGTGGGAATTTCCTGTAAGTTCCTTTCCCATAATTTATCACCATTTGGATTAAAGGCATAAAGAAAATTATAAGAATCTTCCCAATTGTCATCCATATCTTCGCTCGGCACGTAATAGTTTTTTGCGATAAAAATTAAAAAGTTACCTTCATTGGTTAGGCTGAATTTTCCAGGATAAAAGGACGTATCTCCTTCCAAAGGAATAGTAAAACTCGTTAAAAGAAGGCCGGTTTTATCATATTTTTGCATGACGGACATCGACTCACTGGTCGAATCCAATTGTTCTCGACATAACAAATAAACAAAATCATCGTGGAATTGATAAGTAACGATAGAACTTGCGAAAGCTAATTCATTTCCATAAACGATCTCACTGACTAATCCGCCGTTCAAATCATGTTTAAGTTGTACTAGTTTTGTGCCATTGGATGTTCGTTTTATACCTGTTGAAACCAATGTGTCATGCGCTAAATAATTGGATGGTGAATAACTCGATGAATACATATTCGCTGGATATATTTCGGACCACAAAAGATTGGATTGAGAAAAACCGGTTTCCAATAACCCACAAAAAACAACGAGAAGGATAATTTGTCGAATCATAGCGCTAACTTTTATTTAAATAGAAACGAGGTATAGTGGAAAATGGTTGGGATTTGGTGAAATTGTTCAATCATTCATGCAACTATTTACGATGAATTGAGATACTAAAATCAAAAAAGGCAGTAACCATCCCATCGGAATCATCACTGCCTTTGTAAAGTTATTTTGGTGTGTTACTTAAAACACAACCTTTAATTTCAACTCTTTTCCGTCACGTTTAACCGTCACTTCTCTTTCGTCTCCTGCTTTTAATTTTGAAAGACATTCCATGTATTTGTACACGTCTTTAACTTCGCATTCACCAATGTGTGTAAGAATATCTCCTTCTTTGATTCCTGCTTTGTCTGCTGGTCTTCCTTCGGTAACGCCATCAATGTGTAAGCCATCGCCATAATCGGCATAATCAGGCATTACACCTAAAGTCACTTTGTAAGCAGCGGCTAATTTTCCGGCTTTCACCTTCGTTTTCATGAAAACCAGTTGGTCTTTTTCTGCCAAATCATTCGCTACTCTATATACATAGCTTATAATAGCACGAACGCCGTAATAGCTGATTTTATCTTCGTCGTCACTTGGCTTGTGATAATCTTTATGTGTTCCTGTGAAGAAGAATAAAACAGGAATATCTTTTAGGTAAAAAGACGTGTGGTCAGATGGTCCAACACCTGAACTGTCTTCTGTTACGACAAATCCTGCTGGTTTATTTTTTTGTACGATTGCCGAGAAATCAGGGCAGGTTCCAATTCCACCCACAACCAATTCTTTTTTGTCATTCAAACGTCCAACCATGTCCATATTAATCATCGCAATAACGTTCGGATATTTATCCTTTAATGTTTCGGCCATGTGCTTAGAACCAATTAAACCGTCTTCTTCTCCTGAAAAGGCAACGAAAATATAGTTCACTTTCTCCGTCGTTTTGTTTTGAGAATACATCCGTGCTAATTCCATCATTGCCGTTGTTCCAGAAGCATTGTCGTCGGCTCCATTGTGAATTTCTCCTTCAGAATTCATTTGAGTAGAATTGTGATGTTCATTTCTGCCCAAGTGATCATAATGCGCTCCGATAACAATCGTTTTCTTGGCTTTATTGTCCAAAACAGCAATGACATTTCTTCCGCTATTGGGCTTTGTACTCGTGCTGTCATGTGGGTTTAAACGGACAGAATACTCAAATTTCTGGAAATAGCTATTCCCTTCATACGGCTTTAAACCCAATTTTTTGAATTCACTAGCAATGTAATCTCCCGCCAATTGCTCTCCTTTTGAACCTGTTAAACGTCCTTCCAATTCATCGGATGATAAATACGTCAAGTGTTTTTTCATATTGACATCACTGACAATTTCCGCAGGATCAGTATCTACCCAATCAGCGATAAATACATCTGTTTCTTTTGGGTCATCCAAGTTTCTATTACTCGAGAAAGCGATTTTCTTTCCGTCTGGAGAAAACATCGGGAATGCATTAAAGTTACTTTCAAATGTAATTTGACGAAGATTTGTTCCATTCGTGTCAATCATGAATAATTGAAAATCATATCCATGTGTAGAATGATGATTAGAAGAGAAAATGATGCTCTTGCTGTTCGGTGTAAAATAAGGAGACCAATTGGCCTTCCCTAATTTCGTCACTTGCTTCAAACCTGTTCCATCCACATTTACGGTATAGATTTCCATGTTTGTTGGAGCAACCAAATCCTTGCTTAAATAATCTTTGTATTCAGCGATATCCGCTTCTGTCGTTGGACGAGAAGAACGAAAAACTAATTTCTTACTATCAGGAGAGAAAAAAGCGCCGCCGTCATATCCAAGTCCGTAGGTGATTTGTCTTAAATTCGTTCCATCGACATCCATCACCCAAATTTCTAAATCACCTGTTCGAGTACTGGTAAAAGCAATTTTCTTTCCGTCTGGTGAAAGCACCGCTTCGGCATCGTATCCTGGAGCATCCGTTAATTGTTTAACAATGTTCCCATTTAAGTCAGCGATAAAAATATCGAAGTCCGCAAAAAGAGGCCATAAGTATTTTCCATCTGTTGATTTTGGAGGTGCTGGACAAGCATGATTTCCTTTGTGTGTAGAGGCGTAAAGAATGTGTTTTCCATCCGGCATAAAGAATGAACACGTCGTCCTACCCAATCCTGTGGAGATTAATTTTAAATCCGCTGCTGTGGGTTTTTCGATACTTAAGTCGAGTGTGTAAATTTGATCACATTCAATCCCTTCTTTCGGATTGGTGACTTGCATTGTTAAGCTTTTACTGTCGGGACTGAAATAGGCTTCAGCGTTGTCACCTCCAAAAGTTAACTGTCTAAGGTTTTTGAAATTTTTCTCTTGTGAATGTCCATAAATGCTAAAAAGTGCAATTACTGTTAAGAGCGAAAGTAATTTTTTCATCATGCTATTATTTATATTTTTAAAATCGCCCAAAATTAAGAGAGTAATTCATTATAAGCGTCACGTTAGTGTCATAAAATAAATTATTCTCACTTAAATATTTACTTTTTCTAAAAGAAACCATAACTTTGGGAGAGATACGATTTAAATAATAAGACAATGAAAGTTATTGGCGTGAATGGATTCGGTAGAATCGGAAGATATTTTACTAGAATGTGCTTGTACTCAGCAAAATTGGATGTTGCCGTTGTAAATGATTTAGCAGACATAGAAACGCTTGCTCATCTATTTAAGTACGATAGCGTTCACGGTCGACTAGACATGAAGTTCGAAAGAGTGGGTAATGCCCTTCATTTTGAAAATGGAAAGAAAATTGTCTTTGTACAACATAAAAGCCCTGCGGATATTCCATGGTCGGATTACAATGTCGAAATCGTTTTGGAATCCACTGGGTTGTTTTTAACCAGAGAATTGGCAAGCCCACATATAGGCGGAACAGTGAAGAAAGTTGTCCTTAGTGCTCCAGCGAAAGATGAAACCAAAAATATTGTGATGGGCGTCAACGATGAGGAAATTTTACCGCAAGATGATATTTTATCCAATGCTTCCTGTACGACAAATTCTGGTGCACCATTAGTGCATGTGTTACGAAAATTAGGGAAAATTGAAAGTGCATACTTAACAACTATTCATAGTTATACCACCGATCAAAAAATTCAAGATGCGCCTCACAGAGATTTACGAAGAGCAAGAGCCGCGGCGGTTTCTATGATTCCAACAACGACAGGAGCAGCCAAGGCGATTACGCGTATTTTCCCTGATTTAGACGGAAAATTTGGAGGTTGTGGTATCCGAGTTCCTGTTCCAGACGGTTCATTAACTGACTTAACAGTGGTAATGGAGAATCCTCCAACAGTCGAGGAAATTAATGCCGCTTTTAAAGTCGCTTCGGAGACGTATTTAAAAGGTTATTTGGAATATACCAGCGACCCAATTGTTTCCGTAGATATCGTTGGTAATTCGAATTCCGTCATTTTCGATAGCTTGTTAACTTCTGTGGTTGGAAAAATGGTGAAAGTAATTGGTTGGTACGACAACGAAGCTGGGTTTTCTAATCGATTGATTGATTTGATGTTGAGGATGTAGTTCTTTTAGGTTTGAATTATTGTGACTTATCTTAATCAAAAGAAGGTCTTAATCTCAACGAGCGATTAGGATGTCGTATTGATTTTTTCGTCGGGACCCAAACGACGAAATTGCTGTCGTAAAAATAACTGTCTGAGCGCGAGCGAGTTTTATTTTTACAAGCAATAAGGAAAATTTGGGTGACGAAAAAGATCACGACGACGAGCTTTTTCCTCAAAACTTCGGCACTAGCCGTTTCTCGTTTTCACGTCTTCAAAAGCAGAGCTTTTTCTCTTTTTGACGGACAAAAAGTAAAAGAAATTTAAAGTAAAGAAAATTTAAACTTTAATGTGAAATTTTGGTTGAAGTCAAAAATTAATAGATTATGGTTCTTAATCCTCCTCTGAATTCTTAGAAGCATAACGATTACTCTTCTCTTCTTTGATGATCTCTTTTCCTCTAATAACAATAACAATCTCTCCTTTTGGTGGATTCGCTTCGTAATAGGCGAGTACTTCTTTTACAGTTCCACGTTTGTATTCTTCATAGAATTTAGACAATTCACGTGCCACACAGGCTTCTCTTTCTTCGCCAAAAAACTGAGCGATAGAAGCTAAACATTTCACCAATCGATGAGGTGATTCATAAATAACGACGGTACGCTCTTCCTCTGCTAATTCAATAAATTTTGTTTGACGTCCTTTTTTATGAGGTAGAAATCCTTCGAAAATAAATCGATCACAAGGAAAACCACTACACACAATAGCCGGAATGATAGCCGTTGCTCCTGGAAGGCAGGTAACTTTAATGCCGTGTTCGATACATGCGCGTGTAATCAAAAAACCAGGATCCGAAATTCCGGGTGTGCCTGCATCTGAAACCAACGCCGTTAATTCATTCGACAAAATCGTTTGAATCACGTTCTCGACTATTTTGTGTTCGTTATAAGAATGGTAGGAATATACTTGTTTCTGAATTTCCAAATGATTTAAAAGTTTCTTGGTGACACGCGTATCTTCCGCATAAATACACGTCG
>JBEBRN010000011.1:0-61055 GCA_040394775.1 Taishania pollutisoli
GACATTATTTTAAACTCTTTTTGCTTGTATAAATCAGTCGTTTTTAGCTTTTTATATCTGTACACTAATCTATATTCGCCTGGTTGTAATTGGTATTGACCGTCCTTACTATTAGCATCAAGGTTGATGACCCATTCCCATTCTTTTTTGTCGTTTAACACAAATAATTGAGCAACCGCATTACTGTTAAATCGATAACTTAGAATTCCAGGAGCAGGGACATTTACAGTAGTGGTGGTAGATTGTTCTACGGTTATTGTTTTAGTAATACGTGGTAAGGTAAGAATCTCCAATTGGTATTTCCCTACGATATATTTGTCCGTCGCTTCTAAATTTTGGACGTTTAAGGTTTTGTTATCCAGTGAAACAATTCGTGATTGAATGAATAGTGCCTTATTTGAAGTAGGACTTGAAACTTTTACAAATCCTTGTGGCGCATCAATCTTAATCGTGTTGTGTTGATTTTTTAGAATGGTGACTCCTTTCTTGTAAACCGTAGGAATGGTGTGAACTTCAATATCGTATTTCGTATTCGGATCTAGTTTCAAGGTATCTGGAAGACCTTTTACATTTAGTGTATGAATAAACGAATATCTTAATTTCTTCGTTCCTGCTTCGTACATATAGACAGAGACATCCGTTTCTGTTGGCTTTTTGGTAATGTCATTCAAATCAATTTGCACCGTACAATCGTTGATGGTCTTTTGTAAAATATTCTCCAACGCAGCTTTAAATTCCGTTTTGGTTTCTGCCTGCGAATATTCACCAATACATTTGAATTTTTCCAAATAGGATAAGTCCAATCCCAAGCCAATGACAAACGGCGTCACATTAATATTTTTATCTCGGAGTTTCTTGGCAATGACACAAGGATCACCATCACAGGCTTCTAAGCCATCGGTAATTAAGATGATGATATTCTTTGCTGTGGCGTTAGGAAAATCAATGGCTGCGGCTTCTAGTGAACGAGCAATCGGCGTCGTTCCTTTTGCCTGAATACGATAAAGGACACCACGAATGGCACTGAAATTATTCGGCCCGAATGGCACTTCTAATTTGGTGTCATTGCAATCTTGATACGTCGGCGTTACAATGGATTGATGGCCATAAACACGCAAAGCCATCTCCAAATTCGGAATGTCTTTGATGCTATCCATGCTTCTGAGGAGTAATTCTTTCGCTGCGGTAATTCGGGTTTGGCCGTCCCACATGGCGTTCATACTATTCGAAGCATCGAGGATAAATAAAATACGCGTCATTCCTTCTTGAGCAGAAGCTTGAAAGCCTGCTAAACTCAGTAATAATAGAAGTATGACTCTTTTTAATCGCATTTTAATAATCGCCTTGCGTTTCTTCTAATTGGTTTAGTGCTGATGCCAACTGTTCTGCATTTGGCGCTGAACCGTGCCATTTGTGCGTTCCCATCATGTAATCTACTCCTTGACCCATTTCTGTTTTCATCAGTATCATGATTGGTTTGCCTTTTCCAGTTTGTGCTTTCGCTTCCGCCATCACTTTTTTCATATCGTCAAAATCGTGACCATCCATTTCGAACGTCAACCACCCAAAAGCTTGCCATTTTCCTTTTAAGTCACCTAGCGGAAGAACATCGTCCACATCACCATCAATTTGGCGACCGTTATAATCAATCGTTGAAATGATATTATCGACATTTTTTCCAGCTCCATAAATGGCTGCTTCCCAAATTTGTCCTTCTTGCATTTCGCCATCTCCGTGAAGAGAGTAAACGATGCTTTTATCGTTGTTTAATTTTTTTGCTTGTGCTGCACCTAATGCAACCGATAATCCTTGTCCCAAAGAACCCGAAGCCATTCGAATACCTTCTAAATGTTCAGCCGTTGTTGGATGTCCTTGAAGACGGGAATTTAATTTTCTGAATGTTGTCAACTCCGCTACTGGGAAATAACCAGAACGTGCTAAAACACTATAAAGTACAGGAGAAATATGGCCATTGGATAAAAAGAATAAATCTTCATTGATTCCGTCCATGGTGAAATTCTTTGGATCGTGTTTCATCGTATCAAAATACAATAGCGTCAAGAAATCGGCACAGCCTAACGAACCTCCAGGATGTCCTGAACTGACGGCGGCAACCATTCTTACGATATCTCTTCTTACTTGTGATGCTATTCTTTTTAACGCTACAGATTCCATATATTTCAATATTTGTCTCAAAATTAGCTTTTTTTAGAGAATTCAGCCCATGAATTTGATAAAAATAAGGGAAATAATGGTTTAATAGGAACCCTAAGTTATTCCCTCTTTTGGGATTATTTTATTTTGATGTGCTGAGTCCCAATTTGTAATGAAATTTGAAATTTCAATTCTTTATTTTTCTTTTACTTTTTGTCCGTCAAAAAGAGAAAAAGCTCTGCTTTTGAAGACGTAAAACAAGACCGTCGAAGACAGCACCGAAGGTAACCGGTAGTGCCGAAGTTTTGAGGAAAAAGCTCGTCGCCATGATCTTTTTCGCCACCCAAATCTTCCTCATTGCCTACAAAAATAAAACTCGCTAGCGCTCAAACAGTTATTTTTGTAACGGCAATTTACCTTCGGTGCTACTTTGTGGTCGTCGTTTGTGTCCCGGCGGAAAAATCAATGCGACATCCTAATCTCAACTCTTGAACGACCCATGCTCAAAGACTAATTAGGATGTCGCATATTTTTAGAGTGCAAAAAATGGCAGTAAAAGACGGGCACCTTGAGGAAGTTCCGTAGTGGAACAAGGAAATCACCGAAAAGGTCGTCTTTTACACCATTTTTCAGCGAATTAAAATTCGGCGACGAGGTTTTTGTTTCTTTTTCCCGGAGAAAAAGAAAGGAGAAAAATATTTCTTCCTCCCACGCTACAATCACTCGATAACAAAGGAGAAGAATCTAAAATATTGTCTTACTACTCCCTTTCAACCTTAGAATCTTACCAAAGCGAAAAGAATATCAATCCCTCATTTCCATTTCCTACAAATATTACCACTCAACCCCTTTTAACTTCCACTGATAAAATTTATGTCCCACGTTTACAGCAAAATGATTTACTTTTGACATACTTAAAAATTTAAAATCATGACAGATAATAATGTGCGTAAAGTATCTTTTTGGAGAATTTTCTTCCCTGCATTAGTTGCTTTATTAGTCGGGTCGATCATTTCGATCTTTTTCTTCTTTTCTACCTTAGGAGGATTCATTGACAAATACTTTGGTGGTAGCGCAGATGCGAGTGGCAATTTGAAGGATAAGACTTTCCTTTACATGAAATTCGACCAATCTGTTGGAGATGTTGGATACAATCGTATCAATACGTCTAGTTTCTCTTTGGAACAACAACAAGGATTGGGTGAAATCATTTACGGATTACAGAAAGCGAAAAATGACAAGAAAATCAAAGGAATCTTTATTGAAACGGGTCAAATTAACAGTGGTTACGGAAACTTATTGGAGTTGAGAGAAGCCATTAAAGATTTTGAAAAATCCGGGAAAAAAGTCGTTTTTTATGCGAAAGGCGAAGTCGTTACGACAAAAGCACTTTATCTAGCGACTGTTACAAAGGATAATTATATTTTCCCAGAAAGTAATGTCGAGTTTTTAGGATTGAGTTCAGAAATGATGTTCTTCAAAAATATGTTGGATAAATTCGACATCGAAGTGGAAGTGATTCGTGGAGAAGGAAACGACTTTAAAAGCGCCGTTGAACCTTTCTTTAGAACAGAGATGAGCGATTCTAGCCGTTTACAAGTGTCTCGTTTTATGAATGGACTTTGGGACAAGATGTTAACAGACATTTCAAAAGACAAAAACGTTTCAGTTGCTAACTTGAACACGTATGCGTCTGAAGCGAAAATTTTAAATGGAAAAGATGCCGTGAAATTCGGTTTGTTTGCCGCTACAAAATACCGCGATGAAGTATTAGACCTATTGAAAGATTACGCAGGAATCGATAAAGATAAAGAAGTAGAATTTTACAGCTTTGAAAAATACGCTCGTACCGAGTACAACAAAGAAGTGAAACTTCAAGAAGGAAAGGAATCGATTGCGTTAATTTTTGCAGAAGGTGATATTACAACTGACGGAAATGGGATTTCTTCTACGAACTTATGTCGCTATATCCGTGAAGCAAGAACGAATGACAAAATCAAAACAATCGTTTTAAGAGTGAATTCACCAGGAGGTTCTGCCCTAGCATCTGAAGAAATTTGGAGAGAAGTGAAATTGGCCGCCGACAAGAAGAAAGTCTATGTTTCCATGGGTAATTTAGCCGCTTCTGGAGGATATTACATTTCATCAGCTGGAACACGCATCTTCGCTGACCCGACAACAATCACAGGTTCTATCGGTGTTTTCGGTGTGATTCCAAATTTTGGAACGGCATTGAACAAACACTTAGGCGTTACTTTCGACGGTGTAAAAACGAATAAGTTTGGTAGTATTTCATTGATGCGTAAATTGTCTCCAGAGGAATTAGCAATTGTTCAACGTGGTGTGAATTCTATTTACGATCAATTCATTCAGCGCGTTTCTGACGGTCGAAAATTACCACAAGACAAAGTGAGAACGATTGCAAAAGGACGTGTTTGGTTAGGTGTTGACGCTATCAATAACGGATTAGTAGATGAGTTCGGAGGATTAGTAGCCACCTTAAACTACGCGAAAAAACAAGTGGGCGATCTTCCAGTTGTAGTTTGGCCAAAAGTGAAAGACAATGACTTACGTGACATCTTAGACATGTTGAAAGACGAAGATGAGAACATGAGTTCTGCGAAAGTTTCAGACGAAGTGTTGAATTACTATAAAGAAATCAAAAACTTAGAAAACAAGTTCGGTATTCAAATGAGAATGCCTTTCGAGTTGAAACTTTGATAGAGAAAATAATTTTAGAGAAAGGTTGGTTTCAGTTGAAATCAACCTTTTTTTTGTGGGGGGTTTTTTAGCGGAAGTTACCGATCTTACCAAACGCAATATTTATTTGGAATTTATACATTATGTACGTATATTTGTACATAATTAAGTACATTATAAATCTATCATTATGCTTGTGACATCCATCTCTGATTTTAGAAAAGACATTAAACGTTACTTTGACAGAGTCACTCAAAACTTTGAAACGTTGATAATTAACCGTGGTAAAGACAATGGTGTTGTCATCATGTCCTTAGCAGAATATAATTCGTTGTTGGCCACTCAGCATGAGCTTTCATCTAAGATCAATGAAAAAAGATTGGATGCGGCAATTGAAAAATTGAAAACTGGAAATTCCAGCAGTAAAAATCTTCTTGAAGAATGAAGTTCATATTTGTGGATGAATCATGGGAGGATTATTTGTATTGGCAAAAGACGGATAAAAAGAAGGTGAAGCGGATTAACGAATTACTTAAAGACATTTCGAGAACTCCTTTTCACGGTATTGGAAAACCCGAACCGCTCAAATACAAATATGCAGGATTTTGGTCAAGAAGAATTGATGATGAACACCGATTAATTTATCAAGTCAAAGAGGATGAGATTCTAATTGCTAAGTGTCGACATCACTATGATTGAATTATCACACATTACCCGAGCAACCGTTTGACTACTGCGATTTGCCCAAATACCATAACAAAATGTCATCTGAGGTAAAACAAGTTCGGTAATCCAATATATCTACATTATATGCACAGTTTTTTGAGATACTATAATAAAACTGATTAAATTAGCAGTTGAATAATAAACAACATCTACAAATGAACCGAATTAAGGAAGTGTTGGAACAGAAAGGAATTAAACAAACTTGGTTGGCTCAAAAACTAGGTAAAAGCTACAATATGGTAAATGCCTATTCTCAAAACCGACAACAACCGCGCTTGGAAACCTTAATGGATATTGCAGAAATTCTGGACATTGACGTGAAAGAATTGATAGTCTCAAACAAACAGGAACAAGAAGCTAAATGAAATCAACCGAAATAAAACATAACGTTCAGAACATAATAGAAAACTTCTCGAAAGAAGAGTTTATCTATGATTTGTTGGTGGCATACGGTATTTCAAAAACGTCTGTAACCCGACTAAAAAAAGGAGATTACAACCTATCTAAAATTGAAGGAGAGGTGCTTTACAAAACGAAGATTTTCTTTAAAGTTGAAGAGGCTGATAAATTATTAAGCAGCATTGAGGCTATTTCTAAAGAAGAACGTATTTTAAAACATCAACCACGATTTGCAATTCTTACTGATTACAAACAGTTGGTTGCTAAAGATTTAAAACTAGGCAAGAATTTAGATATTCAATTAAAAGAGTTAGTCAATTATCACGATTTCTTTTTGCCTCTTGCAGGTAGTGAAGTTTACAATTCTGGGAACAACAATGAAGCAGATAGAAATGCATCGTACAAAATGGCTTCGTTGTACGATTTGTTGATTGATGAAAATCCTAACATTTACAACTCAAAAGAACATATACACGAACTCAATATTTTCTTATCACGTTTGTTGTTTTGCTTTTTTGCAGAAGATACCGAGATATTTAAGGAGGAAAGTATTTTCACGGATACTTTAGCGCAACATACTGCTGAAAACGGCAAAGACACGCATACATTTTTAGATGATTTGTTCGACCGTTTAGATACTGAAAATGCAGAACATCTACCACACTATCTCAGAAAGTTTGAATACGTAAATGGTGGTTTGTTTAACCAAAAAATAAACTCGCCCATATTTACTGCTAAAGCAAGAAAAACGCTTATTGAATTAGGTGGCCTGCAATGGAAAGACATTAACCCAGATATTTTTGGGTCTATGATTCAAGCGGTTGTTATTCCTGAATACCGTAGCGATTTAGGAATGCATTACACTTCTGTAGAAAATATAAAAAAACTCATATTCCCTTTGTTTTTAGATGAATTGTACGAAGCATTTGAAAATGCAACTACCATAAAACAACTAAGAACACTCATAAAAAGATTATCTGAAATTAAGTTCTTTGACCCAGCTTGTGGTAGCGGTAATTTCTTGATTATTACCTACAAAGAAATTCGCTTGTTGGAAATTAAGATTCTAGAAAAAATCATTGATTTAGAAGCCAGTTCAACCATTGAGTTTACCCAAATACAACTCTCACAATTTTACGGAATAGAAATAGACGATTTTGCGCACGAAATGGCAATACTCTCGCTTTGGTTGGCAGAACACCAAATGAATCGAGTATTTGAAGACACCTTATTAGATTATGGAAAGTCGAAACCCATACTTCCCTTAAAAGAAGCGGGGCAAATAAAACGAGCAAACGCGACTAGAGAAGATTGGAAAATTGTTTGTCCAATTAGCAAAACAGACGAAGTGTATGTAATTGGAAATCCACCTTATTTGGGAAGCCGTAATCAGGATAAAAATCAAAAAGACGATATGAAATTTGTCTTTTCAAAAGATTACAAAAGTTTAGATTATATCTCGGCTTGGTTTTATAAAGGAGCAAATTATATAAAAGGTATGAATGCGAAATGTGCCTTTGTTTCTACTAATTCCGTTTGTCAAGGCGACCAAGTTGCATTAACGTGGAGTAGAATTCTCTCTGATAAAATAGAGATTGACTTTGCACACCAATCATTTAAATGGGTAAATAATGCTAAAGGAAATGCAGGTGTAACTGTAATTGTACTTGGATTGAGAAATATCTCTAATCAACCAAAATATCTTTTTAAAGATAAATTTAAACAAGATGCAAAAAATATCAATCCTTATTTAATAGATGCCTCCAATATTGTGGTCAAAGGCAGAAGTAATCCTCTTTCAAATTTGCCTATAATGAGATTTGGCAATATGCCAAACGATGGAGGAAACTTACTATTTAATGAAGAAGAAAAACGGATTTTTTTAGAAAAAAATCCGTTGGGTAAAAAATGGATAAAAAACTATATGGGTGGTTCTGATTTTATTCGAGGAAATAAACGTTTCACATTGTGGATTGAAGATAAAGACTTGAGTGAAGCTGTAAAAATCAATGAAATTAAAAACCGACTTGATAAAGTTGAAATACATAGGTTAAATAGTACTGAGATAAGCACACGTGAGAAAGCTAAAACGCCTAATCATTTTTATTTTTCTGCTCACGAAAATACTGACTCAATTATTGTACCAGCGACTACTTCTGAAAACAGAGATTATATTCCAATAGGATTTTTGAATGAAGATACAATAATTTCAAATTCTGCAATGGCAATATACAATGCTAAACCTTGGCTTTTTGCAATAGTAACTTCCCGTATGCATATGGTTTGGGTCAAAAATGTGGGGGGTAAATTGAAAACAGATTATCGTTATTCAGCTAAACTTTGCTACAATACATTTCCTTTTCCAAATATAACCTCTAAGCAAAAAGAAAATTTAAACCTCTATGTATTTGCAATAATTGACGAAAGAGCAAAACATAATAAAACCATGGCACAATTGTACAATCCAACCACAATGCCCAAAGGTTTGCTACAAGCCCATCAAGAACTCGACACTGCCATAGAGCAATGTTACCGTTTGCAGCTTTTTAAAAATGATACCGAACGTTTGGAGTACTTGTTTAAGCAGTATGAGGAGATGGTAAAAAAAGATACACTTTTTGCAAAGCAGAAGAAAACGAGAAAAAAGAAAGTAAAATGAGTATTGACAAACAACTAAATATTGAATTAAGGAGCAGAATACTCGAATACTCTTTATTTATCGAGAACCTAATTAATAATTTACTTCGAATGAATCTTGGGATTTATGATGAAAATGTTAAAACCAGATTATTCAGCAACAAGGGTAAAATAAGCTTTCAAAACAAAATTGATTTATTGTATGATATTGAAGTATTATCAAAGGAAGAGAACTCAGAATTTGAACTTTTGATGATTGTAAGAAATAAGTTTATGCATGATATTGAATGCGACTCATTTCAGACTTTATTGAATCAACTTGATAAAGGGATAGTAAACAGATTTAAAAAATTTCTTGAAGATGGTCAATCAATTTCTGATGAAGAGGCCTGTAAAAAAGCAAGTTATAAATTATTTCAAAAGAATATAGAAATAATAAAAAGGAAAATTGATTTAAATGAATCTGCGAAAAAGAACCAATTATTGCAGGCTCAAAATCAACAGATTATTTATTACATAGATTTTATTCAAGACTTAATGCATAAAGTTTCAATAACGATTGAAAATTCAGAATTGGAGAGTCCTAAAGATGCAGTTTTAGGTCTGGAACTGTACAAAATTTTAAAGGAATCTACTCATAAACTTACAGCTGATTCGAAAACAAATATCTATGAAGAATTCTTTAAATCGGAAGCTAACATTAAATCAATATTCGGAATAAAAGGCGAGCTGACAGATTTTCCAAAATGGGAGGATTATAAATTGCTTAATATCAATAAACCCAAAACCCAATGAGCTCATTCAATAAAATAAAATCTCAATACAACCAGTTCATCAGAGCATTAAAATCTGATCAGCTAACTCCTTATGAAGTTAAGTTGATTAATTTAATTTCAGATAATTTTGATGCAGTTGCAAGTGTTGGCACCGCAGCGGGAAAAAGAGCATTATTACTAAATGATTTAATCAATCAAAATAGAGATAAACTAAGCAAAATTTTACCAAAAACAGAAGATGAAACTAAAGCCAGTACTAATGATATAAAAAGGATAAATAGTATCGAAATAGAAAACTTCAGAGGATTTGCATCTAAGGAAGCCTTTGACCTTGACAAGCCAAAAGTATTGGTATATGGTCCAAATGGAAGTGGAAAAACCAGCTTTTGTGAAGCATTGGAATATTCTCTACTTGGTTATTTGAGTGAAGCGGACGCAAAACGAATAGATGTAAAACAATATATCACAAACGTTCATACCGAAAAGTCTTCGCAACCTGTTTTAACAGGAACAAATTCAAAAGGAGAAATAGTTGATATTAAAGTTAGTCCAGACAGCTATTATTTCTGCTTTATTGAGAAGAATAGAATTATCGATTTTGCTCGATACTCTTCTAAAACCCAAGGACAACAAGAAAGTTTATTAGCTACCCTTTTTGGATTAGATGAGTTTAATTCATTCATAAATGGATTTACTGATAATATTTCAGGTAAAATCCCTGTAGAATCTATAAAACAAAAACAGCTTGATGAAAAAAAACAGGAATTAGCAGGTCAAAAGCAAAATATTGAGAACTCATCAAATAAAAATACAGAATTTGAGGTTCAAAAAAAATCTATTGCAGAAAACAGTAAACTGAATAAGACCTTTGATGAATTAGACTTATACATCAATGGAAATCAAGATGTAAAAGGCAGAATTGAACTTATTGACAATGAGTTAAAAAAACCAAAAGGGAAATTATTCACTCATACAATAACAAATGAATTATTAGAGTCTATTTCAAAAATTGAAAAAACTATAACGCTATTTGAAGAAAACAATACAAAGTTTGAGCAAGAAAAGGATAAAGTAAGCTTTGTGGAGATTTTTAAATTAGTTCAGAATTTTGAAGAAACCATATCTGATAAATGTCCAGTATGTGAAACTCTCATTGAACAAACAAAAATAAATCCATACGATAATGCAAGAGTCAAGTTAAAAGAGCTTGAGGGAATTGCGAAAATTCAGAAAGACAGGGATAATGCTTGGATTAAACTTGTTTCTGATGTTTATAGTTTTTCAAATGATTTCGAGAACCGAGAAAAAGATGCTTCCGCATTACAATTGGAACTTCATGTAGATGTTCCAGAGCAACTTAAAGATTTTCAAAAGGAAAAATCCGAACAAAAAGGTTACATACAAGATGTAAAAAGGCTTTTTGAGAATATAAAATCACAAGAAGATACTTTGCTTGTGTTTGACCAAAAAACCAAGGATTCAAACACAAGTACAAATAAACATCTTGAAAATCAAAAAATCTTAGAGAATGAAAAGGCCGCTTTAACGAAATTAAAAAAAGAAATTGACGACCTTAAATCAAACATAAAATCTCATCAAGAAATAATTAGCACAGCAAAAAAAGCTGTAGCAGATTTTTACACCACAAATAAACCTTTAATTGATGATATAGCAAAAGAGAAAATAATATTAGAGGATAATAAAAAATTCATTGAAGCATACAGTACGTTACTACAGAAACTCAATAAGTACAAAAGAGAACTACCTTTATCTCTTGTCGAAAACTTGAATGAATTAACCAAAGAGTTTTACAACTTCATAAATCGAGGGGATAGTAAATTTGAGTTAATTGAACAAATTATTTTGCCATCTAATGCAGGAGATAGGGTAAAAGTTTCCTTTCAGGATAACCCAAAAGCTGAATTAGATGCAATGCATATTTTAAGCGAAGGACACACAAGGTGTCTTGGTCTATCAATATTACTTGCGAAAGTCGTTCAAGACAAACTTCCATTTATAATTTTTGATGATATTGTTAATGCTATAGATGATGATCATAGGGGCAGAATAAGAGAATTGCTTTTTGATAACCCAGTTATTAACGAAAGACAAATTATCATCACTTCTCATTCAGAGGAATACATAAAGGACATTGAAAATAAACACTTTTCAAAAAAAGGATATAAAGATGAATGCGTACTGTATACATTTTTAAAGCCAATTTCAAAAACTGTTCGTAAAAAGGAAACAACAAAACATTATTTAAACAAGGCTTTTGACCATATTGAGGAACATTCCTATAGAGATTGCTTAATGGAATGTAGAAGAGCTTTAGAAAATTTGAGTAATGATTTATGGCGTCGAGCTTCAAAAAGATATGTTTTTCAAGTAAGCTATAAGGTAAGAGCACCATTTTTACCACCAGACTTAATGGGAATTGTCACCTCATTAAGAAAGGAATTAAATGCCTTGAAAGTTTCTGATTTTGAAGAGAGTTTAAAAATCATTACTTGGTTTATTGGTCTTGAAACATCAAATAATCAAATTTG
Source organism: Taishania pollutisoli (assembly GCA_040394775.1). Classification (GTDB taxonomy): domain Bacteria; phylum Bacteroidota; class Bacteroidia; order Flavobacteriales_D; family Crocinitomicaceae; genus 40-80. Next base: position 11,942 of record JBEBRN010000011.1, read on the forward strand.
GAATTATTTGAATAAGGGAACACACGAGGAGTCAGAAAGAGATGATTTTGACTCCATAATTGTGCAGGAGGTTTTAGATAATTTAATTCAATTAGAATCTGAATTACATCAAAAAAAGTAAAATGATTAGCGAAAATGGACATAATACTCTGGAAGGAAAAATTCAGATTTATGATAAAATAATTAATTTGTGAACTATGAGTACAGAAGAATTACTACACACCTTGCTATCCTCAGAAACAGAAACAGAAGTTTTGGAGTTCAAAACAGCCGAGAACTCTTATTCTAAAGATAAGTTGGGACAATACTTTTCGGCCTTGAGTAATGAAGCGAACCTTAAAAAGAAGGATCAAGCTTATTTGGTTTTTGGGATAAATAATGCCAAGCAAATTGTAGGTACAAACATTTCTGATAATGATCTCAATAACTACAAAAAAGAAATGGCAGATCACACTTCACCTTCATTGAGTTTTACCAATGTTTTACGGTTCAGCACCCCAAAAGGCAACGTTATTATATTTGAAATTCCACCAGCACCACAAGGCACAGCAATTTCATGGAAAGGACACCGTTACGGTAGAGATGGTGAAAGTATTGGAGGTTTGAATGATTATGAACTCAGTGAAATCACTTCGCAAAAAAGAGATTGGAGTGCAAATATTATTCAGGAAGCAACCTTAAATGATTTATCCCATGAAGCCATCAATATGGCTCGAAAACAGTACACAGAAAAGAATTCAAAACTTAAAAATGAAATTTCCAATTGGGATGATGCGACATTTTTGAATAAAGCAAAGGTTTGTATCAACGGCAAAATAACAAATACGGCTATCTTGTTGTTGGGAAAACCTGAATCAGAACATTTTATTTCTCCTGGGACAGCTAAAATATCTTGGATATTGAAAGACAGGGATAATATTGAAAAAGACTATGAACACTTTACTTGTCCTTTGTTATTGGAGGTTGACAAAGTACAAGCTAAAATCAGAAACCTGAAATACCGTTATATTAAAGACGGCACACTTTTCCCTGATGAGGTAGACCAATATGATCCTTACATCATACGTGAAGCACTAAACAACTGCATAGTCCATCAGAATTATATTCTAGGAGGTAAAATAAATGTCGTTGAACATGAAGAAGGCATGCTTACTTTTATAAATTCAGGAACCTTTATTCCTGAAAGTATCGAAAAAGTAATTGAGGCAGATGCTCCTGAAACCAACTATCGAAATCCCTTTTTAGCAAATGCCATGGTGAATTTGAATATGATCGATACCATCGGGAGTGGCATCAAGAAAATGTTTGTGATTCAAAAAAATAAATATTTCCCACTGCCTGATTATGACTTTAATAACAACAAAGTAAAAGTTCAAATAGTTGGAAAAGTAGTTGATGTTAATTATGCTCGAAAGTTGGCCGAATTAAAGGAACTAAGCTTACAGGAAATTATGTTGTTAGATAAGGTAGCCAAGAACAAATTAATTACGAATGATGAAGCTCGACAATTGAAATCAAAAAACTTGATTGAAGGCAGAAAACCTAATTATCATATTTCTTCCACGGTAGCTTCGGTTACGGGGGAAAAAGCGAAATACATAAAACAAAGAGGTTTTGATGATGACTTTTATGAACAAATGATTATTGAATACTTAAAGAGGTTTGAAACCGCTTCAAGCTTAGACTTCAAAAAATTATTTGAAAATAAGTTACCAGAGATTTTAGATGAAAACCAAAAGGAAAATAAATTAAGAAATATGTTGCAGAAGATGAAACGCAATAAAATAATTGAAGTAGTGGAAAACCGTAAATGGAAACTCGTTTAATTTTAAACGACATTTAAACGAGAATTAAACGGGGTTTAAACGACATTTAAACGAGAATTTTGAACAGACCTTAAAAGCATAAAAACATAACAAACTGTAAGACAATATAAAGACAGAAGTAATATAGAGTGTCCAATTTAAAATAACTTTAGACATTTTTAAACGAAGCTTTAGACAAACCAATTTACTTAAAATGAAAATAAGGAACAACAAAAGTGTTGAAAACAAAGGAAGTACAAGATACCCAAAGTGGATATTGAGTTCATCTAAAATAGAGAATGCAAAATAACTTTAGACATACTTTAGATGATAACCAGTAATAAAAGAAATTGGTTAAAAATAAATAAATAGAAAATAAAATAGAAAATAAAAAGAACCAAAAGTCTGTAGACCAAATAATTATGATTTTTGTATTTGTTGTAGAATACAAATAATAATTAATGGTTTAGCTATCAATATAAAACATTAACAATTAATCATTAACCATTGACAATTAGAATTAACCATTGAACATAAATAATTAAACAAAATGCCAGATCTAGTAAATGTAACATATAACCAAACAGGAAAAAGCAAAAGCACCAATGAGTTAGGGATGCGCGAAATGCAAGAAAAAGCATACGAGGGAAGAACTGCTCAGTACTTATTACTCAAAGCCCCTCCAGCGTCTGGAAAGTCAAGAGCTTTAATGTTTATTGCTTTGGATAAATTAAAAAACCAAGACATTAAAAAAGTAATAGTTGCTGTTCCTGAAAAGTCTATTGGAGCATCTTTTGGCACTACAGAATTAAAAAAATACGGTTTTTTTGCAGATTGGAAACCAAACCCTAAATACAATCTCTGCACACCTGGCGTAGAAAAAAGTAAAGTAACAGCATTCTTAAACTTTTTGGACTCTGATGATGAAATATTAGTTTGTACACATGCTACTTTACGCTTTGCTTTTGACGGTTTAGACCCGAAAAAATTAGATGATACTTTGGTAGCTATTGATGAGTTTCATCACGTATCTGCCGAAGGAGATAACATATTAGGTCAAGTACTAAAAAGTATCATGTCAAAATCGACAGCTCATATCGTAGCAATGACAGGTTCTTATTTTAGAGGAGATAGCGTTCCGGTATTAATGTCTGAAGATGAAGCAAAATTCACCAAAGTAACGTACACTTATTATCAGCAATTAAACGGTTATGAGTTTCTAAAATCTTTGGGAATTGGGTATCATTTTTATACAGGTAGATATTTTAAAAAGAATCCAGAAACAGGAATTTCTGCATTGGCAGAAGTGCTAGACGAAAATCAAAAAACGATTATTCATATTCCAAGTGTAAATGCGGCAGAGTCATCCAAGGAAAAATACGAAGAAGTCAATCATATCATTGATGTTTTGGGTGTCTTAGAGTTTCAAGATGAAAATACGGGAGTTTTACATATTAAAAGTCACAAAACAGGCAAGATGTTAAAAGTTGCTGATTTAGTAAATGACAACCCAAAGTCAAGAGATAAAATAAGTGCCTATTTACGCGATGTGAAATTAGCAGAGGATATTGACATCATTATTGCTTTAGGCATGGCAAAAGAAGGCTTTGATTGGCCCTATTGCCAACACGCTTTAACCATAGGTTACAGAGGTTCGCTAACAGAGATTATTCAAATTATTGGCCGAGCAACCCGAGACAGTAATAACAAATCACACGCACAATTTACCAACCTCATTGCTGAACCAGATGCCCAAAGTGAAGAAGTGAAGTTATCAGTCAATAACATGCTCAAAGCCATTACTGCATCTTTATTAATGGAACAGGTTTTGGCACCAAATTTCAAATTCAAACTAAAAAAAGATAAAGATGATGAAGACGAAGAAGATGATGAAAAAACTATTAAAATAAGAGGTTTTAAATTACCCACATCACAAAGAGCTAAAGACATTATTGATACAGATTTGAATGATTTAAAGGCAAAATTATTGCAAGACCCGCAAATGCTTAAAGCAATGCCAGGCAATATTGAGCCAGAGGTTATCAATACTGTTCTAATTCCAAAAATCATACGAGAAATATATCCTGATTTAAGTGATGATGATGTAGAAGCAGTTAGACAACACGTAGTTGTTGATTCTGTTATAAAGAATAGTACGATTGAAGAACAAGGAGACAAGAAGTTTATAAGAATGGCAGGAAGTTTTGTAAACATTGATGACATTCATATTGATTTGATAGACCAAATAAATCCTTTTCAAAAAGCATTTGAAATTTTATCAAAATCAGTAACAACAAAAGTTTTAAAGTTAATTGACGAACATATTCAATCTACAAAGTTTGAAATGACCGAAGAAGAAGCCATTTTGTTATGGCCAAAAATAAAAGAATGGGTGCAACATAATAATGGTGAGCAACCGAACATTCAAGCATTTGACCATAAGGAAAAAAGAATGGCGGAAGCACTAGTGTTTTTAAGAGAGTTGAAACGGAAGAGAATGATTAATGGATAAGGTTTAATGGTTAATAAAAAAACAGTTGAATGAGAAAGAATATTGTTAAAGATAAGAGTTTTGGTTTTGCTATTCGTGTAGTTAAACTGTATCAGTTTTTAGTTGCTGAGAAAAAGGAATTTGTACTTTCAAAACAATTGTTACGCTCTGGTACAAGTGTGGGAGCTATGGTAAGAGAAGCGGAACACGCTGAAACAAAAAAAGACTTTGTTCATAAAATAGCCATTGCACAAAAAGAAATAAACGAAAGTATCTATTGGTTAGAGCTCTTAAAAGAAACTGATTATTTAACTGATGAACAGTTTGAATCGCTAAATACAGACGCAATAGAAATCATCAAGCTAGTTACCGTCATAATAAAGTCCACTAAAGCCAACATTAATAACTAACCATTTATCATTAACCATTATGAAAAAAAGACTAACATTAGACGACATCTTCAATGATGATGACGATTTTGGATTATTAGATTCAAAAGCCAAAACTTCATCTGTAAAAACAGATGAAAACAGGCTTATTGATTCGTTTGAAGAAATAAACACATTCTTCGATAAAAACAAAAGAGAGCCAAACAAATCAAGTATGTCCGAGTACGGTTTGATGGCAAAATTGAGGAATTTTAGAGAAAATGAAGTACAAAAGAAAGTCCTTAAACCTTATGACAGACACAACCTTTTGGGCTATGTAGAAATGGAAAAGCAAACCATTGATGATATTTTAAATGATGATGATTTAGGTTTATTGGATTCTGATAAAGACTTAGACATTTTCAAGTTTAAACATACACCTAGACCAGAGGACAGAGCTGAGACGGATTTTGTTGCACAACGAAAGCCATTAAAAGAAAAAGAGTTTGAAAAATATGAAGCAATGTTTCACAAAGTTCATAAAGAAATCAAAGAGGGAAAGAGAAAGATTTTACCATTTACAAATATTGAGAAAAATCTACACGTTGGAGACTTTTATTTAATGGACGGTTTATTACTCTATTTGGAATCAGCCAATTTGAAAAAAGAAGAATGGGAGCAAAAATCAGGAAACAGAATAAGAGTTGAAGGTAGGACAAGAACCATTTTTGAGAACGGAACTTACAGCAATATGCTCTATCGCTCATTAGGTAAACAAATCCAAAAAAACGGAAAATTGATTACCAATACTTATGAGAAAATTGAACGAGATTTGTTTGTTCATTCAGGACTTGTAAAGGAAGAAGATATTCAATCAGGTTGGATTTACGTATTAAAAACAAAATCAATTAATTCACAAATAGCAAATATTAAAGACTTGTATAAAGTTGGGTTTGCAAGTAATTCAGTAGATGAAAGAATAAAAAATGCTCGACACGAAGCGACATATTTGTATGCAGAAGTTCAAAAAGTTGCAACATATAAAGTTTACAACAGAAATGCCGACAAATTAGAAAGCCTTTTACATAGATTTTTCGCCAAGGCTTGTTTAGACATTGACTTGTTTAATGAAAAAGGACAAAGACTAAATCCGAGAGAATGGTTTGTAGTTCCTTTTGAAGTAATCGAAGAAACAATCCAGTTGATATTAAATGAAAATATTGTGAATTATGAATACGACCCTTTGACAAAAGAAATAAAATTGAAGTAAAAACAAATTCAAAAATTATGAAAAATTTTATTTTATTATTAACAATCATGTTAGCATTCGGTTTTGTGAATGCACAAACAAAGGCGTATAAAGGTACTTCTACTTATGGTGGGGATGTTTTATGTAATCTTTCGAGTGGAAAGGTTTACAAAAATAATTCGTCCTACGGTGGCGACGTTATTTGCACTATTAGTGGAAACAAAATTTACAAAGGCACCTCTTCTTATGGTGGCGATGTTTTGTATACTATTGAAGACGGCAAAGTGTATAAAGGAACTTCTTCGTATGGCGGTGATATTGTCATGACCATTAAAGAGGGTAAAGTGTATAAAGGAACCTCTTCTTACGGTGGAGATGTCATAGCAACAATTAAAGACGGCAAGGTCTATGCTGGAACTTCCAATTATTCGGGCGATATAATTTTTACGATTGTCGGCACTTACACCATTAACGAATTTGTAGCTATTTGGCACGCAGTGAAATACTCGAATTGATATAAATCAAAAAGAGAAACTACAAGCGCTTATTGACACACGAATCAAAATGTTTAACAAAGTTTGGTTCTCCGCATCAACATTTGTGGTGAAAATCGCCACCTTCACCAAGAACTAACCCTTAAGCATAATACTAAAAGTCATCAACAGTCAGTAAATCAATGAACAAAAACGAAACGGAAATATTTTATCCGAAAAATCAAGCGGAGTGGCGAAATTGGTTACAAGAAAACCATCTTTCAAAGCTAAATATTTGGCTAGTCTATTATAAAAAAAAATCGAAAATTGAATCTATTACATGGAGTGAAGCAGTTGATGTTGCCCTTTGTTTTGGTTGGATAGACAGTAAGAGAATTTCAATCGACACAGAAACGTCACACCAATTTTTCAGCAAACGTAAACCTAAAAGTACTTGGTCTAAAATAAACAAAAACAAAGTTGAAAAACTCATTGAACACGGATTAATGAGTGAAGCAGGATTTAAAAGCATTAAAACGGCAAAACAAAATGGCTCTTGGACAATTTTAGACGAAGTGGAAGAATTAATTGTTCCTGAAGATTTAGAGACAGAATTCGCAAAAAATACAAAATCAAAGGAATTCTACTTTAGTCTAAGTAACTCCATTAAGAAAATGATTTTGTATTGGCTTGTTAGTGCCAAGACAACAGAAACAAGACAAAAAAGAATTACTGAAATAATAGAAAGTGCAGAACAAAACTTAAAACCAAAACACTTACGATAGAAAAAGCATATACGCAGAACAGGCGTTTGCTAAAAAAGCGGATTCAATGCTTAAATGAAGTTTAGTGTTTCAAAATTTGCTACTTTGCCAAGTTCCAAACCGTTAGTGCAACTCTAAACAGACAACACAATGAACGAACAAACGACTACGAAATCAAACGAATGGGACAAGTTCAGCCATTATTTTATCCGAAAAGAAATTCCTGCGAAGACAACACTTTTAAAAGAAGGACAAATTTCGAGAACGATGTTTTTTATTGAAAAAGGCTGTTTGCGGACGTGGGTAAACAATGACGGAAAAGAAATAACAACCCAGTTTTCTTTGAAGGTGACAGCGTATCTTCTATGGAAAGTTTTATAACAAATCAACCAAGTTTATACAGTATTGAAAGTTTAGAACGGTGTGTTTTACAAACCATTTCACAAAAAGATTTTCAAAACCTGATAGAAAATTCGCCCGAATTGGGAAAGGAAATAGAAAATCATTTATTCAAACGGCTTTTTCAAGCCCAACAACTTTTCTACTCATTTCTTAAAAACAATCCCAAAAAACGCTACGAAGAATTAATCGAAAAACATCCCGAAATTTTACAGCGAGTTCCACAGCATTACATTGCTTCGTATTTAGGAATTACATCCGTTTCTTTAAGCCGAATTAGAAACAGGCGATAAATTTTAGCACAAAAGCATTTCTTTACAATTGTTATCGTCCGATAGCGGATTGACTTCTCAATTTTGCACTGTATTTAAACAGAAAAAAATGAGAACAGTAATCGTATTTAATCATCCTTACGAGGGAAGCTACTGCAATGCAATCTTAAACGCAGTAACGAAAGGACTTCAAAAAGCAAATCACGAAATTGATTTGATGCACCTTGACAAGGACGGATTTAATCCTGTAATGTCAAAGGCAGACTTAAAAGCATTTGTAGAACACAAACCAATTGACCCAAAAGTGATAGACTACAACGAACGCCTAAAAAAAGCGGATCACCTCATTTTTATTTTCCCAATTTGGTGGGACTTAATGCCCGCCATGACCAAAGGTTTTGTCGATAGAGTTTTAAGTCCAGGTGTTGTATATGACCATCATCCGAGAGGTTTTGGATTACAACCACTTTTGAAAAATCTAAAAAGTGTAACAATAATTACAACAATGAATAAACCCAAAATAATGTATTCCTTGCTCATCGGAAATTTAATCAGAAAGGCGATGCTAAAAAGTGTTTTTAAAACAATGGGCTATAAAAATCTTAAATGGATAAGTTTTGCTTCTGTAAAATCTGTAAGTCAGGAAAAGAGAGTGAAATGGTTAACTGACCTCGAAAAACGATTTACAAAATGTAATGAATGACCTTGAATTATGAAGCTAAATAGAAATTACATTACGACTTCTCAAGAAACAAAGGGCAGCCACCAATAGCAGCTACAAGAAATTGGCAGATAAGTAGCTATCCGAAACTTTGTGCTTCGTATCAAGTTTTGTGATGTAAGACCGTATTGTGCTTCGAAATCGCGTACTGTCTAAAACCTCTTCTTTTTTTACATATTAATTTTTGATAATTACCTCAACTTTCTCATTGTCAAAAATTTATTTTTCATATCTTTAATTATCTATTCAATCTGACAGTTTTTCAAAATGGTTTACTTAAATCACGTATATTTATCAAAATAAGTTCGTTTTTTAGCTGATTTTAGGTTTTTAGATGAACTGACGCAATAATTAATTGAAGTATTAAATGAGAGTTTGGATTGTTATTTTGAGTGTGTTCGCAGTTATGTCTGTAAATGGTCAGAGCATAAATAATCAATTGGAAATCTTGGTAATAAAAGAGACCCTACCTCAATTGTTAAATAATAATCCTAACTCTGCGGCAAGTTATCTTAAAGATGGCGGCTCGTACAAACTTATGTTCGATATACTAAATTCAAGGTTATTGTACGATACCACGGCTATTCAACAAACAGTATTGGAACTAAACAATTTTTCAGATTCTCTATCAGATGTTTTAACTAAACAAAAAATCCTTGTTCTCCTGAGTGACACGCTGTTTTCATATAATTATTCCCCAAAGATCAATTATTATAAAGCCGGATATTCAGATACAACAGATTTGAAAATTCCTGAAACATGGGAGTACACTAAGAATGATTTAATGGAAGTCTTTCAAATTAATTATGAATTTAGAGGACTTAAGAAACCTGTTGACTTAGCGTTTATTGATCTAATATATGACCAAATCCACTTGAAATCATTGGATAGAAAAATAAACTTAAGTGATTTAAACAATTCTTATTATGAATATAGTAGTGACCTAGATTCAAGTTCAAATGTGAGTCTAAGAATAAATGGCATACGTCTATACAAACCTGTTTTTAATAAAAATATGGATAAAGCTTGTTATTTATTCTCTTCCCAAACTAGGAATGGACCATATCGTGAATTTGTATTTGTCGAAAAACAAGGTAATCATTGGGTATATATCGAATCTTATGGAAGTCACCATGTTGATTCTAATGACGATTGGTTTAAGTAAACCAGGAGATACAAAACGAATCATCAAGATGTTCGTTTTTAGAGAACTTTTTGTATCTTTGTTTTTTAAATGTGCGAATGAAACGAATAATTGCAAAAAGTACACTTCGTGAATATTGGGAAAAACAAGCTGATTCTGAACAATATTTGAAAACTTGGTATGACACCGCAAAAAGTGCTAAATGGTTCTCGCCAAACGATGTGAAACAGACTTATATTAATGCAAGTATTCTAAAAGATAGCCGAGTAGTTTTCAATATCAAAGGAAACACTTATCTACTAATCGTAAAATTCAATTATGAAAAACAATGGGCATTTATTCGTTTTATTGGAACGCACACCGAATATGACAAGATAGATGCAAACACAATTTAAAATTAATAGTATGAACATAAAGCCTATTAAGTCTGACAAAGATTATCGAAACGCACTAGAGCGTTTAGAAGTAATTTTCGATGCCCCAATTGTCACCAAAGAAGGCGACGAAGCGGAAATACTTTCATTGCTTATCGAGAATTACGAAAACGAGCATTATCCAATTGAAGCACCAGATCCAATCGAAGCAATAAAAATCAGAATGAAAGAATTAAATCTACGTCAAAAAGATTTAGTTGGAATAATCGGTGGAAAAAGTCGCGTGTCAGAAATTCTAAATAGAAAGAAAAAATTGACGGTCGATATGATTCGTGAATTAGAACGAATACTTCAAATTTCAGCGTCGGTATTGGTCAATAATTATCAACTTGAGACTGAATAATTAATTGAGTAAGCTCATCATTCTCTAAAGCCTCTCAATCACCACTCTTCTTCCGCCAATTCATCAACACAATCGCCAAAAGAATCAGCACAATTCCAACCCATTGCGTTAGTATCACTTTTTCATGAAGTAAGACAAACGCCATCGTCACCGAAACAGGTAATTCCAGCGACGTAACGATACTTCCCAAGCCTAAGCCGGTATGTGGAAAACCTTTGTTGTGAAAAATTGGTGGAATGATAGTGCCAAATAGCGCTAATATCAAGCCGTAGGTGTAGAAAATAGAGAAGTCAAACGAACGAACGTTTGAACTGTTTCTTGCAAATAATTCTCTGATAAACTCAAAATGCAAAGGACCAATTTGAGCAAAAAATAGATAACCGAAAATGAGTACACTTCCGCCTAAAAGCATCAATAGACTTTTCTTAACGGGAGGTAAATGATTGGCTATTTTATTGGAGGTAAACATCGTAACGGTATACGAACTCGCCGCCATCAATCCCCAAAAAAGGCCTTTTATGTCTAAGGTAACGGTCGTATTTATAGCGTTGGTGGCAAAAACAGTTCCGATTAATACAATAACCGTCGCTATGATTTTACGGAGACTTGGAAATTGTTTGTTGAGTACACTTTCTAACGCGACACTTAGCCAAACCGATTGCATCAATAGGACAATGGCGATGGAAACGTCGATGTATTGAACCGAGAGATAATAAAACAAGCTCGTTCCGCCATACGATGTTCCCGCTAATAAAAGTTGTCGAACGTCTTTCTTGGTCGTTTTAGAATAGCTTTTTGCCGTTGTTTTAGATTGAATTTGGTGCAAAATAAACAATCCTATAATTCCTAAGGTAAACTGTGATGTCGTTACTTCTGCCGTGGTAAAACCATCTTTATAGGCGAGTTTTACAAACGTAGCGAGCATTCCATAAAACGATGCGCCCAATGCAACGAAGATAACTCCTTTAAAAACGTTTTTATTTTCCATTTATGGTTAAACCTTGAATATAGCTGATCGAGGATGATTACTTCACCTCCTTTTAAATACCAACATACGCTAATCCTTTTCTTCGATGGTAATCTTTTTTGTGATTTTTATTTTCCGCTTTTTTCGTCTTGGATTCTTGTTTTCGCCTAATAAAATACCCCATGGTTTTAAACTGTCAACATGGTCGAAAATAATCTTCAAAATAGCGAGTGCAGGAATACACAATAACATACCCGATATTCCCCATAATTGTTCACCAATTAATATTCCTAAGAACGTAAATAACGCATTGATTTTCACTTTTGAACCAACGACGAAAGGCAGAATGATATTTCCATCAACGGCATGTATTCCCAGATAACCAATTAACACATAAAGGCTTGTAATTGGTGTAGCTGTTGCAAACGCGATGAAACAAGAAATGAGTAAAGAAGTAATAATCCCAATATACGGTATGACATTCAGCAATCCCGTGAGAATACCTAATAAAAGCGCATACTTCACCCCAACCATCATCAACATCAACGTCGTTAGTGTGGAGACAATGAAAATTTGGATACTCAGCCCAACAATATAACTCTTTGTCATGTGGCGAATTTCACCTACTACTTCTCTCACCTTACCTTTATGCTCATCGGCAAAAACACCGACAATAAATGCATTCAATATTCTTCGATAATTGAGAATAAAAATGAAGAAGAAAATAAAGAACAGTAGAAAGGCAAAACTACTCGTAAAGATGTCAAACGTGACGCTTAAGATCTCACCAGATGACGACAGAAGCTTGTCGAGTGCCATGTCTATATAGTCAAATTGTTTGTCAGCATTAACGTTAAAAGTAGAGTTAATCCAATTTTGAAAACTTTGAAAGGTCTCGTTAAATTGTAACTGTAGAAGTGGAATATCTTTACTAAAATCGGAGAGTTGTGTGCTGAAAAAATAACCTAACGCTGTTAATAAAAAGAGTATTAGAGATATGGAAAATAGCGTCGATAATCCTCTTGGAAAACGAAGTCGTGTCTCTAAGAAATCAGCAAAGGGTAAAAATAGTAATGCTAATAAAAATGCCAGAAAAAAAGGCGCAATAATCCCTTTACCTATCCACAACAATAACGCTAAGGCAAAAACACTAAAAAGGGAAAGTGATAACTTTACAATAAACGGTAACTTAATCGACTGCATGGTGTTACTTTTAATCTTCTTTGTTTGGGTAGAAGTTCGATTTTATCCGTTGATAAAGAGTAATTAGTTTATCTTCTCCGTAAATAATGGACTCTACAATTATACTCACAAACAATGGTGTGAGTTTATTTTTAATGACACTTTGCTTTTTAAAGACAAAACGTCGAAATATAAAATTGAAAGCAGTCGTCAAAAGCGGTCTTGGAAGAATGGATGCACGTTCTCCTTCGCCCTCCTCATCTTCCTCCTCACCGTAAACTTTTAATTTTAAATCGGCAATATTTTGTTCAATTTTTGCCAAAGAAGCTTCTTTTTCCTCATCGACAACAAGTTGCTCTTCCAATAATTCATCAAAGTCGTCATATGTTTTGGAAACACTTTTTAAAATCGCATTCTTAATTGTATTCTTCTTTTTCCAAGATTTTCGGATTAATAAAAAGACCAACAGCGCCAATAAGTAAAACCCAGCGACAATCATATAACCAAAGCTTGGTCGTCCGAGTTGTTCACCTATAAATTGAGCAATACCAAAATTGAGAAAAAACAATATAAACAAGACGAGAATCACAATAATCGACAAGTTAATTCCCGACGATATGAGATTCGTTGTGCGTTCATACACTTCTAACTGAACCAATTTCACATTCGTTTTTACAAACGCCTGAGTGTTCTCAGTTAAACCATCAATGATTTCCTTAAACGTCGCTTCCTTACCTGGTATTTCTTCTTCAGACATACATTGTTTTTTAGGTTAATCGTAAAAATAAATTGATAAATGCGTATTTTATTGGTTACGCTTTTTTAACTTTACTCTCTACTTTATCTTTAATCGTCGCTGCTTTATCTTTCAAGTCGGCAATAATTTCTTCTCCTTTTTGACTCACATTATCTAAAAAGTCATCCAATTTATCGTCTAAATCACCCAACGAGTCTTTGATTTTTGCTCTCGTTTTTTCGCCTTTATCAGGAGCTAACAACATTCCAATCGCCACGCCGATGGCACCAGCTGCTAAAATGCCTAAAATTGTTTTTGTTGACTTATCCATAGTTGAAATATTTATCGCGTTTAACTATTCGTTTAATTCCCTTTTAGGATAAAGTTAAGCAAAACAATCAGAATATCAAATTAAAGATATTTATTTACCGCCAGATAATTTTCCACATAATCTTTTACGCCTTCTTCCAAGCTGTAAAAAGGAATGTCATAACCCGTATTAATCAATTTTGACATATTCGCTTCCGTAAAATACTGGTACTTATCACGAATGTCAATTGGTGTATCAATAAACGATATGTTCACCGGTTTTTGAAGTGAATGAAACGTCGCAGTCGTTAACGCTAAAAAGGTGCGTGCTTTTCCAGAACCTAAGTTGTAAATTCCAGAAGTCGGCAGCTTTGTGAACAAATACCAACACACATTCAACACGTCTTTCACATAGACGAAATCACGTAATTGCTCGCCGTCTTTGTACTCGGGATTGTGCGAACGGAAGAGTTTCATCGCTCCTTTTTCTTGTACTTGATTGAACGTGTGGAAAATAACAGAAGCCATTCTTCCTTTGTGATATTCGTTCGGTCCGTACACATTAAAGAATTTCAAACCATACCAGTTGGGAGGACAAGCCGTTTGTTGCAAGGCCCATTTGTCAAATTCATTTTTAGAATCGCCGTACGGATTGAGTGGCTTTAGCGAAGGAATAATTTCATGATTGTCATCGTAACCAAATTCACCACCACCGTATGTTGCCGCCGAACTTGCGTAAATCAAAGGCACATTGTTTTCAGCACAATATTTCCAAACCATTTTGGTAAATCCTAAATTGAGCCGTTCAAAAATCTCCCAGTCAAATTCAGTCGTGTCTGTTCTGGCGCCAATGTGAAAAATCGCTTCAATCGGTGACGTATTGTTTTTCAACCATACTTCAAACTGATCGCGTTCCACTAAAGCGGTATATTTTTTTCCCTCCAGGTTTTTTTGTTTGGATGGAACATCAAATTTATCCACTAAAATTAAATTTGTTTTTCCTTCATTATTCAGCTTTGTGACTAGACAGCTAGCAATAAAACCTGCGGCACCTGTTACGATTATCATTCTTTTTAATTTTTAAACAAAAATAATCAATAAATTTGTTCCAAAATCTGACATTATGCAAGAGTACCACCAATTACTTCAAAAAATCTTAGACGAAGGCACACGAAAAGAGGACAGAACTGGAACAGGAACGATTTCTATTTTTGGTCATCAAATGCGTTTTGACCTGAATAAAGGATTTCCAGTGGTAACGACAAAAAAATTACACCTTCGCTCTATCATCATTGAGTTACTGTGGTTTTTACAAGGTGATACTAACATTCAATTCCTAAAGAACAACAACGTTTCTATTTGGAATGAATGGGCAGATGAGAACGGTGATTTAGGTCCTGTTTACGGAAAACAATGGAGACGTTGGGAAACAGCAGATGGACGTGTTATCGATCAAATTTCTAATGTTATTGAACAAATTAAAAAGAATCCCAATTCCCGTCGATTGATTGTTTCTGCATGGAATGTAGCCGATGTCGATAACATGGCATTACCTCCTTGTCATACGTTATTTCAATTTTACGTAGCGGACAATAAATTAAGTTGTCAATTGTACCAACGAAGCGCCGATACGTTCTTAGGCGTTCCGTTTAACATTGCTTCTTATGCACTCCTAACAATGATGATTGCACAAGTTTGTGGATTAGAATACGGTGATTTTGTTCACACGTTTGGAGATACACACTTATACACCAATCACATCGAACAAGCGAAATTGCAATTATCAAGAGATATTCGTCCGTTACCAACGATGAAAATCAATCCTGCGGTGAAAGATATTTTCGATTTTACGTACGAAGATTTTGAATTAGTCGGATACGATCCACATCCACACATCAAAGCGATTGTAGCGGTATAATTCGAGAAGATTTCTGTTCATAAAATAGTCTGAAAATCAATTATTTATAGTCACAAATCTTTAGTGATTGAAAATTCCGGCGACGAGTTTTATCCTCAAAACTTCGGCACTACCGGTTACCTTCGGTGCTGTCTTCGACGGTCTTGTTTTACGTCTTCAAAAGCAGTGCTTTTTCTCTTTTTGACGGACAAAAAGTAAAAGAAAGATAAGAATTGAAATTTTAAACCGCAATGTATAATTTAAGTCAACAAATAGAAATCTAAATTAATAGAGATAAAAGCAGATTATCGTAATTTCATATTATCTATCAGACGAACATCCCCCACATGTGCCACAACACAAGCGACAGCGTCTTCTGTCCATTCGTCCGATAAGGATTCTAAGGTCAATGGATGAACGATTTCAAAATACTCTAAGGCTAAAGAACTGTGTTCGTATTCGTCTTTTATAATTGCAATCACTTGAGAAGGAGTATTGTTCTTTGCTAATTCCTTTGCGTTTAGGAGCGATTGATAAATAAATAACGCTTCTACTTTTTGCTCTGCTGTTAATCGTTGATTTCGAGAGCTATAGGCTAAACCGTCTAATTCCCGATAAATAGGACATTCCACTATCGTTACAGGCGAAGAAAGAATATCCACCATTTTCTTCACCACTGCTACTTGCTGAAAATCTTTTAATCCAAAATAAGCATTGTCCGGCTGAATTAATTGAAAAAGACGTGTTAATACATGAACAACACCATCAAAATGTCCTGGTCTCATCTTTCCTTCCATCAGCAATTCTAAACGCCCTAAATCGACATTTGGTGCTGTAAAATCAGCTGAATATAAGTCATCGACAGAAGGAATAAATACTAAATCAACGCCTACTTTGTCTAAGAATGCAATATCCTTTTCAATCGTTCTAGGGTATTTTTCTAGGTCAGAAGAGCTATTAAATTGCTTTGGATTGACAAAAACACTGACAATAGAAATGTTATTTT
Organism: Taishania pollutisoli; assembly: GCA_040394775.1. Classification (GTDB taxonomy): domain Bacteria; phylum Bacteroidota; class Bacteroidia; order Flavobacteriales_D; family Crocinitomicaceae; genus 40-80. The sequence continues at coordinate 28,502 of JBEBRN010000011.1, forward strand.
CATCCATTGAACGCTTCATCAAAGAAGCATGTCCCAGATGTAAAGCTCCCATAGTTGGAGTAAATCCAATCTTTTTGCCGAACCCTTTCAACTCTTCGATTTTGGCAATTAAGTCACGAACGGTATTGATTATCAGCAAATTGAACGCTTTAAATTTTTGATTAACCGACAAATCTAAATCTTTTTTTAGATTATTCTCTTTTTTTGTTATATTTTTGCAGTTAAATTTTACAAACTCAGCTATTAGACATGGAGAAAAAACGCATTTTATTTATTTCACAAGAGATTACTCCTTTTCTACCTAAAAATGATCTTTCATCCACATCAAAGAGACTTCCGCAAGGAATACAAGATTTAGGTAAGGAAATCCGCATTTTCACCCCACGTTATGGCAATATCAACGAAAGAAGACATCAACTTCATGAAGTGATTCGCCTTTCGGGTATGAACATTGTAATTGACGACCATGATCATCCATTGATTATCAAGGTTGCTTCGGTTCCCAATGCAAAAATGCAAGTTTACTTTATCGACAACGACGAATTCTTCAAAAGAAAACATACAGTAACAGACGAAAACGATGAGTTTTTTGACGATAACGACAAGCGCTCTATCTTTTTCTGCAGAGGAATTTTAGAAACAGTAAAAAAACTAGGTTGGCAGCCCGATATCATTCACTGTAATGGTTGGTTAGGTATGATGATGCCTTTATATATCAAGAAAGTATACAACAAAGACCCTCATTTTGAAAAAACAAAAGTTGTTTTGACGATGTATGACACGCCTTTCAATGAGAAATTTAATACACGTTTAGCAGACATTTTGAAGTTTGATGGGATAAACGATGATATTGCTACAGAAATTGGCGGCGGTTCATTTGAAGAGGTTTTATCATGTGCTGCAAAATATTCTGACGGAATTACCGTTCTTTCAGAGAAAATTAGCGATGTTTGCCAAAAAGTTTATGATGATGCTACCTGTCTAAAGTTGGACTATGTAGCTGAGGAACATCAAACAAAGCAATTATCTGAGTTTTTTGATAAAATTATAGAAGAAACACTTGTTTCATGAAGTTAAACCATATTAAAGACATTTTACTGAAGCGGAAATTTGATAAATATTCCGCTTCTTTTTTCTTTTTATCATTTCTTTTAGCGCTTACTGTTAGCAGTAGTTGCAAAAAGCAAGAACTGAAAAACGGAAAAGATTTTTTAGCAGACCAATACGGCATCAATTCGGTCAAGGTAGATACGTTTGACCTCGTTACTTATTCCGTGTTGGAAGATTCCATCCGCTGCACCAATAACTCTCACACCTTATTGGGTCTGTACAACGATCCTGTATTCGGAAAGGTAAATGCTTCTATTTACACGAATGTCTTATTGGAAAATCCAGGGACTACCAATTTTACCAACTCTCAAACAGTTGACTCTTTAGTCTTCTCCATGCAGTATAGTGGTTATTATGGTAATCCTGAGAATATACAAGTAGAAGTATATGAATTAGATGAATTGATGGTTGTTGGAGATACGATGTATCAATTTTCTACCGTCAATCATTCGACAACGAACTTGGTGGAAACAGGATATGAAAATTACCTACCGAAACCATTGTCAAAATCAATTGTAGGTACGGACACTGTATCACCTCAATTAAGAATACGATTAAATCCTAGTTTTGGTCAGCACCTAATTGATGGCGTTGCTCAAGGTCATTATGCTTCACAAGATGCTTTCAAAGAATTCTTTAAAGGCTTGTATGTGAAAGTGACGAATTACAATCCAGCAACTGGAAAAGGGGCCGTTTACTATTTCAACATGAGAGCAGTAAATTCAGGATTAACAGTTTATTACAAAGACGAAGAAAACGTGGCGAAATCGTTTAAATACCTCATCAATGAAAAAGGTGTTTATTTCAATCACGTAGACATTGACCGTACGAATACGAAAGTGGAAAAACTTTTGAACGACGCTTCACTTGGGAGTAAAGAATTTTATGCACAAGCATATGGCGTTAGAGCGATAGTGGAAATACCGGGGTTGAAGAATATCCCAAAGAATGCTATCATTCACTCGGCTCAATTACAACTTCCTTTCTCGTCTTATTATTTAGACAAAACCTACCCAAGCGCATCAGTTGCTATTGGGTACTACAAGGATAATAATAAGGATAAACCAATTACTATTAAACGAGGTAATCTTTACAATCAGGCACTTAGGGCATTTGTCATTGACTTAAATAGCTATCCTGAAAATATTTTAGTGGCGCAAGACATCATAAGAGGACTTATCAATACGCAAACATTTTTTATTGTTCCTGATAATTATGCAATTAGTGCGGAAAGAATTATCTTTAACGGGAAAAATTCAGATTATAAGAAGAAACCGAAGTTAACGGTTATATATACATTAAATGAATAATAGATATGTGTGGAATTGTAGCATATATAGGAAATAAAGAAGCATATCCCATTTTAATCAAAGGATTAAAAAGATTGGAGTATAGAGGTTATGATAGTGCTGGAGTAGCATTGATCAATCATGACAATACTGTAAAACTCTTAAAAAAACAAGGGAAAGTAGCTGAATTGGAGGAATATGCCTCTAAGATGGATACTTCTGGAAAAATAGGAATTGCACATACACGTTGGGCCACTCACGGGTTACCAAACGATATCAATTCGCACCCACATTCTTCGATGGATGGAAAAATAGCATTGATTCATAATGGGATTATTGAAAATTATGAATTAATCAAAGGACAACTAATCGCAAGAGGGTATGAGTTTAAATCTCAAACAGATACTGAGGTTTTAGTACATCTTATTGATGATATTCTAAAGAAAGAAAAAGTTAATTTAGTCGAAGCGGTAAGATTGGCATTGATGAGTGTCACTGGTGCTTATGCAATTGCTGTTATTTCCTCGGACTTTCCAGATGAAATCGTTTGTGCACGTAAAAGTAGCCCGTTAGTCGTTGGTATTGGTCAAGAAAATGACTTCTACCTAGCGTCTGATGCAACACCAATTGTAGAATATACCAAACAAGTTGTTTATCTAAATGACGAAGAAATCGCTACTGTTAGTCAGAAAAGCGGATTGAAAATCATCAATATTAGTAATCAAGAAAAGCCGCCTTACGTTCAGGAACTAGAGATGCAAATTGAATCTTTAGAGAAGAATGGCTACGAGCATTTCATGTTGAAAGAAATTTTCGAACAACCTCGCTCTATTCAAGATTGTTTTAGAGGTCGTTTGAACAGCGAAAAAGGATGGGTACAGTTGGGCGGATTGAAAGATTACGAACAACGTCTTATTCATGCCAACCGTTTGGTAATGGTTGCTTGTGGAACATCATGGCACGCTTGTCAAGTTGGAGAATATTTAATTGAAGATTTAGCGCGTATTAATGTGGAAGTAGAATATGCTTCTGAATTTCGTTACAGAAATCCAATCATTAATGAAAACGATATCATCATTGCTCTTTCGCAATCAGGTGAAACCGCAGACACATTAGCAGCCATCGATTTAGCAAAACAAAAAGGAGCAAAAGCTTTAGGAATAACGAATGTAGTTGGGTCTTCCATTTCTCGTGTAACAGACGCAGGTTCTTACACACACGCTGGACCAGAAATCGGTGTAGCCTCTACAAAAGCATTTACGGCTCAAGTAACTGTTTTAACATTAATGGCGCTTCGATTAGCATTCATTAGAGGTACGATTACACAATCTGAATTACAACGCTTAATTTCCGAGCTAGACCAGATTCCATCTAAAGTTCAACGTATCTTAGATGAGTCGAATGAAAAAGTAAAAGAAATAGCGCAAATCTATCATACGGCAACTAACGCTCTTTACTTAGGAAGAGGTTCTTCTTTCCCTGTAGCACTGGAAGGAGCATTGAAATTAAAAGAGATTTCTTACATCCACGCAGAAGGATATCCTGCTGCTGAGATGAAGCACGGACCTATCGCCTTAATTGACGAAGCAATGCCGGTATTTGTTATCGCCACAAAAGGGACGTCTTATGAGAAGGTGGTAAGCAACATCCAAGAGGTGAAGGCACGTAAAGGAAAAATTATTTCTATCATCACAGAGGGAGACACGCAAGTAAAAGCGTTATCTGATCATTACATAGAAATCCCTGAAACAGACGAGCACTTAGTACCGTTGTTGGCAACTATCCCACTTCAATTACTTTCTTACCATATTGCGGTAATGAGAGGATGTAATGTGGATCAACCAAGAAACTTGGCAAAATCAGTAACTGTTGAATAAAATTAAAGCTGGAAATATCCAGCTTTTTTACTTTTAATCTTATCGTATGAAAAAAATTGTATTTATCATTTCGCTTTTAATGGCTCAAATTAGTATGTCACAGAATGTTTTAACGATTGACAAAATGTTAACGTTAAACCGATTAGGTGGAGGAATTGTTTCTCCGGATGGTTCTAAAGTAATATTTGACTTAGGTAAAGCAAATATTGAAGACAACAAAATCTACAACACGACTTATCTTTTAGATGTCAAAACAAAGGAGTATAAAGCCATCACAACGGATGAGAAAATTTCGCGTTCTGACTTCCAGTGGACAAACGACAACACTATTTGGTATGTTTCCAACGAAAGTGACAAAGATGTTTTTCAAGTGTGGAACATGGATCAAAGTGGTAATAACAAAAAACAAATCACTACCGAGAAAGAAGGTGTAGAAGGGTTTAAAATTTCCAAAGATGGGACATTGATAGTATTGATTATCGACCAAAAATTAGAACAATCGATGAATGATCTATATCCTGACTTGAAGGAAAACAAAGTGAGAATGTACGATGATTTAATGTATCGCCATTGGACAACTTGGAAAGATGATAAATTTAAACAACTTTATTTCTGCCGTTTAGATAACAAGAAAATCTCAGGCGAGAAAACAGCAGTAGCTCCTATTACTGCGGTGGATAAAGTAAATCCTCCATTTGGTGGAAGTGAGGCGATTGCTATTTCTCCAGATAATCAAACTATCTTTTATAGCTTTAAAAATAAGACTGGAACAGCGTTTGCAACATCAACCAACACAGACATTTACGCGTACACGATTGCTTCTAAAACGACGGTTAATTTAACAGCTGATAACAAAGGATACGATAATGGACCTATTGTTTCAAAGGACGGGAAGTACCTTGCTTTTACACGAATGAAACGAGACGGTTATGAAGCCGACAAAAATGACATCGTTTTGTATGATTTAAAAACGAAGCAATTCAACAATTTAACCGAAGGAGAAGATATAACGGTGAACAGCTTTGTTCTTGCCGATAAAAAAGTGTATTTCGTTGCTCCTTTTAAAGGAAGTGATCAAATTTACGAATTAGAAATCGCGACAAAGAAATTGACGCAGTTGACCTTTACAACGGCTGACTATACAGGAATCGCTTTAGGAAATAACGCGTTGATTGCCACTCGTCAATCGATGATTGAACCGACAGATTTGTTTCAAGTAGATTTAAAAACAAAGAAAGTAGATCAATTAACCGCTGTTAACGAAGCCTATTTAAAGACAATTGATAAACCAACAGTAAAAGAAACGTGGATTAAAACTGCCGACGGACACGACATGTTAGTATGGCACATTCTTCCTCCAAACTTTGATAGCACTCAAAAATACCCGACGCTTTTATACGCTCAAGGAGGACCACAAAGTATGGTGAGTCAATTCTTTTCCTACCGTTGGAATTTTATGCTAATGGCGAGTAAAGGGTATGTAATTGTTGCACCAAACAGACGTGGTTTACCTGGTTTTGGACAAAAATGGAACGAAGCTATTTCGAAAGATTGGGGCGGCATGGCTATTCAAGATTACTTAACTGCAACAGACGATGCAATGACTAAGTCCTATGTGGACAAAGACAAAATGGGCGCAGTTGGTGCTTCTTACGGTGGTTATTCTGTTTACTACCTTGCTGGTGTTCACGAAAAACGCTTTAAAACATTCATTTCTCATTGTGGTCTCTTCAATTTAGAAAGTTGGTATTTAACTACCGAAGAGTTATTCTTTGCGAATTGGGATAATTATGGTCCTTACTGGATTCCTGAAAATAAAGACTACTACGAGAAAACAAGTCCGCATAAATTAGTGCAGAATTGGGATACGCCCATCATGGTGATTCACGGTGAACAAGACTTTAGAGTTCCTGTTGAACAAGGTTTGCAAGCATTCCAAGCGGCGAAGTTAAGAGGATTAGATGCAAAATTACTCTTGTTTGAAAACGAAGGTCACTGGGTTTCTAAACCTCAAAATGCGGTTATTTGGCATTCCGAGTTTTACAAATGGCTGCATACCTATTTGGGAGGATTGGAATAAATTTCCTTTTTAAAAAGACTTCATGAAGGTTTTAATCGTTCGATTTAGTTCCATTGGTGATATTGTTTTGACGACGCCTGTTATTCGTTGTCTTAAAAATCAGGTTGCTGATGTGGAAATTCATTATCTGACAAAATCGTCGTTTAAGATTATTCTTGAAAACAATCCGCACATCGATCGTTTGTGGACCATCAACAAATCCATAGATGAGGTGGTTTCTGAGCTCAAAAAAGAAAAGTTTGACTACGTGATTGATTTACATCATAACGTTCGTACGCTAAGCTTAAAATTGAAACTGGGCGTGAAATCGTATTCTTTTAATAAGTTGAACATCCAGAAATGGAAATTGGTGAAGTTTCAAACACCGATGAAGTATAAAGGACATCTTGTTGATCGCTATATGGAAACGGTTAAAGCGCTAGGTGTCAAAAATGATCATTTACCGTGTGACTACTTTATACCTGAAGCAGATGAAATAGGACTTCGCGTGTATGGATTGGAGCCCGAAAATTATATTGCCGTTGCGATTGGAGCACAGTTTGAAACCAAACAATTACCTGTTTCAAAGTTAACTGAAGTGTTGAAAGACCAAGAATTACCCATCGTTATTTTAGGTGGAAAACAAGACGAAGAACGAGCAGCAGAAATAGCTCAGTCTATTCCTTGTCTGGATTTAACGGGAAAATTAAACCTCAATGGCTCGGCATATCTAGTGAAAAAAGCAGCTGTTTTACTCACTAACGACACTGGATTAATGCACATTGGTGCTTGTTTTGAAAACATGCGAATTGTGAGTGTTTGGGGAAATACTGTTCCAGAATTTGGGATGTATCCGTATATGCCACAGCATGAAAATCATTTTTCCATCCACGAGGTGAAAGGATTAGATTGTCGTCCATGTTCAAAAATTGGATTTCATGAATGTCCGAAAGGTCACTTTAATTGTATGATGAAACAAGACACGAATGAAATAGCGAATGCGATTCGAAGATTTATCAGTGAAAGGAAAAAAGTAACTTAAGATAGCACCAATTGAAATGAAAATTGTCCTATTTCTATTCTTTATCTTCTCAACATTCATTGTCGGTGCTCAGGATATTGATCTATACTATAAAACAATTAAATCGACAGAAGCAAAAGATTCTATACTCGATAAGTTACGTAGCGATACTATCGAATTTGTAGAATTCTCAAAACCTTGCTACTGGGAAACAAGAGACTCACTGGATATCGATTATTGTAATTCCTCCCTTATTGTATACCAAGATTCTAACGAAATCTACCAAACAATACTTGTGACTGAATTTTTCATTTATCGAGAAGAAAACGAGAAGAATGATGTTTACAAATACTTTCAAGCAAACAAAACGGAATTGCTTCAAACTCATCTTAGACCAGATGAAAGAGATTTAGTCAGAAGAACTATTGATAAAAGGATAATACGAGATTTGAAATATGAAGTAGGCGATACTTTGAGTTATACTGACAGCTTAAATCTAATGGCTATTGGACCTGGATATGAGCACTATAATAGAGGCACAGATGGACTTCCAAATCAAAGCATCACCATCTCAACAAAGGACACATCAAACAGAATCAACATTGATAAGTATCTTTTCTTTTCAGATAATTATTATTACCGTTTCAATTGTAAAAAACCTATCTATACTCTTAAGCTTTTATTAGAGAAAGAATTCGAAATGATGAAAATTTCTGTTGAACATCATTTGCAAAACAAGGAACTGGGCCTATTGAACTCTATTGGTCAACTCGATTTTAAAAGCAATCCTAAAAATTTTGAAAAAGTTTATGAAGAACAGATTGGCTATTGGATGAAGCTAATGAATAATCAATTTGGAAAAAATTGGACGCTAAGAAAGAATGAAAAAAAGAATTCCAAAAAAGATAAACGCTAATCAGCTTAATTTCTGATCCTTCAAAAAATTAAGTTTTTCTCGAACTTCATAAAGTGCTGATTTCTTTAAAACCACCGTTTGCACCTGTTCCTTGTTCGGCTCAATAGTAGAAAGTGCTTGTCCCAACGGACTATATGCAACACTATCACCTGAATATTCCAATTGATTTTTATCCGTTCCAACACGATTGACGCCTACTAAAAAACATTGATTTTCTATGGCTCTGGCAACTAGTAAACTCTTCCAATGCAACGAACGGCGTTCTGGCCAATTTGCCACATTTAACAAAATATCATATTTTGCTTCAGTTGGAGAAATCATCTCATTGCGTTGAATTTCTGGGAAGCGTAAGTCGTAACAAATGGAAAGAAAAAGCTTAAATCCTTTGTAATCAACAATAACTTCTTTTGTTCCAGGAGAAAAAGAAAGTTCTTCTTTCGCTAAGGTGAATAGTTTTCGCTTGTCGTAAATAACCGTTTCTCCGTTTGGAAAAACAAATACACCACGGTTGAAGTAATGATTATTTTCCTTGCAGATAAAAGACGTGAAAATAGCAGTTTGATGGTTGATTGCCTTATTTTTTAGCCAGGATACGGCTAAACTATCAGGGAAATTTTCCGCTAGACTTTCAACATTCATACTAAATCCTGTGTGAAACATTTCTGGAAGTAAGACTAAATCGGTTTTTCCAATCGAGTCGAAATGCGAATCAAAATGGCGTAAATTAGCTTCTTTGTCTTCCCAAAATTGCGAAGTTTGAATTAATGTTACGCTTAAACTTTCCATAAAAAGATCTTTATTGGGCCGCCTTTTGTTCTCTAATATGAATAATCTTAGACAAGAAGACCATCGCAATTCTCTCGGCTCTCATCTTCGCTTCTTCAGCTTTTTCGCCTTCGAAATGTTCGTCAATCGTTCTTTTCCACAAGTCCATCCAACGGTCAAAATGTTTTTGGTCAATCGGAAAATTCTTATGTGGTTCAAATGAATTGCTCATGTAGGTAATTTCATCCAACAATAGCGTTTGCCAAAAGCGATACATTTTTTCTAAATGCGTTGGCCAGTCTTTGATGTGCCCGTGAAAAATACCGCCGAGCATACCGTCTATTTGAATTTTATCGTAAAAAGAATTGACGAGTAATTTAACGTCGTCCATTGTAGTAATGTCCTTCTTCATGAATAATTTTAACTTTCATTCAAAGATAAAGATATATTGTAAAGGCAAGCAAGACTTAACGATTAAATTAATTTTGAGAAGATGTTCAAGTAAATGATATTTATTTTAACCGCCAAGACGCAATGGTTTCGCAAAGGTCGCAGAGGATATTTCATGAGACTTGTATTTCTAAACGTTTATATATCAATTCAAACAAATGAAAAATTCGCACTCTTCTCTCATTCTCGCTCTAACTTCCGCTCTTCTTTCTCATTCTCGCTCTTTTTTATCTGTGTCATCCGTGAAATCTGTGAGCCACTTTTTCTTCATCACTCACTCTGATTTTAGACTTCCACGGACTCAATCACCGCATCAATCACAATCTGCACTTGTTCATCCGTTAAATTGAAATAAACCGGCAACGTAATCTCATTTTGATATTTATTCCAAGTCTCTGGATAATTGGCAATATCGTACCCTCTTTTCTTGTAAGCCGTCAATGTTGGGACAGGTAAAAAATGCACATTCACCGATACATCTTTATCGAAGATACGTTGCATAATGGCGTCTCTTGTGGCTTCATCCGCACCTTTGATGCGCAATAAATATAAATGATAAGATGTTGTTTTATCTGCTGTGTCGTAGGTTGGAAGTATCGCCCATGATTTATCTTTAAACGCATTTGAATACGCATTAAAAATTACTTTTCGTCGGTCTAAATTCTCTTGATAACGCTCCAATTCCACCAAACCAATGGCCGCTTGAAGATCCGTCATATTACATTTGTAACCCGGTTCTTCGACATCATAACGCCAGTTTCCTTTTTGGGTTTTTGCCAATGCGTCTTTATTCTGACCATGCAAAATTAGGGTGCAAAATGTTTTATAAATATCGTCGTGGTCAAAAGTTTCTGGTAAACTGAAACACAAGGCGCCACCTTCAGCTGTCGTTAAGTTTTTTACTGCATGAAAAGAAAAAGACGAAACATCCGCTAACGAACCGCTTTTACGTCCTTTATAAATAGCTCCAAAACTATGTGCCGAATCCGATAAAACGATAATTCTTCCTAATTTTTCTTGTAGTTCATTATTTGCCGAAAACTGGGTCACTACTTCTGGGCTTTTCACTAATGCTAGTATTTCGTCGTAATCGCACGGAAAACCTGCAATATCAACCGCAATAATCGCTTTTGTCTTTGGCGTAATCGCTTTTCGGATATTTTCTACGGAAATATTAAAATCTTTTTCATCAATATCTACCATGACTGGTTTTGCGCCAGAATGGACAATCACATTCGCACTGGCACAATACGTGTAAGCGGGTAAAATTATCTCATCACCTTCTTTTATTCCCCACCAAGCCAACAAAACTTGCATGCCCATTGTCCAAGAGTTTACCGCCACCGTAGTTTTACATCCACAATAAGCAGTCACTTCTTTTTCAAATTGCTTCGTTCTTGGGCCCGTCGTTATCCACCCGCTTTTTAAGGCAGCTGTTACTTCGTCAATTACTTTTTGGTCAATTCTAGGAGGGGAAAAAGGGATCATGTGTGTAATTTTTAAACTAGGTCAAATATAGCGGTAATTTTGTTTTTTTGGTATACGATGAAGGAATAGGTTTTATTTATTTTTCATCGCATAATTATTAAATCAGTAGTTAATCTCTATTATTCCCATTTCTTGTTGTTCTAAATAGATAGAGTCTTTACCGTATGTTATACCGCTTGAACGATGCACTTCGTAGGTATATTTGTTCTTACCCATGAAAACTGGAACATATCCTTGTGGTGCTCCACCCCAACCTCCACCTGTTGAATGTTCTTCGCATCCTCCTAGCTTAAAATCTCTTATAACACCAGCAGTACCTGTAACTAAACTGGGTTCATAATGAATATAAATAGTATCTTCAATTCCCTCACAGTGTGTGTTTTTAAATACCTCTCTCAGATACGCATAAAACGTTATCTCATACCTTGCTTCGTTGTATTGGTCTTTTTTTATCGCGTAAGAAGACACTACTGGTCTAGCTAAATAGGAAAAATCAAATCCTTCTCCTTGTGTTCCAAAGTAGCCTTCATTAATATAAGGGTAATACCAGAAGTTACTTCCCTTTTTAGCATGAAATTCAAATTTGCACTTACCGTTAGCATCTGTTTCTCCCTCAAAAATGGTATGCGAAACAATCCCTGCTTTTTTTGCTTCTTCTTCGTTTATCTTCACAGGAACACCAACGAATGGCTCACCGTTAGCTGGATTAAGCATCACAAACTCAATGATTGTTAATTCGGTCGATACTTTAGTACAAGAGTTCAAAAGAACAGATAAAGAAAGAATTAAAAGCAAGGTTAATATATGATTAGTTTTCATCGCATAATTTTTAAATTAATAATTTATTTCAATCGTTCCGATTTCTCCTTGTTCTAAATAGATAGAGTCTTTACCGTATGTTATACCGCTTGATTTTCTTGCTTCCCATTCTACTTTTTGCCAACCCATATAAACACGAGCAGGGTCTTCAAATTGAAAATTAACACAACCTGGTCGAGTGGTTGTATAATCGTACGCCCCACCTCCCCCAGGGAAATCAGGTGTCCATGCATGATAAACCAATGTATCCGTAGAACCCTCACAATGTAAATTTTTAATTTTTAAATAGTAATGAGCATAAAACGTAATTTCATACCTCGCCTCATTGTATTGGTCTTTTATAATAGGGTCCCAATTTATAGCAGGACGAGCTAAATATGAAAAATCAAATCCCTCACCCTGTAAACCAAAATAACTTTCATCAATATAGGGTACATACCAATGACCACTACCTTTTTTAGCGTGAAATTCAAATTTACACTTACCATTGGCATCTGTTTGTCCTTCAAAAATTGTTTCAGCCATAACACCTTTGTTGGTACTTCTCCGCTCATCAATCCTCACAGGAACATTTGCAAACGGCTTTCCATTCGCAGGATTGAGTATGACGAATTCTACTACTGTAAGTTCTTTTGATATTTTTGTACAGGAGTTCCAAAGAACTCCCATACAAAATAGTATCAATACATAATTAATTTTTTGCTTTCCCATAGTTCATTTGTTTTAACTTTAACAATATACATTCCTTGTGGTAAGGAAAGTTGTTTTATCTTTCCTTCTGCCACACCTTTTTCAATCAATTTACCGCTAATGTCGAATACATCGTAATTGAAAGCGGTAACGTCTTCTTTTACAATTTCAATTGTTGCAGTAGTGGTGCTTGGGTTGGGATACAACTTAATAATTTATTTCAATCGTTCCTATTTCTCCTTGTTCTAAATAGATAGAGTCTTTACCGTATGTTATACCGCTTAAGCGATGTATATCATACGTATATCTGTTTTTACCCATGAAAACAGGGACATATCCTATTGGAGCCCCCCCCCAACCGCCACCAGTTGAATGTTCCGAACACCCTCCATATTTAAAATTCCTTATAACTCCAGCGGTTCCTGTAACTAAACTAGGTTCATAATGAACATAAATAGTATCCCCCCCCCCCTCACAGTGAGTGTTTTTAAAAACTTCTCTTAAATACGCATAAAAAACAATCTCATACCTCGCCTCGTTGTATTGGTCTTTTGTAATAGGATTCCAATTGATAGCAGGGCGAACTAAATATTCCCAATTAGCATAATCTCCAAAATAACTTTCATCAATATAGGGTACATACCAATGACCACTACCTTTTTTAGCGTGAAATTCAAATTTACACTTACCATTGGCATCTGTTTGTCCTTCAAAAATTGTTTCAGCCATAACACCTTTGTTGGTACTTCTCCGCTCATCAATCCTCACAGGAACATTTGCAAACGGCTTTCCATTCGCAGGATTGAGTATGACGAATTCTACTACTGTAAGTTCTTTTGATATTTTTGTACAGGAGTTCCAAAGAACTCCCATACAAAATAGTATCAATACATAATTAATTTTTTGCTTTCCCATAGTTCATTTGTTTTAACTTTAACAATATACATTCCTTGTGGTAAGGAAAGTTGTTTTATCTTTCCTTCTGCCACACCTTTTTCAATCAATTTACCGCTAATGTCGAATACATCGTAATTAAAAACATTCACATCTTCTTTTACAATTTCAATGGTTGCGGTAGCACTACTTGGGTTGGGGTACAACTTAAACAACAACGTTTCAGAATAGACAGAAGTCGTTTCTTCATTTACGTATTCTTCAGCAGTATAGGAATGTCTTCCGTCATTGTAAGGCGGTATGCCCGAATGTGAGCAATACGCACAAATTTGCGAGTCAATCTTCGCATGAAATTTTGCACCTGCTTTGATGTGTACACCTGCTTTGAGCGTTATTCCCTCACAAGCAATAAAACGTATGTCTGCATTTTCGGCAATTTCCACTTCTTTAAAATCGGTACGTTGCGTAACACTATCGCCTGCAAAAATTTGATGTTTAGAGATAATATCCGCCTTGTAAACACTGTTAGGATTGGCATTCCAACCATAACGTCGATTTTGAATGTATGTATTGTAAACATCTGCTTCGCTTAATATAAAACTTCGCATTTCAGAACGTACTGGCGATTCCATTTGCTCCCAACGATTGTGTTTTGGGGTGTCACCTCCCAATAAATCCATGAAACTGTATGTACAATTCAAATTTTGTCCATTATTATTCCATTGGGCTTCTTCACTCTGAATGTGGACGGTATTTAACCTATCCCAAGAAAAAATAGCATCAAAAGGCGTATAAGTGGTGTAATGATCGCTCGGGTGTGCTAAATGGGGGTAGCCATAAAATGGATTAGTAGTATTGTTTAAGAAATCTGTCATTGAAGTATACATCAATCCTTGTGCTTTCATGTCGTAATACAACAACCCACCACCTGCGGTATTGGTAGGTGTAAAATTACGTATGTCGTGGGTTAATAACGTAGGTGTAAAACTGTACATCGCATCATATTTCACAACATCAGCATGTCCAAAACCCATATACTGTGTTTTTTCTTCTAATCTTCGTAATACTTGATACATAATATTCGGGTCGGCACACTTATTTGGGTCAGAAATAAACGTCGTACCTCCAGGGGCATTATCCAAAATTAAAGGATTGTTGGTGTAAGCCTCCATACGTAAGCTCCAAGTGCTAAAAGGTACTTTTATTTCATTTTTAAACACCAATCCGTCACTTCTTCCCAATAAATAGGTTTGCGTTCTCAATTTCAATAGCGGAATAACGCCTAACCAATCAGTAACTTTCTCATTATAGAAAATTTGTTTCCCTATTTCGGGCGTGTATGGAAAATAGGTGCTTAATGGCGAGTTTGCGGTTCGTACACTTGTTCCGTTTGATAACGAAATATTGCGTGTAAAAGCAGGATAGTTTGGGTTGTGTGTATTTTTGGCGTGGTTAAAAGTGGTAAACCATTGCATGAAGGCTACTCTAGCAGGATGCGCACCTTGTTTTTTATTGGTACTCGTTCCTGTTTCCGTATAGAAATAGCGCAACAACTCTTGCGATAACGGTGCGTTAAGAATATAAAAAAGTGCATATATCGTATAATTTGGAAAAGCATTACTAGACAATGTGTGATAATCCTTTAAATATTTCACCGAATGTTGTATTCCCAATGGAACGTTTGCGCCTCCTTGCTCACCGTCAAACGAAACGAACAACTTACAATGATGATGTTCACTTCCGCCTTGTAAATGAGCGTGTTCCATACGCTCCAAGGTTAGACGAACACACATCGACCCTGCGCTGTAACCCGAAATTACATTTTCTTGATACGACCCTTGGCTGAATTTTTCAGCGTTTACTAACTTAATCAATTGTTCCAACTGAATAGAGTTTAATAGTGTATTGGCATTTGGAGGGTTAAATTTGGCAAAAATCACATCGTACCCTGCTCCAACCAACGAGTCAATATATCCTTCTTGATTAATGTTGTAATAAAAATCTTGAATAGAGGAAGGCCAACCTTGTGGCTTGTTAATATTATCATTATCCGTATAAGGCCCCCAACCTGCCACCATGATAAAAGGTTTGTCCAAGGTCTTTTTACCTTGTGGGTCGCAACCCCACAAAACATTAAAATCTAATTCGGGGTAGCCATTTATTGTCGCCAACTCGTCAAAACCGCCATTCATCATACTCCATGGAAAATAATTACCTGCTTTTGCCGTAAATTCATCAACCGTAATGAGTTTTTCTTTTTCGGTATATTTTAAAAAAAAGACATCGTTTTCTGATAACGAGGTACTGCCGTCGGAAAAAGAAACGTTAATTTTTAATTGTGTTAATGGCACACTGTATGAATAAAAATCTTCTAATTTAAAATATTCATTTTCAGCTAAATCAAATGTATCTTTACGAATAATTAACTGCACTCTGTCAACGGCTTTTCGTGTGTTGGAAAGAAACATTTCCCTATTCCAATAAATCTGAATGTGATTATTAACGAGTGTATCAACAAATAATCCAGAAAAAGAGATATTTTGATGTTGGATTTGTTCTTTGGTCAATTCGTCAAACGGCTGTGAACCAACGTGTTTTAAAAATACATTATTAAACGTTTCATCATTGATATAAGACAAATTGACATTGGCAATTATCAGCGGTATTCGCATGGTTCGATACCCATTATTGGAATATAACTCGTTCATAATTGGAAAAAACAAGCTGTCTACTTTGAACTGTTGAGAAACGTCTGTTTGCTCCAACATCGTCCCAAAACTGACTATTTTATTAATATCCGTTTTGTTAGAAGAAAATTGTTTAAATAATTCTTCTCTTTTTTCGGGTGTCATGTCCAAAAGATAATTTAAAAAATAGCCTTTTGTAACCTGTTTCAAGTCCGTTTTTTGGTAAATATACGTGTTCAGTTCATCTAAGGAACTAAATTCTTCTTGAGCGTGTACTTGTTTATTTACGAAGACAATCAGTAGAAGAAAAACGATAATAGAATTTAATGCTTTCATGATACATCAGTTTAATTGTTTTCATTATTTCAATAAAGCATTAATCTGTTGCTGTTGTTTCTCAATTAGTTTTTGTTGTTCTGCTAATTGTTGCTGTTGCTTATCTACTACTTCTTGTAATTTAATTAAATACAAAGTTAGTTCTTCCACCTTTTCCATGGTTATTTTCGCCATATCCCCTAAATTCACACCGTTTGATTCTATTTCTTGTGCTGTTGGTACATTTGGCAAATGTCCATGCTGGTTGATGAATGATTTAAGCTCATAAATAGGCTTTAATTCATACTCTTTTTTAAATACGTAATCTGGCCAAACGTCCAAATCTACTTTTACTTCTCTTGCAGAAAGAACGCCGTTGTTATCTAGTTGAAGTAATTTGTATGCTGGTTGATTACCCACAGTTGCTTTTTCAACAAGAATTGGTAGCGTAGTTGAAAATCTCTCTATCAAAATGTGAAATTTAGCTGTTGGTTTTATACCAACTCCCAACTTAACATCACGAGAACATTGTCCATTTAGAAGAAACATACGATTTGGATCTGCTTGCCAAAAAGGAGGAGCAGGAATAATCCCACCGTTCATATCTAAAGCACAACCTTCATTTAGGTAAGTTAGAGAATACAAAAGATTCCTTAAATCACCACCATTTACAACCTTTCCATTACTATTAATCATCAGTACACCATTTCCGGGCAAGGAAGTGTCAGCAATTGATTTTATTTTCAAATTACCTTCTTTAATAACAACATCACCTTTCAGAATAGAATTTCCATTTACTTTAAAATCTTTTTTGATAAGCAGATTAGATTTTAAGATAACATCTCCATCCACTGTTAAAACATCTTTGACTCTTGCTCCTTTTTGAATTACTAGCGAATCTTTTACAGTCAAAGTAGAATCAATCATCGCACTTCCGTTTACTTGTAACTTACTGGTGAGGTGGTTCCTATACCTACATTTCCATTTGACGGAAGTGTATTCGACTGAGAATAGACCGTATTTAAACTTGTTAAAAGGGCAAAGAACGAAAGTGCTCTTGTTGTTTTCGAAATGATATTCGATTTCTTTTGATTAATTTTCATAATATGGTAATTAAGGAATTTTTACTAATTTATTTAAAAATTATTTACCTTCCAAAAATTTAACACCGTTTACTCTGAAATTTTATTTAAATACCTAAAAAATAATTAATTAAAAATACCTGCTTCTTAAAACGTCATTCTCAATTGAACCGTAATATCGGATTTTGTTCCTCCTTGAATTGTTTCAGGGCCGCTTCCTGTGGATTTACGGTTGGAATAAATGAACTGTCCGTATTTTACCCAAACATTGAATTTCCGTAAAAAGGTGTAGCGAATTAAGAAATAAGCACGTGTTCCTTGGTAGTAATACGATGGAATAGAGTAGGTGTAGAGTGCGTTTGCCTCAAAGGAATAGATTCTAGAATAATAGGAATCGGTATCGAAAAGTGCCAAACGTGCCGTCACATCCAACGGAAAACTTTTTGGGCGGAAAATCACATCTTGTTGCAGTAAAATACCTTTGTTATTTCCTCTCGTCGGTGTGTGATATTGGACAAATTCGATACGACTTGCGATACGAATATTATCAGTCACTTGATAGGAAAAGTTCAATCGGTAATTCTGATGGTTTTCATTATCCAATTCGGTAATCGACCCGTCGCCCATGGAAGCACCATTAATTTGTTTCAATTGCTGACGATAACGAGCATATATTTCCATTTTTCGTGTCGGCTTATAGTTCACTTGGAATAAAAACTCATGTCCTTTTGAGGGCGCATCTGCTCCAAATGACAACCATTTACGACGAAAGATGTCATAATATGAACTCACATTCCACGCATCTGTTAGTTTTACATTTAAACCTAAATAGATGCCTTCTTCATTTTGGGTGCTACTCCATTCACTCATCGCATTGTTGTACGAAGTACCATATCCACGGGAAAAATTTCGGTAAAAAGCACTAATCGTCGCACGGGAATCGATCGCCAAAATAGCCCCTTGAATAACGGCATATTCACCACCATGACCAGCGGAGGAAACTTCGCCAAATAAGTTGAGATTTCGCCAGATATAATTGTAATCGGCACTTAAACTGACTTTGTGTTGTCCTCGAAAACTGTATTGATTGTAAGGAGAAACTTCTCTTTGGTACGGTTTGTCATAACCTTGATAAACGGCAGCAACGCCTACATTAAAATTACGTTTTCCGTATTTAAGATTCGTGCCCGCAATGGCTTCTCCTAATGAATTTCGTTTAGCAATTTCGGAAGTAGTACGGTGTAATCCAGTTAAATTGATCGAAGTAACGAGGTTCAAATCTTGTTCCTCCAAAGTATCTGAAAAGACGCTACCATCCATCTTTTTATAGGAACCAAAAAGTAACAAACTCCAATCCTTATAGCCTAATTCAGTGGCAGCTCCACGTAAAAATCGCGCTTCATCAGCAGAAGTGTACGCTTTAATGGGCAACGCATTCCGTTTGATATTGGCGACATCCGCCGTTTTACGAAAAGCATAACCAGTCCATAAGTTGAGTCCTTGTCCAATTTGAACTTGATAATCACCAATCACTACGGTTTTCAAATATTTACCTCCGTGATAGTACAAATGGAAAGAATAGAAATCAAAACCGTATTTCTGGGCACCTTTGAAAAATTGTTCTCCTGGGTCTTTTTCGGCCGTCAATCCTATGCTGATATTATTCCGATAGGTATAACGCAATCGTGTATAGTATTTATCAGGACTTCCATAATAGTATTTACTCGATTGTTTTTTCTCTTCCAACGGAATTTTGTCATACCCTGATTTATGTTCAGGTGTTCGTTGATACCGCAAAAAAGCATCGAATTTTCCGTATTTAATGACATCTTTAAAGGTAAAGTGTGCTTGTAGT
Organism: Taishania pollutisoli; assembly: GCA_040394775.1. Lineage (GTDB taxonomy): Bacteria > Bacteroidota > Bacteroidia > Flavobacteriales_D > Crocinitomicaceae > 40-80. Next base: position 47,819 of record JBEBRN010000011.1, read on the forward strand.
AGTTTATCATCGACCATGACAAACGGCAGAATTAATTGAATGGTATTCATATCCCAATACCGCAATGATTGCAATTCGTAGAGCGAAATGAGTTTTCCAAAACGTTTAATATGTAGCAATAAATCATTTATCTGGATATCCGTCAATAACATCAACGACCGTAATTCGTCTGCTGTTGCACCATTGAGATTTATTTTATGATCATAATATTGATTGAGGACATCGACCACGTCCGTTAAGTCCATGTCTTCATCTTCCATTTGTTCGGAGATGAATTCTATTCTACTTTGAATTATTTCTTCTTGTGTTTGACCCAAAAGAGCTGTGGATGTTGTACAAAAAGCGACCAACAAAAGGGATTTGAAAACGAAAGAAATTTTCCGTGTCATTTTTTAGCCTTTTCTTTGGTTTTAAAGTCATACGTTAATCCCACATGTGGCGACCATCCTAAATGTTGTCTCCACGAGGAACCGGCATCTATTTTCAATCCAAAATTAAATTCATATCCAACACCAAAAGCAATTTCAGGAGGGTTATATGATGCTCCAACGCGCAGAAAGAAGTTATGAATGATTTGATAATCAACCGCTAATCGTGGGCGGATTTTAGATCTTATCTCTTTTTCTACCTCTACATTTATAGCTGCTAATTTGGAGATTTGATACTTCATTCCCACTCGGAAAAAAGTGCCAAAACGTTCGTCAGGAGTTCGTATTATACGTGCTCGATTCAAATTCATCACGCTAAAGCCTAAACTTATTTTTTGATTTATTTGTGCTAGAATACCAAATTCAGCCGTTACCGTTCCGATGTAATCGTAGTTCTGCACCCAAACATCTTGGTAATTCAATTGAACACCCATCGATATTTTCTCGTGTAATTTCAATGCATAACCAATACCAAAACGATTCGAGCGATAGACTTTATAGCCATACGACTGAACGCCAATCGATAAAACGCCTGCTTTCAACGGTTGAACATATACCAAAGCTTGTGTCTGTAATTCTTTGAGTAGATAGCGATTTTCATAACTCGCCCCGACAGAAGCCGTTTTCATATATCCTAAAGCACCCGGATTGTGGAAATAACTCCAAGCATCGACATCTGCAACGACGGCATTTGCCATAGAATTAGCCCTCGCACCGACAGGAATCCAACCTTGACCCAACGCTGTAGCTGTAGATAGACATAACCAAAGAAAAAATAAACCTCTCTGTATCATACGAGTAAAATTAATAGAATTCTTTAATTAAAGGGAAAAAGGGTTGGAGTTTTTGATAATTTTTTCAAAATATGGGAATTGAAGAAGATCAAGAATCCGTTCTTAACCGCCAAGTTCACAAAGAAGTCGCAAAGAACGCCAAGGATTCTTCACCAATTACAACTCCATCCTACCTTCATTAACCATTAATCCTTCACCATTAACTTCTCATTCCTTCCACTGATAGTTCATCTGAGACAAAATAAACGAAAAGATATCTGCATTTTCTTGTTGCTGAAAAACGTTAGCACTGATTGTAAAAAATCATGAATACTGCAAAATAGCTTATTCAAATTGATTTTTTTATCTTTGGGTAAGTTTATTTTATAAGATATGACAAAAGAAAAAGCAATTAGATTATTTCAAGACCAGAAAGTTAGAGTTTTATGGGATAATGAACTTGAAAAGTGGTTTTTTTCGATTGTTGATATAATTGGAATTTTAACAGATAGCCCAAACCCAAGAAAATATTGGAGTGTATTAAAAACGAGACTTAAGCAAGAAGGAAGCGAGTTGGCTACAAAATGTAGTCAACTGAAAATGCAATCAGTTGATGGGAAATTCTATAAAACGGACGTTGCTGATACAGAGCAGCTTTTACGATTAATTCAATCAATACCTTCACCTAAAGCAGAGCCTTTTAAGATTTGGTTGGCAAAAGTTGGATATGAACGTATTGAGGAAACCGAGGACCCTGAATTAGCTTTTGATAGAGCTATGGAAACCTATTTGAAAAAAGGATATTCCAAAAATTGGATTAACCAACGATTAAAAAGTATTGAGGTAAGGAAAGAATTAACTGACGAATGGGATTCAAGAGGAGTAAAAAAGGGTTTAGAATACGCTATACTTACTGACGAGATAACAAAGGCTTGGGCTGGATTTACTACAAAAGAATATAAGGACTTTAAAGAGTTAAAGAAGGAGAATCTCAGAGACAATATGACAAATTTGGAGTTGATATTGAATATGTTAGCAGAAACATCAACAACAGAACTTTCTAAAAAGCATAAACCAAAAACATTGTTGGAGAGTAAGTCTATTGCACGAAAAGGCGGTTCTGTAGCCGGAAATGCACGGAAAGAATTAGAGAAAAAATTAGGGAATAGTGTGATAAGCCCTCTAGGTGCAAAGGAACTAGGAATGCGAAAAGATAGTGAATTAGATAATCAAGAAGAATAAACAACGGAATCGTAACTCGTAGTCTAAAATATTGATTTTAGTCTGTTACCCCAGCGTCATATGACCTGTAAAGGTTCCGTTCTTAACCGCCACGTTCGCAAAGCGATGTACTGAGTTTATCGAAGTGAAGTCGCAAAGAACGCCAAGGATTCTTCACCAATTACAACTCCATCCTACCTTCATTAACCATTAATCCTTCACCATTAACTTCTCATTCCTTCCACTGAAAGTTCATCTGTGACAAAATAAACGAAAAGATATCTGCATTTTCTTGAATCATCGCAGCGGTTGACTTTCCTGCTCCGTGACCCGCATTTCTATCGATACGAATTAAAACGGGCGCACTTCCTGCTTGGTCAGCTTGTAAAGTGGCTGCAAATTTATAACTGTGTGCTGGAACAACTCTATCATCGTGATCACCTGTTGTGACCATTGTTGCTGGATATTCCGTGCCTTTTTTCAATGCGTGTAAAGGTGAATATTTACGTAAGTATCCAAACATTTCTGGTGAATCTTCTGCCGTTCCATAATCGTATGACCAGCCTGCTCCAGCGGTAAATTTATTGTAACGCAACATATCTAAAACGCCGACTTGTGGAATGGCTACTTGGAATAAATCAGGGCGTTGTGTCATACAAGCGCCGACTAATAATCCACCATTGGAACCACCACGAATGGCTAAATAGCTTTTAGAAGTGTATTTCTTATCGATCAAATATTCTGCTGCGGCGATGAAATCGTTGAACACATTTTGTTTCTGCATTTTGGTTCCGTCATCGTGCCATTTTTTTCCATATTCACCACCACCACGTAAGTTGGCAACAGCGTAAATTCCGCCCATTTCTAACCAAGCGGCCGTCGTTACGCTAAACGAAGGAGGTAAACTGATGTTGAAACCACCGTAACCGTAAAGGATAGTTGGATTTTGCCCATTCAAATTCGTTCCTTTCTTGTAAGTGATAATCATCGGAATAACTACGCCATCTTTTGACGGGTAGAAAACCTGTTTTGATTCATACAAATCAGGATTGAAATCGATTTGTGGACGGCGATAAACCACCGACTTATTTTGTGCTAAATCGTATTTGTAAATCGTTGGAGGCGTCACGTAATTGGTGAACGTATAATACAATTCCTTATCTTCGTCTTCACCCGAGAAACCACCGATTGTTCCGACACCAGGTAATTCAACCGTGCGCAGTAACGTTCCTTTCAAATCATATTGTTTAATGAACGAAATCGCATCTTTCATGTACTGTGCGAAGATGAATTTTCCTCCTGTGGTGACATTGAGAACGTTTTCTGTTTCTGGAATAAATTCTTTCCAATCTTTCAACGTTGGTGCATTTACCGAAGCCGTCATGATGCGTTTGTTCTTCGCTTTATAGTTTGTTTGGATATAAAATTTATCATCGTCCGAATAGAAAACAGATGCGTCGATGTCAAAACCTTCGTTCAACTGTGTGATTATTCCTGTTTTTAAATCTTTCACATACAATTCATTTCCAGAAGTTGCGTTGGCTGTTGAAATCACTAAATATTTTTGATTATCAGTCACTTGACCACCGACATAACGACGTTTAATGTCTAAGCCAAAAATCACTTCATCTGTTTTTTGTGGCGTATTTAATTTGTGGTAGAATAGCTTATGTTGATCGGTTTTCGCAGAAAGTTCACTTCCTGTTGGTTTATCATAACTAGAGTAGAAGAAGCCTTCATTTCCTTTCCAAGAAATACCGCTAAATTTCACATCAATCAAGATATCGCCGATTTGCTTTTTGCTTTTTGCATCCAATACGATGATTTTTCGCCAATCACTTCCACCTTCAGAGATAGAATAAGCAACAATTGAACCGTCTTTCGTAAAGCTAATTTCGCCTAAAGAAGTCGTTCCGTCTGCTGAAAAAGTATTAGGGTCTAAGAAAACCTCTTCTTTTCCTTCTTTATCGATTCGGTAAACAATACTTTGATTTTGTAAGCCGTTATTTTTATAATAATAGGAATAATCACCATGTTTTACCGGGCTTGAAATACGTTCATAATTCCAAATTTTCTCCAGTTTAGCTTTTATTTTATCCCTGAAAGGAATTTGATCCAAATAAAAATTCGTGATTTCATTCTGTTTATCTACCCAAAGATTAGTTTCTGCTGAGCGATCATCTTCTAGCCAACGATATGGGTCAGCGACTTTAATTCCGTGATACACATCGACTGTGTCCACTTTCTTAGTGATGGGATAATTAATTTTCATCGGTTTGTTTTGTGCGGAGATTGACAGTGCGGTCAATCCAAATAGTCCAGTCATAAATTGTTTAAACATTCGATCAATTTTAGGGCATGAATATATACGTTATGGTGCCGTCTTGAGAATTTGCATCGGCGGCATTAAATTTTGAAATTTTAGCATATTTAAGGGCTTGTTCCACCAAACAAGGATTCAAATTGGAATAACTCGCTGCTGGTGTCGCGCTTGTCACTTGTCCCATTGAATTTACTTTAATTTTGATGGTCACTTCGCCGTAAGAACCTTGTTCACAGGTATAGCCAGGGTTTTTAATGTTTGAAACGTCGTTGTTATGTGGATTTCTGTTTGGAAGATAGAAAGAAACCATTGTTTTTCCTTTCTTTGTTGAGGTACCAACGCCGTTATTAGCATTGTTTTTGGCATTTTTTTGATCTTGTTCAAATTTCTCTTTTCTTCGTTGCGTTTCTTCGCGTTGACGTTGAATCTCTGCTCGTTGAGAATTTCCTCCAGCATTTTCAAAAAGTTGACGTTCAAATTCTTTCACATCCTCCTCCACGGAAGTAGCATTGTTTTGCTTTGGATGGGCATCATTACCCACATAATTTTGAGCGCCTTCTTTCGCTTCTTGATTGGCAACAGCATTTTGAACATCAGGCGCTTCGAAGTTCGTTAACTTCTGAATTTCCTCTTGTTGTTTTTCTTCTTCTGGAGGCGGAAGGTTGAAAGTGATATCGAGTGTGTCGGCTTCTTGGGGATTTGTTTGTTCCACAATATGACTCACAAAAATCATGTTGTCGTAGATGGTCGAAGTAAGTGCAATAGCGACGATTAATCCACCTAATATAAAAGACAGAATGTAGGTTTGATAGCGTTGTAATTCGTGAACGGTATTTTTATACTTTGATTTGGAAATCATCGTCGTAATATTCTTCATGTCTCGTGAGTTGCGATACTCATAAAGACTAAACGCAGTTAGAAGAATTAAGAAGATGATTACAAACGTCATACTTTCAATGTGTGCTTGAATATAACGCCAAAAAATAGATTTATGACATTAAAACTGGAAGAAGTTACTTTCCATGAAGGACTTTCGGGATACGGAAATAGTCAGAATCCTTTTTCGGGGCATTTTTTAACGCCTCTTCTTTCGTCACCGTTACTTGTGGAATATCTTCTCTAAGTACGTTGATTTCGTGCGACATAAATACTAAAGGTTCCACATTATCAGTTTCCACTTCATCTAATTTAGACATAAAGTTCACAATTTTAGACATATCTTGCTGAATCGCTACTTTTTCAGTGACGTCAAATTCCAATTTTGCTAAATGCGAGATATGATCTACTAAACTTTCTGAAATTTCCATATTAACATGCGTTTTTACAAAGGTATTATTTTCGTGAATTAAAAAGCTAATTACAAACAAAGAGGTATTACTTTGTTTTGTTGTGCTAAGTTACAATTTGTATTGATTCTTAAAATATCAATTCTTTATTTTTCTTTTACTTTTTGTCCGTCAAAAAGTAACAAAAACCTCGTCACCGTGATATTTTCCGCCACCCAACTCTTCCTCATCACCTACAAAAATAAAACTCGCTAGCGCTCAGACAGTTATTTTTGTAACGGCAATTTACCTTCGGTGCTACTTCGTGGTCGTCGTTTGTGTCCCGGCGAAAAAATCAATGTGACATCCTAATCCGTCGTTGAATTTAGAATTTTCATTAGTCTGAAATAGATTCTCTTTTTAAACAATAATATTTCAAAATAAATCTCACAAAGAAAAGAGGATGAAAGAATTCCTTCATCCTCCCATTATTTTTCTTAAAAATTAGGACGTAATTCGTTTGTTTTATAGAATTCCTCAATATATTGAACGGCTTCTTTCGGGCAATCGGTGATTTTAAATAAATCTAAGTCAGATTCGGAGATATTTCCCTCTTCTACCATTGTTGTTTTCACCCAATCCATTAATCCTTGCCAATAATCCTTACCCATTAAAATAATAGGCTTTTTAATGATTTTCTTGGTTTGAATTAAAGTAATTACTTCGAATAATTCATCGAGTGTTCCAAAACCACCTGGTAAAATCACGAACCCTTGTGCGTATTTCACAAACATTACTTTACGCACAAAAAAGTAGCGGAAGCTGAAATTATGTTCGTAATCAATATAGCCATTCGGCTCTTGTTCGTGAGGCAGATTAATATTCAATCCCACGGAAATACCATTAGCTTCTTGTATGCCTTTGTTTGCAGCTTCCATGATTCCAGGGCCACCACCTGTGATGACACCAAAGCCACTTTCAGCACATTCTTTCGCACATTCTTTCGCGATTTCGTAGTATTTATTATCGGGTTTTGTTCTCGCAGAGCCAAAAATGGAGATACATGGACCAATTTGCGCTAAGCGATCGTACGAATCTACGAATTCGGCCATGATTTTAAATATCGCCCAACTGTCATTTACTTTTATAGCGTTCCAATCTTTTTTAATTGCTTTCATCTATTCTTATTTTAATAAGGATGTTGAAGATATACATTTTTCGATAATAAATGAAGCAGAATAAAAATTTAATTTAGAAAATTGATGAGAAAAGTGTTTTTTGGTGTTTTTAAGGAGTGTTTATTGGCTGTAAAATCCGATGTGTGTCGATTTCATTGCATAGAAAAGGAATGTGTGGCGAAACATGAAACGCTCCATTTCCATAAGGTATATCTCAATTGATTAAAAGAGAGTAAACAAATTGAATAATATGGTTTTATGTCCATTATCCAATTTGTTTTATTCGGATGACTTTCATTGAATCACTCTAAATTCAATTCGTCTATTTTTCTGTCTATTTTCCTCTGATATATTTGGGACAAGTGGTTCACGATCACCTTTGCTGATACTCGATAAACGGGAAGAATTAATTCCTTTACTGATTAAATAATTCTTCACGACATCTGCTCTTTGTTGAGCAATCTTATTTTTAATTGGATCAGTACCTAAATCACATGAATGTCCAATGATTTCTATCTTTAATTGAGGATGTTCTTTCATCATTTCTGCCAACTTATCCAATTCGGATGTGAACGCTTTATCGAGACTGGTATTATTTAACGGAAACTGAATTTTAATATCTGAAATTGTGGAGTCAATTTTTTCTGTCTCGGAAGGCTCAATGATTGGTGCTGAACTAACTTTTTCTTCTATTATTTTTTCGACTTCGGTAGACTCAAAAATGGGCTCAGGTTTGTTTTCTACAACTAGTTCAGGTACAACGTCTTTTTCTTTTTTACGGAACTTAATTCCAAGCATAATTTCATGCGTTCCACTGTTGAACTTTCGTAAGTGGGTATTGGAGAATTCATATGCATAAGCTAATTGAAAGATATCTTTAATCAGTACTCCAAATTGAGCTTTAAAACCATTGTTTGTTCTGTATCCCGTACCTAAACTGATAAAATTATTATAGGTTACTTGAGCATTTATATCCAACTGATTATTTTTTAAATTAAAGCTTTTATAAAGTAATGATGGCTGAATACTCCACTTATTATTCAATTGAATATCATATCCGAGAAAAGCAACAATATGTCGTTTTAATTGAACATTTGCTAGTTTAGCACTAAGGTTTTTTGTTTTTGCAGTTTCAAACATTTGAGGTATCGATAGGCCAAACTCTAATTTTTTATAATTATAGTATAAACTCACTTCATTCTTAAAGGAAATTTGAGAGCGATTTCCATCCAAAATAATATTATCAAATGGGTCATCTACAATTGCCTTTCTCATATTAATAGATAATTGATAGATGCCTGCGGAAACGCCTAATCTAATATTATGTGCCTTTCCTAATTTTATACGATATCCAAAAGAAGCGGCACCAGAAAAGGTATTAATTAAATTTGTTTGATCATACGCAATTGTACCTCCTAATCCAATGTTTTCACCAACAACAGACTGTAGACTGAAAAAGCTGGTAGAGGGCGCTGATTTCATCCCTACCCATTGCTCTCTATGACTTAGGTATGCTTCCATATTGGAATTAAATCCTGCATAAGCAGAATTGATTTGATAACGATTTACAGTATATAAACTATTCAAAAAAATTTGTTGAGCAGAACAAGTCGTAATTGAAATAAATGTAAAAAGAATAGATGAAATAAATGTTTTCTTAAGCATAGTAATCTGTTTTTATTAAAGTGAGTTCACAATCGTTAATGGACCAGAATATTTAATTTCATGATTACATTTGATAATATAATAATAATCTCCATCGGGTAATTTTTCGTTGTTAAATCGACCTCCCCAGTCATTTTGATAGTTAACTGTTTCAAATACTAATTGTCCCCATCTGTTAAATACTTGAACCGTACATTCTTTTATAAAATCAATATCTCGAATAATCCAAGTATCATTTTTTCCATCTCCATTTGGTGTTATAAGTGTGGCAATGACAATATCGTCTAAACACCCTGGATTTATTTCATTTGTTTTAACATCTAGTATAAAGGAGCAAGAGGTGCTATTTCCAGAGGCATCTTCAAATGTCAAGGTAATGGGTAAATTCTGTAGACCACCATATATTGTTCCAGCTGCAGGTATTTGCGTAATATGGACGTTATTACTACAATTGTCTGAAAATGGAGTAATTATGCTATAATCAGCCATTATATATTGGCAATTTTGGTCGAGCACTTCTGATTGATTTCCAATGCAAGTTACAATTGGAGGAAGAGTATCAATGATTATTATATCAAATGCACACGTGTTTGAATTTCCCGTAGCATCAGTTGCACTTAAAATGATAGCGTAATTCCCTGTTCCGTTCAGACTTGTTCCAGCTACAAGGTTTTGCATAACGATTGGAGAAGCAGTACAATTATCTGTTGGTATAGCTAAATCGGTATAATCTGTGATTACAAACTGACAAGTACTATCTCCATAAGCGGTGATATTTGCTGGGCAAGAGATAAGCGGTTTTTCATTATCTACCACCGTAACAATTTGGGTGCAAATGTTCAAATTCCCTACAGCATCTTCTGCGGACCAAGTGACAGTTGTGTTTCCAATAGGGAAAGAAGTTGGAGCATCGCTCGTAATTATAGGAGCAGCTGTACAATTGTCTGTTGCCGTTGCGATTCCAATACTTGCCGTTGAAGTACATTGACCCGCATCTGTATGGATGGTGATGTCTGCAGGACAAGAGATAGCTGGTTTTTCACTATCTGTAACGGTAACAATTTGTGTACACGTATTTGTATTTCCCGCACCATCTTTTGCTGTCCAAGTGACAGTTGTATTTCCCGTTGGAAAAGCTGTTGGTGCATCGTTGGTAATTATCACTGTACAGTTATCGGTAGCCGTAGCGATTCCAATACTTGCCGTAGAAGTACATTGACCCGCATCTGTATGAATGGTGATGTCTACAGGACAAGAGATAGCTGGTTTTTCAATATCTGTAACTGTAACAATCTGTGTACACGTATTTGCATTTCCCGCTCCATCTTTTGCTGTCCAAGTGACAGTTGTATTTCCCGTTGGAAAAGCTGTTGGTGCATCGTTGGTAATTATCACTGTACAGTTATCGGTAGCCGTAGCGATTCCAATACTTGCCGTAGAAGTACATTGACCCGCATCTGTATGTATGGTGATATCTGCAGGACAAGAGATGATTGGTTTTTCACTATCTGTTACTGTAACGATTTGAGTACAGGTACTAGTGCTTCCTACCGCATCTTTTGCTGTCCAAGTGACGGTTGTGTTTCCAGCTGGAAAAGAAGTTGGAGCATCGTTCGTAATTATGGGTGTCGCCGTACAATTATCCGTAGCAGTAGCAAGGCCAATACTTTCCGTAGAAGTGCATTGACCCGCATCTGTATGTATGGTGATATCTGCAGGACAAGAGATGATTGGTTTTTCACTATCTGTTACTGTAACGATTTGAGTACAGGTACTAGTGCTTCCTACCGCATCTTTTGCTGTCCAAGTGACGGTTGTGTTTCCAGCTGGAAAAGAAGTTGGAGCATCGTTCGTAATTATGGGTGTCGCCGTACAATTATCCGTAGCAGTTGCTACACCAATACTTGCTGTTGAAGTACACAAACCTGCATCCATATTTATAGTAACATCAGTAGGGCAAGAGATGATTGGTAAATCTAGATCAACAACAGGGATAATTACAGAAGTTGTAGCAAAGCAACCAGAGCCGTTATTGTCAAAAATGGATCCAATATATGAACCAGATGTTAATCCAGAGATCGACGCCGTAACTTCGGCATTACTCCAACTGACATCATAATTAATACCCATACCACCAGTGGCGGTAATTGTAGCTGCACCATCATTTCCACCAGGGCAACTGACGGGATTATCTATTGTGATGGTTGGCGTTATTTCGACACTATTAATATAATTTGTTTTGGTAGTTGTATTGATGCAGCCATCTTCATCAGTAGCAGTTAAAGTGACCGTGTAATTTCCACTTGAAGTATATGTGTGTAAAGGGTTTTGAAGATTGGAGGACGTTGTTCCATCACCAAAGTTCCAAATCCAACTATCAGGAGGAGAGTTATAGACCGTTTCATCACTAAACGAAGTTAAAGAATTAATACATGTGATAGTATTTGCTGCACTGAAATCTACCTTAAAACCTTTAACTTGTACAAGGTTTGTTTTTGTTTGGACTGTGGAGCAACCAAAATTATCTGTTATGGTTAATGAAATAGTATAAGAACCCAGATTGCTATAAGTGTTATTTGGATTTTTTAATATGGATGTTTGGCCATCACCAAAATCCCACAACCTAGATAATATTCCAGCTGAACTTACAGAACCATCTACAAAACTCACATAATTCGGAAGACAAACTGTCTGAGATGGAGTATTGATATTTGGAGTTTGAGTACTGATTCTAATGGTATCTCTGAATGTACTTGTTATCCCATAAATTGTGTCTTGAACAACTAATCTCACAGCGAAAATTCCGTCGGTTGTATATGTATGAGTAGGGTTTTTCGCGGTAGATGTACTACCATCACCAAAATACCATTTCCACATATCTGGATTTATAGATAGATCGGTAAATTTTACAGACGTAGGCCCGGTACAAACTATTTTTAGCGTTGCTGAAAAGTTAGCGGTAATAGATTGTGCCAAAGAGGCATAACTAATAAATAACGAGGTGATTAAAAGGAATAGTTTCATGTAAATAGTTTTTTATTTAACATAGCCCAATTGGTTAGACTATTAGTGTCTTTCGATAAATTCAGTTTAGAAATGATATTACTTCTATGTTTTTCAATTGTTCGTAAAGAAACATTTTGAATATTTGCGATTTTTTTGAACTGTTTTCTTCTGAAACGAACCGTATTATTTCTAGTTCCGTTTTTGATAGAATGTCGTTATAAGTTAGTTGTGAAATACTCATGATACAAAAGTAGTTTCTTCTAAAAGGACGGGCAATACGTACTACTACGAATAAACCTACGTGGTACCACGTAATTTAATTAGAAATGGATATTTGATTTCCTTCTTTACAATGCTAAGCAATTGATAATTAGTCTTTTATACGTCTTTCAACATTTCAACTAATAATAGCAGGTTTACTCATCCATTATTAGTTGTGACGCTTCCATTACCAAGTAAAAAGTGATTATCAATCCCTTCTTTAAGTCAAGGAGAGTCAATATTGAGAACTATTTTAGTTACCTTTAATCGGTATTATTAATTCAATTGTTGTTCCCTTTTTTAATTGTGAATCGATATTGAATTCTGCATTCAAAATTTTAGCTCTTTCTTGAAGCGTTTTCATACCTAAAGAGTTTTTTATTTTTGACGTCTCGCTCCAATCAAATCCCTTTCCGTAATCTTTTATTCTTACATTAACAGTGGTAACTTCTTTAGTTATAACAATTAATGCTGAAGGAGACTCTGAATGTTTCAGAATATTATTAATTGACTCTTGAACAATTCTATAAACGCCTAATTCTTGCTGCTTTGTTAATAGATTATCTATTTCATCAACTTCTTCGTAAATAAAAATTGAGCTATTTACATCTACTGTTTCAATCAATTTTTTGAGTGCAGAAGTTAAACCAAACTGCTCTAATACAAAAGGATGCAACCCTTGTGTAATTCGTCGAATATTATTTAAAGTAGAACTTATAGTGGTTTCAAGTTCTTTGTTTTTTAAAACTTGTACTTTATTTTTTAATAGGATTAAATCTTGTCCAACTGAATCGTGTAATTCTCTTGAAATACGAATTTTTTCATTTTCTTGTGATTGTAAAAGTTGTTGCGAAAACTCCCGTTGACTTCTTTCTTCTTGTTCAATCAGTTCTCGTTTTTTTCGGTTTTTATTTCCTCTTAATATTAATAAAAAGACTCCAATAATGAGTAGTGTGAAAATACTAAGAAACACGATATAAAGATTTCTTGTTTTTAATACATGATCTTTTTTCAAGTTCATTTTTTCCTGCTCTGCTACAAAGATTTGCTTTTCAATTTCTGCCATTACTGTCCCATTAAAGTTTAAAAAAGTTCTTTGAAGTATTTGAAGTTTAGT
>JBEBRN010000012.1:0-60546 GCA_040394775.1 Taishania pollutisoli
TTTCTTCAACTACTTATTATCGTTACATATTAACTTGTAATGGTACGGATGCAGACACTTCAGCTGTTCTAGAGGTAACTATGAAAGCTGCGAACGAATGCTATTGCACACCTGTATATAGTAATGGATGTTATTCAGACGTAATTGATGATTTTAGCATCATAGGTATCAATAGTACATCTATAAGTGATTTGGCAACAGGTTGTTCAGGTGGTTATGATGATCGTACTGCACTTGCAGCTGTTGATCTGATGCAAGGAGATGTTTATAATGCTGATGTTTTGACTTATGATTCAGGTGATAAATGTGCGATTTGGATTGACTTTAACGATAACGGTATTTTTGAAAGTTCGGAATCAGTTGGTACAATCTCAAGTATGAATGGTGGTTCGATTACGAATGTTCCTGTGAACATTTCTACTTTAGCTCAACCAGGTCTTCACCGTATGCGTGTGATGGTTGGTTATACTGGTACGGTTACAAGTTATGATCCTTGTAATGTTATAAGCCCTAGAAGTTTTGGTGAAACACATGATTATATGGTGAACATCATTGCTTTACCAATATGTGCTGGAATACCCAATGCAGGAACTGTTTCGGATATCAGTATTTGCTCAGGATATGATTTTACTATTTCATCCGTTGGAGCATCTACTTCTGCTATTGGATTAACAAAAGGGTGGGAGTCTTCTACCGATAATGTAACTTGGACACCAATTGCAGGTGCAAACACTGATTCTTATACTATCGTTGGAGGTGTAGCTTCAACTGCTTATTATCGTTATATATTAACTTGTAACGGAACCGACGCAGATACTTCAGCAGTGGTTACTGTAACTATGAAAGCTGCAAACGAATGTTATTGTACACCAACTTATTCATATGGATGTGATGATGACATGATTGATGATTTTACCATGATTGGTGAGAATAGCACTTCTATAAGCGATTTAGGAACAGATTGTTCTGGTGGATATGATGACCGTACAGCACTTCCTGCTGTTGATTTAAAGCAAGGAACTGCGTATACTGCAGATGTTATAACCTATGAATTAGGTGATAAATGTGCGATTTGGATTGACTTTAACGATAACGGTATTTTTGAAAGTACAGAATCAGTTGGTACAATCTCAAGTATGAATGATGGTTCGATTACGAATGTTCCTGTGAACATTCCTACTTCTGCACAACTCGGAACTCATCGTATGCGTGTGATGGTTGCTTATGGTGGAACCGTGACGGATTACGACCCTTGTAATATTACTTTATCTAGAGGTTATGGTGAAACACATGATTATATGGTGAACATCGTATGTTTAAATCCAACAGTTGATTTAAGTGCTTACACTTCTTATTGTGCAGGTTCTTCAATAACACTAGATGCAGGAAACGTTGGTTCTACTTATTTATGGAATGATAACTCAACAGGACAAACATTATCAGTTAGTGCCGTAGGAACTTATTCTGTAACGGTTACAAATGCAAGTGGTTGTGTTGGTTCTGGTTCTGTATCTATTACAGAAAGCGCATTGCCAGTTGTTGACTTAGGAAGCGTTACTGCTTATTGCGCTGGTTCTTCATTGACACTTGACGCAGGAAATGCAGGAGCAACTTACCTATGGAATGATAACTCAACAAATCAAACATTGAGTGTAACAACTGCAGGTGTTTATGATGTAACTGTAACAGATGCCAACAATTGTAGCGCAAATGGATCAATCACTATTACAGAAAGTGCATTGCCAGTTGTTGACTTAGGAAGCGTTACTGCTTATTGTGCTGGTTCTTCATTGACACTTGACGCAGGGAATGCAGGAGCAACTTACCTATGGAATGATAACTCAATAAATCAAACATTGAGTGTTACAACTGCAGGTATTTACGATGTAACTGTAACAGATGCCAACAATTGTAGCGCAAATGGATCAATCACTATTACAGAAAGTGCATTGCCAGTTGTTGACTTAGGAAGCGTTACTGCTTATTGTGCTGGTTCTTCATTGACACTTGACGCAGGGAATGCAGGAGCAACTTACCTATGGAATGATAACTCAATAAATCAAACATTGAGTGTTACAACTGCAGGTATTTACGATGTAACTGTAACAGATGCCAACAATTGTAGCGCAAATGGATCAATCACTATTACTGAGAACGCATTACCAATAGTTGACTTAGGTTTAGATGACGCATACTGTGCTGGCTCTACTTACACTTCAACACTTGACGCAGGAAACGCAGGGTCTACTTACCTATGGAGTGATAACTCAGTGAATCAAACATTGAGCGTTACAACAGCAGGTACTTACTATGTGACTGTGACAGATGCAAATAATTGTGAAACTTCGGATACAGTTGTTATCACAGAAAATGCATTACCAGTTGTTGACTTAGGCAGTGTTACTGCTTATTGTGTAGGTTCTTCATTGACACTTGACGCAGGAAATGCAGGGTCTACTTACCTATGGAATGATAACTCAACAAATCAAACGTTGACTGTAACAACTGTAGGCACTTATGATGTTACTGTGACAGATGCAAACAATTGTAGTGCGAATGGATCAATCGCCATTACAGAAGGTGCATTACCAGTTGTTGACTTAGGTAGTGTTACTACTTATTGTGCTGGTTCTTCATTGACACTAGATGCAGGGAATGCAGGAGCAACTTACCTATGGAATGATAACTCAACGAATCAAACGTTGACTGTAATGACTGCAGGTGCTTATGATGTGACTGTAACAGATGCCAACAATTGTAGCGCAAATGGATCAATCACTATTACTGAAATTGCTTCACCAGTTGTTGACTTAGGTTTAGATGATGCATATTGTGCAGGTTCTACTTACACTTCAACACTTGACGCAGGAAACGCAGGGTCTACTTACCTATGGAGTGATAACTCAACGAATCAAACATTGAGCGTTACAACAGCAGGTAATTACTATGTAACTGTGACAGATGCAAATAATTGTGAAACATCGGATACAGTTGTTATCACAGAAAATGCATTGCCACTTGTTAACTTAGGGGCAGATACTGCTTACTGTGGAGGGGTTTCATTAACGCTTGATGCTGAAAATGTAGGTTCAACTTACCTATGGAATGATAACTCTACAGATCAAACATTGAGTGTTACAACTTCAGGCACTTACGATGTTACTGTAACAGATGCAAATGGATGTGAAGCTTCAGATACAGTTGTTATTACGGCTGGTGTGTTGTTAACTGCAGGAGATTTAACTTCTTCACCAAACGGTAACTGTGAGTTTGACTTTGGTATAACTGGCGTTGCAAATGTAGATTCTTATGCTTGGGACTTCGGTGATGGAGCTACTACAACAACGACTACACCATTCGCTACACATCCTTTCACAAATGAAGGAGATTACACAGTAACTGTTGTTCTGTCAAATGGATGTGGAACTGAAACAAAACAAATTGACGTTACTTGTGATAAAACAGGTGTTGATGATGTTGCTTCAGACAAACGTTTAACGTTGTATCCAAACCCAACTTCATCAAATATTACAATTGAAAATTCAGCTAATTTAAATATGGAAACCATCACAATAATAGATAACTTAGGTAAAGTTGTTTATTATACGACTCCATCAAGCACAACGAACTATCAATTAAATGTTTCTCACTTGTCAAATGGACTTTATACTATTAAAGTGAAAACTGACAAAGGAGTTATTACAAAGAAATTTGAAGTCTTAAAATAAGCTTCAGATATAATTAAACAATGAAAGGCTACCCAAATTTGGGTAGCCTTTCTCGTTTGTATAAAATAATTGCATATTTTTGAACCCTAATTGTAATAAGTGCTATTTTAAACTTATTATTTTATTTAAATACTTTTTTATTCTAATATGAAAATTTACTCAACTCATTTCAAGTCCAGTATCGGTAAACGAAAGTTAATTTCATTACAGATACTCTTATTACTTTCATTAGTAATGATTTTTAATACAAATAGTTATGCACAGACCTACTGTACTCCCACTTTTACAACAGGGTGTGCGGATGATATGATTAATGACTTTAGCATCGACGGTGATAACGGAACGTTTATTCACGACTTAGCGACAGGTTGTTCGGCCATCGCTTATGACGATAAAACAAGTCTTGCAGCTGTTGATTTAACACCTAGTGTAAGTTATATTACTACCATTTCTTCTGGAACCTCTGGAGATAATTGTGCTATTTGGATCGACTTTGATGATGATGGCATTTTTCAAACTTCAGAATTAGTTGGAACATCTTCTACTGGAATTACAACATTCGGAAGCTCGGTGGTTATTAGCATCCCAAATACAGCAACACCAGGACTACACAGAATGAGAGTCATGTTAGGATTTGATACCTATGGAGACCCTACTTCTTTTGACCCTTGTAACACTTCTTATACTTTAGCATTAGGTGAAGTTCATGATTATATGGTAGATATTCAGGCACTTGCAGATTGCTCAGGCACACCAACTGCTGGAACGGTAACAAGTTCACTGAAAGTTTGTCCAGATACTGATTTCTCTGTTATTGTTGAAAATGCTTCTTTTCCTGCAAATGGTTTGGATAGACACTGGGAATCGTCTACTGACGGTGTGAGTGGTTGGACGATATTGACTGATTCTTACGATACCGAATATAGTGTTAGTGGTGGAATTTCAGACACGCTTTATTATCGTTTCATTGTGACGTGTACAAATAGTAGTGAATCAGATACATCAGGTGTTATTGCGGTAACATTTAACCCTCCAAGTGATTGTTATTGTATTCCATCTTATGATATTAACTGTATTGATCGGGATCGAATTGCCATTGTTGCATTAGCTGGAGAAACAATTGTATTGAATAATAAAACACAATGTAGTAATAGTGGATATGGAGATTATACGAATTTACCAAAGCCAGATTTAATTCAGGGAAATTCCTATTCATTAAGTGTTACAAGTGACGCCACCATACTAACGGACGTTGAACTTAGAGTTTGGATAGACTACAATCAAAATGGTATTTTTGAAGACACAGAAGAAATCGGAAATACGGCTGGATTAGGAATGGGAACTGGAACTAGAGTGACAAACTTTACTGTTCCAGCAAGTATTCCAGATGGAACGTATAGATTACGTGCTCGCTTAGTTAACTCACCTGCAGTTGCTATTGATCCATGTGATAATGAATATGCTGGTGAAACAGAAGATTATTTACTGTATATCGCTACTCCTTGTACAAATCCAATCGTTGATCTAGGAACAGATAAAATTATTTGCAATAGTGATTCAGTAGTTTTAGATGCAGGAAACCCAGGATTAACATATATATGGAATGACGGATCTACTTCTCAAACGATTACAGTTAACTTGGCTGGAACTTATAATGTGAAAGTAATGGTTGATGAATGTGCTACATCGGATACCGTTGTTGTCTCTTTCTTCCCATTCCCACAAGCAGATAGTATAACGGTAACTAAAACAGATGATTGTACATTTGATTTTGGATTGGCGAATGTGACTAATACGGATAGCCTTAAATGGTATTTTGGGGATAACACTGCTTATGTAACTACGCAAACGACACCTCATGTATTTGTAGAAGAAGGACAGTATCAAGTTACCGTCACCTTGTATAATGAATGTGATAGTGTTACTATTTCCAGAGTTGTAAAATGTGGTACAATCGGTGTGAATAATACTGAATTGAACCCATTGAAACTGTATCCAAACCCAACAACTGATAAGTTTATCATTGAAAGTAATAATGAATCGCTGAAGATGAATGCGATTAAAATAATCAACGCATTGGGTCAAACAGTTTTAGTGGCAACTCCTAAAAACACACTTTCATATCAGCTAGATATTTCTAATCTTTCTAATGGACTTTATACAGTTATCGTTACAACTGATAAGAAGAATTATACGCATAAATTAGAAGTTTTGAAGTAATTCGATACTATAAAATTGAAAGGGCTATTCAATTGAATAGCCCTTTTTTATTTGGAAATTTTAAAACGTATAGCCATCGTTTTTCAGCACTTTTATCGAAACCTAAAATAACACTTGTTTAAAATTTTTCTTTAGGAAAGGTATTGTTATCTTTACACTCAAATTTTCAATAACATGTTAAACGAATTAACGGCAATTACCTCTATTGATGGTAGATATAGACGGAAAGTAGAAGAAGTAGCAAAATACTATTCCGAGTTCGGACTGATGAAATATAGAGTTAGAGTCGAAATTGAATATTTTATAGCATTGGTTGATTTAGGATTACCTAATTTGGCTGATTTTCCCAAAACGACTTTTGATGCTCTTCGTAAAATATACCAAGAATTTACAGAGGAAGATGCGTTGTCTATCAAGACGATTGAAAAAACAACCAATCATGATGTCAAAGCCGTTGAATATTTCATTAAAGATAAGTTTAAAGCATTAGGATTAGAACATCATATGGAGTTCATCCACTTTGGTTTAACCTCTCAAGATATAAATAACACCAGTATTCCGCTTTCCTTGAAAGAAGGGTTGCAAGAAGTAGTTTACCCATTGGTCAATCAGTTGATTGATAAATTGAAGGCTTTAAAAACAGAATGGAAAGATATTCCGATGTTGGCGAGAACTCATGGTCAACCTGCTTCACCAACTAATTTAGGAAAAGAAATACAAGTTTTTAGTGAACGACTTTCTATACAATTGGAACGAGCTTTTAATATTCCTTTCTCTGCAAAATTTGGTGGGGCAACAGGAAATTTCAATGCCCATTTTGTAGCCTATCCTTCTATAGACTGGGTTGGTTTCGCGAATGATTTTGTGAATAACCGTTTAGGGTTGTCCAGAAGTCAAACAACGACTCAAGTTGAACATTATGATAATTTAGCAGCAACCTTTGATGCGTTAAAAAGAATCAATACCATCATTCTTGATTTAGACCGAGATATGTGGACTTATATTTCAATGGAATACTTTAAACAACGTCTAAAAGAAGGTGAAATAGGTTCTTCAGCGATGCCACATAAAGTGAATCCAATTGATTTTGAAAATTCAGAAGGAAATATTGGAATTGCAAACGCGCTATTTGAACACTTAGCAGCAAAGTTGCCGGTTTCACGATTACAGCGTGATTTGACCGATTCAACTGTTCTTAGAACGATTGGAACACCCTTCGCTCACATGATTGTAGCGCTCAAATCAACACTTGCAGGATTAGATAAACTTTTATTAAACGAAGGAGCTATTCATGCTGATTTAGAAAATAATTGGGCAGTTGTTGCCGAAGCTATTCAAACAGTCTTAAGACGAGAAGCGTATCCATCGCCTTATGAAGCACTCAAAACATTGACGCGTAAAAATGAAAAAATGACACAACAACGTGTACATGAATTTATTGATACATTGGATGTAAGTGATGATTTAAAAGTTGAATTAAAAAGAATAACTCCTCAGAATTATACGGGAATCAATTTAGTTTCGTAAATTAGAATCTCATATCTTAAACTTCGTATATGCGATTTTTAACTTTTATTCTATTTATAGCCTATCTCCCGAGTTTTTCCGCTCAGGTTGAAACATCATGGAGCGAAGAGATTAAATACAATTCAAACGTCCTTAAAACAATTCCTAAGGATCAAAATTCGTATTATGTTATCACAGCTGCAAATAGTTCACTAAAAGATTTACGAATTCACCATTTTTCCTATGGTAAATTGCTCTATGAAAACTTACTTGCACCTAGAGTAAACAATGTCATTAGTCGAATTGAGGATGTGTTTATTATTGACCAGCATTTGTACTTGTTCTTTTCTGAAGAAAGTAATACTGGGAATAAACTTTACGCACAGTTGATAAATGAACAATGTCAATTGGAGGGAGCACCGATTTTTATGAGTGAACAAGAGATAAGAGGCGGTTTAACATCTAAAGAAATTCGTTATGCTATTAACATTTCGCCTAATCGACAATTCTTATCTATTTCCTATTTGTTTAATAATAACAATGTTTTTGAGTTTCCAGAGCTGATGACAGCCATTTATGATCGTCAACTCACGCTACTTAAATCAGACAAGATTAAAACAGAATATTATCTTTCAAGAACTTCTTTAGAAGCGATTTCAGTTACAAATGAAGGTGCGGTATTGACGTTAGTACAAGGTTATAAAGCACCTTCTTCCTCGAAATTAAAGTTTAACACCTTGGATTTGTATAAAACGACAATTGACAAAATCACCGATCATATAGTGTTAGAGTCTGGTGAGTTTTCGTTTTTTAACCCTATCATTTCTTCTACGGTCGATAGCTCATACATGATTGCTTATCAATATAATACAATAAGTAAATGGGGCGTGAATGATGGAGCAATAGGTGTGATGGTCTACAAATATAACGTAGCGAATGATTCTTTGTCAGAGCGAAATGAAGTCGAGTTTAGTAAAAAGGAAATGCCGAATCGCTTATCTGAAAAAGAAAGGAAGAAATACAATAAGGCTATAGCGAAAGGAAAGGCTTATAATTTAGCGTTGTTTCGGTGTAAACTTCGAGACCTAATCCCTCTATCAGATGGAGGAATTTTGATAACGATGGAAGAAAGTTGGGATGAAATTCGGTATTACTATTCTGGTCGTTTTCAAACAAGCTATACCGTCTACAATTACAATAACATACTCGTGATGAAATACGATGCACAATTGGTGAGTGATTACGAACTATCTATCCCCAAATTCCAAATTTCAAGAGATGACAATGGATATTATAGTTCTTTCTTTCAACACCTTTCTTCAAGTGGACACTTATACTTAATGTTTAATGATAACTTGAATAACTATTCGAGTACTGGCGAATATCTAACGAATCAACAACCGTATAACTTTTCACTAAATGCAAACAAGTTTTGTTCGGCTTTAGTAGAAATAGATATCGCCACGGGACAGTTTCATCGAAATACACTTTTTAGTAAAGACGATATCGATAATATATTAGTACCTCGATTGTTTGAAAAAGATCATTTCTTTCACACGAATATCTTGACATTCAACAAGCGAAATAGATTCCGTTTTGCTAAAATGGAATTTAAATGAAAATAACACCAGATTATTCTGGCATTATTTTCATTTTTTCCGCGAAATGCAGACAATAATCTCTTAAGTCTTCGCTCATATTTTTTTCACCAGTCGCTTTTTCGAAGTTCTCTGCCAATGTCAAAAGTGTTTGATGCACAAACTGCTTCATTTCCTCTACAGACATTTCATCTACCCATAAATCCATTTTAAGAGTATTCTGATCTTTCGCATCCCAGAAGGATAAAAACATCGCTTTCGCCTCTTGATTTTCAATACCTGAATCATCCGCAGACCACATCATACGTGTTGGAATATTATTTTCGTTTAGTCCAACATTTATTGTTATAGCGGACGTCTTTTTAATTTTTGAATCTTTCATTTTACGTTGTATTCTTTGATTATTTCAATAGCAGGAAGCTTAATTAATTCTTCCATTTTCATTTTTGGGTGTTCTTTCACAAAGTTTAAAACCATTTGATAACCAGTAAACTGACCAAGTCTGTCAGGTCCTTGTTCTGGTAATCCTGTCGTATATGGACCGTCATTTAATAAATTCGACTGATCTCTCTCATTGGTCGTATAAAGTAATTTTTGTTTCACTAAATAGTCCCAAAAATTAATTTCGTTTTCACGTGCCCATTTATATTGCTCTTCGTCATATCGCATGATTAAGGCGTCTTTTTCATCCGGTAACGCTGCTTTAGTTAAATAAAGTGCTTTCCCATATTGAATCATTTTCTCTGCTAGATTGCCATTCTCAATCGGTACAATGTGAGTGGTTATCCAACCTAACATAACGTCTCTTACTAAATAGCGTTGATTGAATTTTTTAGTCACCCAATCATAAAATGGCTCTGAAGGTAATTCTTGAATCACTTTTGTGGTGTCTGAAAGATAGCGCTCCAAACTGACTCCAATTTCATGTTCGGTAGAAAAGATACTACTTGAAAAAGCGGAATTGATGTAAATAATTCGAGTTGGTAAGTGAATGTCTTTTTGGTGGAATTTTAATCGCTTTAGACCATCTGTTATTTTACGATTAAAAGTATTTAATAATGGATATAACTGTTGTTTTACCGAAAGATTTACACGCTTAAAATAGGGGTCTTCTGTAAACATCTTCAAACGGATGTAAGAAGAGTCGTCTGAGATATTACCAATACCTAAGCAATAATTGAATTGATAGTTTATGATCTCTTCATGGTTATAGTCACCCTTTAATAAGTCATTTTTTAAGACCGAAACATTAGTTGATTGAAACTCAATACTATCCAGATTATAGAAATGGATAGGAACATGAATGGCACTAATATCTACTTTTAAATTGTTTGAAGTACATCCATAAAAGATAGTAAGACAAATAATTAGATAAAATTGTAAAATGGGTTTCATAGAATTCATTACATTTGTTCAAAATTAGTGTAATAAATTAAATAGTATGAAAAAAATAGTTTATTCTTTTCTCCTTTGCGGATTCGTCTTTGGGGTATATGCTCAAGATGCTGCCGACCGTAAAGTTCAAGCGGGACTTGTATTTGGAACTGGTGTTAACTTCCAGAAAATGAATACACGTAACTTTGAAAAAGATGGTGTTACTGCTAATATGATGGTAGGAGCGATTGTCAATATAGGATTCACGAATTCTATTGGACTTTCATTAGGTGCTGAATTTGATTTCGATAATATGAAATATACACCGAAATCACCTACATATTATGATTTCAACGATACAAAAATATTGAGAAGTAGTGAAAGTACTGTTACTAGTAAAACATATAGTTTAGCGGAAAGAAAACAACAAGCTATTTATCTGACTGTTCCAACAATGCTTTTGTTTAGAACGAATTACATCGGATATTTTAGATATTTTGGAAAGTTTGGTTTAAGAAGTAGTTTTCTATTATCTGCAAAATCAAACGATAAAGGTTTCTCAATGGATCCGCTTTCTGTTCCACCTGTTGTGGAAGAGGACAATCCTAATATGAAATTAGAATCAGGGAATGATATGGTTTTTTACCGTGGTTCTGTTGGTCTTTCAGCTGGTGCAGAATGGAACTTTATTAGTTCTACTTGTATCGCACTTGAGGTCGGTTATTACTATGGATTTACACCTTTATATTACAATCCAAAAGAAGATAAACGTACGCTTTATCAAATTAACGACGGAAAAAGAGACTACATTAACAACGCAGTAAATCAATCTCAATTATTGTTTAAGATTTCTATCCTATTTTAATTGTGCATACAGAAAGGCTTAATTTTCATATTGTTAGATGGTTAGATGAATACTGTGAAAACGCTAACGCAAAAGGATATGTTGTGGGTGTTTCGGGAGGAGTTGATTCGGCATTAGTGGCACATCTTTGTGCGCAAACTGGAAAAACGGTCATTCTATTAAATTTACCTATTCGGCAACATTTGGAAGAATATGAAAGAGCTGAAAAGCAAATTCGCGCCTTGAAGAACCATTTTCCCAATGTTGTTTCGGAGGAAGTAAATTTAACGAATGCTTTTGAAACGATTGAAAAAACGTTTAATCCAATAGTTGCAAATCATACCTTAGCAATGGCAAATACACGTTCACGATTACGAATGTTGACTTTGTATGCGTATGCTCAACCTTACGGTTTATTGGTCGCTGGAACAGGAAATAAAATAGAAGATTTCGGTATTGGTTTTTTCACTAAATACGGAGACGGTGGCGTTGATGTAAATCCTATTGCCGATTTAACCAAAAGCGAGGTGTTTGAACTAGCCGAAGAAGTAGGTGTTTTAAAGTCTATCTTAAAAGCACAGCCTACCGATGGTTTATGGGACGAAAAATCGACTGATGAAGATCGAATTGGAGCAACCTATAAAGAATTAGAGTGGGCCATGGAGTTTGAGGGCGATGAAGCTCAACTTTCTGAACGAGAAAAAGTAGTATTGGAAATTTATAGGAAGCTTCATCAACAAAATCAACATAAATTCCAGCCAATTCCTTTCTGTAAAATACCACAATCAATTCGGAGTTAATCCCAAATAGTATTAAAAAATAAGATTATTACTTGTCTTTATAGACTTGGATTTGCTTTTGAAAGTACTTTCCGATAATGTCAAATTCTAAATTCACGGTATTTCCTACTTGTATGTTTTTAAAAGTAGTATGTTCCAACGTATAAGGAATGATACAAACCGAAAACGTATTCAGAGTACTATCCACTACAGTTAAACTAACGCCATTAATTGTAATCGATCCTTTTTCAACGGTTAAATGTGGTGCTTCGTATTCAAAATGAAACGCAATACTACCGTCTAAATTCGCTATTTTAATACATTTTCCCGTCGTATCCACATGACCTTGTACAATGTGACCATCTAATCGATCTCCGAGCTTCATGCCACGCTCTAGATTGATAGGGTCATTTACTTTCCAAGAAGAAAGAGTGGTTCGAAGTAAAGTTTCTTGAATAGCTGTTACTTTGTAGGTTTTACCTACGATGTCTACAACTGTTAGACATACACCATTGTGTGCTACACTTTGGTCAATTTTCAATTCATTTGTGAAGTCTGATTCAATCGTAAAATGAACGTTAGATCCTTCTTTTTCGATTGATTTTATAGTTCCTAATGTTTCTATAATTCCGGTAAACATATCGTTAATCTTTTTTAGTATCGGTACATTCCATTAAAAGTAAGTCTCCGTTGGAATATTCGATTTCTACTATTCCTGTTTCCAGCACTTCATTGCTGCTTCCTGTTCGATAACCTAATATGAGTTCATCATTATTTAATGGATACTTAAGATTTTTTGACGCAATACCGCTCGCTTTTCCTATAGGAATAATCGAAATAGGAGTTTCTTTCTCGTACCATTTGATGAATTTCTTAGGAAGAAGTGGAAGTAGGGTAATAGTGGAATAATCGTCTAAAATACAAATGGTTATCTGAGAACGAAAACGACAAATATTGGTAATGTTTGTCATCGTATGATCGGCTCTTCGTCCTGTTGCCCATACTACATTGACCGCATCAAATCCTTCGTTAATTAGATAATCTATTCCTTTTTCAAGGTCTGTCTTGTCTTGGTTCTCAGCATGAACGATCTTGATATTGCTGTATTTACTTGTGATGGATGAGAGTTGGCCACCAATTCTATCAAAATCACCTAGCAAGACGTCGAATTTAATACCTAATTCCATGACTCTATGAACGGCACCATCTAATACAATGATAAATGGATTCCATTCCAAAAGGCTATTTAATAACGAAGGGGAGCAACTCTCCCCATTCGCAATTATTAAAGCCGGTTCTTGTTTGTCTCTTACAAAATGATGTGAAGACATATCCAATGATTAGTTAGAGAACAAGATACTTCTTCCGTATTGTGTTTCAATTGGATTCACAATTAATGTTGGAATCTCAGCATCGTTTGTGATGATGTATTGCTCGTAATTTGCAGTCAACAATCCGAAAAGATTTTGCTGATTTAAATTCATGATAGCAATCAAATCTGCTTCCACTCGAACAGCATGTTTTACTGTCTCTTTGTCAAATCCAGCTTCCTTGATAAGTTGAGTTGTAAATTCAATATCTCTATCTCTTAAGAAATTTTCAGCAATATAAATATTGTCACTTATTCTCTTTGCTAATGTAGGATCTGTTTCTTCGATAGTTACAATATGAATCTTAGAATTAAAATACTTCGCTAAACTAGCAACGTGTACTAATTTTTGTTGTGTTTCTTTGGATAAATCTAAAGGAACAACGATGTTTTGATATCCTTCTGGTCGAATGTCTTTACTTTGAACAACCACAAACGGAACAGAAGATTTTGTGATTACACGTAATGCGTGACTACCTGTAATATGTTGCCAACCATGAGCTCCATGAGTTCCCATAAAGATTAATTGAGCATTGTGCTCTGAAGCAACATAGCCAATATCTTCAAAAATATTTCCAATTCTTACAATGGGTGTGACCTCAGCCGAAGTCTTAAGCTTAGAAATAACGTCGTTTAATTGCGCGGTTTTTGCAGCTATTTCTTTTTCTCCATTTACAACATGTAATAAATAGATGTTTGCGTTAGCTGTCTGAGCTGTTACTAATGCATGATTTAATGCAATATCAGCTACTGCTGTAAAATCGTAAGGAACGATAAAATTTTTCTTATTCATATTTGAACATTTGATGAGCACTACAAATATAACAATTTCATCAATTTTAATTTTAAAAAATGAAATATTCATCTGCATATTTTTTAAAAAGACTTTATTCCTTAAATAATTATAATTTTAATCTACCCTTTTCTGTTCAAATAATTTACTATTTTCGCATAATCGAAAGAAAGAAGATTATGATGCACGAACTAATTAAGGATTTTCCTAACAACTTATTACAAGGTATAGCAATAGCTGAATCAACCTTTTACACAAAACCTTTGCAACGGATATCGAATGTGGTAATTGTTGGGATGGGCGGCTCAGGAATTGGTGGGTTAATCGTTTCTGAATGGCTATTTGATAGTTTAACAGTTCCTGTTGTATTAGTGAAAGATTATGATCTTCCCGCATTTGTTGGTGAACACACTCTAGTCATCGGATCTTCATACTCTGGAAACACGGAAGAAACGCTTTTAGCAATGCAAGAAGCAAAACACCGTAAAAGTTTTATAATCGGTATTTGTTCTGGAGGTAAAATTCATGATTTTTGCTTAGAAAATCATTACGATTGTACGCTTGTACCTGGCGGAAATCCGCCAAGAACAGCTTTAGGATATTCTATTGTTCAGTTACTCAATATTTTTACTCAACTTGAATTAGCTGAAATTAGCTGGAAGAATACGATTAAAGATTCAAAAGAATTATTAGAAGCCGACAAAGAGTTAATTCATGCAGAAGCTAAAAAATTGAGCTCTTTCTTAGGTTCATGTATTCCTATTTTTTATTCTACTTCTAGATATGAGGGAATTGCTATTAGAGCAAGACAACAATTAAACGAAAATTGCAAAATACTTTGTTGGCATCATGTTATTCCAGAGATGAATCATAACGAACTTGTCGGATGGGGCGGAGGCTCGAATGATTATGGTGTCGTTATTTTTGACTCAGGAGATTGGGGAGAGCGAAATACTATTCGTAGAGACTATACTCTATCTGTTTTGAAAAAGAAAACGGATAAAATATACCTCCTTAAGACAAAGGGAAAGAACAGTATAGAAAAATCATTGTACTACATTAATATAGTAGATTGGGCTTCTTTTTACCTTTCAGAAGAGAAAAAAGTGGATCCCATCGAGATTGATGTTATCATTAATTTAAAGAATACTCTTTCTTCCCTCTAATTAGCAAGATAAGTTCAAGTCTATAATTCTTATTGCTTTATAATAGCGCTACCTCGAGTGTTCTTTCGCAAAGCTCTCTCTTAACTTGGTGGCTTCTATTTCTATGGTCATACGCCTTATATAGGTTATTGTATCCAATTACTCTCCCAGAGAAGATGTAACACCTAAGGAACGATTATCCTGCTAGTTAGGAGTCGTATTTATTTTTATCGAGCTTATCCATTATCATGACTTCAAGATAATACGTTGCTTCAAGACAAATAGTTTATATGATAAAAAAGGGCACTATTAAAGTGCCCTTTTCTAGATAAATTATTAACTTTTATTTAGATGTTATCGTAATGAAACCATAACAAATTGGTTTAAATGGATCTGTTCCACAATCAAAGTCGTTTGATACCACTTTGTAGAAATAAACACCATCTGTCAATTTTGTACCTGATTTATCTGTACCAGCAAATATTGGCATATCACGAGAACACTCAAAGACTAAATTACCCCATCTATTTAAGATTAGGACTCTATACTCAACACATTCATTATCCATTAATGGCATTACCATGTAGTCATTTACACCGTCACCATTTGGAGTAATAATATTAGGAATGACAAACATTTCAGCACTCACACCTTTGTTAATAGAATCAGTAGATGAATAGTGTGCAGTACAGCCGTGATTATCTGTCGCTAATAAGTAGAATGTTCGTTCTCCATATTGTTCCATTTGACCATTAAATGATTTTCCTGTTCCAAGTATTGTAGAATCTTCATCGTACCAAACATAATTTACATAGTTTCCGACAATTGGTCTAGCTGTTAAAGTAATAGTTTGGAAACATGCTTGTTCAAAGTTATACGCAACTTCTAAGTCTGGTCCTACAGTAATAGTATCCGAAAAATTACCGGTACATCCTTCTGGACTCGTATAAACATAAGAGAAAGTATAATCACCTGCTGGAGCTGTTGAAATATTCAATAAGCTATCGTTATTTAATGCTCCAGAGAATGTTCCTCCAGTTGGATTGATAGAGATGATATAATCTTCAGCTCCATAACAGAAGTAATCTGGAACGTCAGCTGAGATAGGGAAACCATCTGTTACATAGATTGAATCAATATGTGTTGAAAAACACTGTGGATAGTTTACGTCTGCTACCGTGTAAGCAATAGCGTATCCACCTAATCCATTTGTTTCAGGGTCAAATTCTGTTACTGTTTGCCCGTTCATTGTAAAGGTTCCTCCTGAAGGAGTTGCCGATAAAACAACAGGTGCACCTTTCAGACAAACTTGATCTGGTATATTAAAGGCAATCGTTGGAATTGGAACTACATCGATATCGTGGGTTTCACTTCTATCACAAGTAGCATCACTCACATTATAGGTAATCGTTTGTGTACCAACAGATGGGTCAAACATATTTCCACTAACTCCTGTTCCGCTCCAAGTTCCACCCAAGGTTCCTGTTACTAACGTATTTAAATCTAATAACGGAGCATCATTACACATTGGTGCTGGTGGTGCCCAATCGGCATCTGGTCCTTGATTAACAAATACGGCTATTGTTTTTGAATCAGTACATCCGTTATTGGTAATGGTTAATTTGACATTATAATTTCCAGCCGAGTCATATTGTATAACTCCTGGACTTATCGCAGTGGTATCAATGATATCGTCGCCATCTAAATCCCACTCCCATTTGTCAATAGCAGATGTTCCAACAACATATGATGAGTCGGTTATCGTTACTTCTCCACCAATACAAATTGCTTGAGGAACAATAGAGAAATTAGCTATAGGATAATCAAGAGAACCATCAACTGTGATGTCAACTGTTGCAGAACAACCAGCACCAGTTACCGGTGTTATAGTAACACTATAATCGCCTGGTGTAGATGTTGTCATTGAAGCGGTAGTTGCGCCGCCTGGCGTCCATAAATAAGCTGCTGCTCCTGGAGGTGCTGATAAAGTTACAGATTCACCGTTACAAATAAAATCACTAGACTTTGTAACATCAAGTGGTGAACATGCTGCATCAATATAGGCGTATCCAAAGTGACCACTTTGAGAACAGTCTCCTACAATAAATTCAATTGTTACGTTTTGTCCAACATAGTCTCCTAATGGAATAAAGGTTGTTCTCCAAGGTAAGTAGTATCCAGAAGCTTGATTAAAAATGTTAACTCCATATGGTAAGAATCCTGGGTCTCCACTAGGTCCTGCAATTACTGAGTAATCTGCACAAACAAGTGAATTTCCAAACTCATCGTACATGTTTACTTTAAAGAATGGCTGTTCTCCTAAACTGTGACCTGGGTCTTCCATTACTAATGCGTAACTGTAGGTATAAGAAGCACTGTTAGCATCTACTAAAAAAGTTTGCTTCATACTTGCTGCTTTTCCACCAGTACCATAATCTCCTAAATGAACAGAATAAGTTCCTCCACCTGGAAAAACCTTAGGTAATGATGATACATTTTGGTCAAATCCTGAGGACATCATAGAATGCTGTGCTCCTGGAGTTGTAGGATTCATATTGGTGGTTCCATAAGGTTGATTCGTTACGTTTCCAGCAAATAATTCCCATCCTGTAAAATCTCCTGTTTCAAAATCGGCGTTATTACAAGGCTCTCCTAATGCTTTTGCATTAAAGGCATTGTCTTCATTGCTTTTCTTTCCTGCTTCAATAGCTTTTACCTTTTTAGCCGTATAAGATGTGACGTCTTTATCATAATCAACAACAAGTTTAGTTCTTGTCTGATCAATCGCAAGCTGCACATCTTCTTCGGAAGGATTTTCTTTATTGCTTAAAAAACTGAATGCAAAATCCTTGTAGCGATCATAGTTATCGATGTAGTAATCCCTAATCCATTTATATTTTGATTGAGACTCTGCTAAAGTTTGTGCTTTTGCATAAACGTGTTCTTTTATTTCTATTTCATCACTATGTTCTTGTGATTGAGCGATAGCACTATAATTAAGTGCTAAACTAAGAAATGCTATAATTATGGTAGTAGTCTTTTTCATAATTCTGTTTATTAAATTCTCCTAAATCGTAAATATATAAATTTTTATTCTTTTTTCGACGCAATTGTAATAAAACCATAACACATTGGCTTAAATTCAGTTGAATCGCAGTCAATGTCATTCGATACTATTTTATAAAAATAAACACCATCTGTTAATTTATGTCCTTTCATATCTTTTCCTCCAAATGTTGGGTTTGCTTTAGTGGCTTCGTAAACCAAGTTCCCCCATCTATTAAGTATCAATACTTTGTATTCAATACAGTCATTGTCCATTAATGGCATTAAGATGAAATCATTAACATTATCATCATTAGGCGTCAAAACGTTTGGTATTTGAAACATACTAGCATTAATTCCTTCTTCAATATAATCAACTGATGAGTAGAATGCTTTACATCCATGGTTATCTGTTGCCTCTAATGCGAAAGTATGCTCTCCAGCTGTTTCAACATGCCCAACGTATGGATTTGACGTGCCTAAAAGAGTCATATTTTCATCATACCATTTAAAAGACGTAAAAGAACCAACAATTGGTTGCACGGATAGCGTAATATTTTGAAAACAATCTTGTCCAACGTTATAGGAAACTTGTAATTCTGGACCTACCGTAAAGTTTTTTGTATAACTACTTTGACAGCCTTCTGGAGTGGTATATTCATAAGCTACTGAATAATTTCCTGGAGTTGCTGTAGCAATTGTCAAATTATCTCCCGCTAATAAGTCTCCTGTTAATTGACCACCTGCAGGAGTCATCACAACTGGAAAGTCATTATCTCCAAAACAATAATAATCCAAAATGTTAGAAGTGACAACTGGGCCATCTATTACGGTGATTGAGTCAATGGCTTGTGCCATACATGCTGGATTAATAGGGTCTTCAATAGTGTAAGCAATGATGTGCTTCCCTATTCCATGTGTAATCGGATTAAATTCAGTAATAGTTTGACCGCCTGTTGTAAAAATACCACCTGTCGGCGTACCTACTAATGGAATTGGATTTGCATTTAAGCAAATCTCATCTTGTATGGTAAAAATAGGAGGCGTACTTCCCGTTACTGTAACGGTGACTTGCGCTGAATCGGCACAACCATATTGTGTGGTCACCACATATTTAAGTGTATGTGTTCCAACACCTGCGTTAAGTATATTAAAAGTATTATTAGAAACGCCTGGACCGTATAATGTTCCACCTGCTGGTGAAAGCGTTGGTGTAATAGTTTGCGTTGATAAACAGTAATTAGCATCTACTCCTGAGATTGCCGCTACTGGTTGCGGATGAACGTTGATAGTGCTTGAAGCATTATTAGTACAACCATTTTCATCTGTAAATGTATAGGTTAATGGAAAAGTTCCATCTCCTGAAGTGGCAGCGCTAAAATTAGCACCACTCACACCTGTTCCCGCAAATACGCCTGTTTGACCAGTTGTTGCAGCAGGTGACCCTGTTAAACCAAGCGTTTGTCCTTTGTTACAAATATCTTGGGTTACCGTAAATGAAACTGTAGGTACAAAATCTGTAATGGTGACAGAAAATGTTTGTTCTACTCCTAAATTGTCTTTTACTTTTACTTGGTATGTTCCTGCACATAAACCAACTGCTGTTTGTGTTAGTTGTGCTTCGGAATCATTCCACACATACGTATAAGGTCCAGTTCCACCTGTGACATTTACAGTGGCCGTCCCATCACAAGAAGAAGAACCTGGTGTTGCACAGGTTGCATTACATGTTCCTGGTGTTGGAGTCGTAGCTCCTTGATTAATCAACCAAGCACCACCATCTGGACTACGTCGAATTGATTGACCTGTTGGAGTTCCATTATTATATACTTTTGTTTTTCTATCATTAGGGAATGAATCGTAACTTCCTAACTGTGTAACTGAATTAGTACAACTAGTTGTTGTAGGAATACATGTAAGTGCGTTATTTGTGCCACTTACATTTCCCCAACTAACAGCATCTTGTGGCATACCGTTATTATCATAAAACCCAAACCATCCACCTAGATCGGGAAACCATAATCGAGTGTCATTATTGACACATATTCCAAGATCTGTAATATTCCCTGGAATAACAATCTCTACTACATTTCCACCGTTTTGAACCAATAGATTACTAGGTATAGGAGCTGCATTTTCTCCTCTTAGTAAACAAAAGCCACCTGAAGGAACAATTGTCCCAGAAGGAATGATATATACACCCTGAGCGTTTTTATCTGGTATTAATGGAGGTAACCCTGCTGTGAAAACATTACTACCTAAATAATAACAGGAAATATCTATGGATTCACATAAATTTGGATTATAGAGCTCTATCCACTCACCCTTACATATTTCTGTATAAGTTCCTGATAGACAGCCGTTAAAAGTCGTTGGAGACATCATCATCTCATTAATCAAAATACTAGGTCCTATATAATTACAATCACTACCGTTACACTTGGTATTAATTGTCTGTGTGAACGTGGCTTGCATCTGAGCATAGGAAGAAACTGCTCCAATCGTTAGTAAAAGGGGTAGTAGTAAGTACTTCATATTAGATTTGTTCGTTTGTTTTAAGGTTTTGGGGCTAAAATAAAAAATCCGCCTTAATCATGAGACGGATTTCTGTAAATAAAAGTTGCATTATGCGAACACTTCGTTTAAAATTTGCGGGTAATTACTACCGAATTGAAGTGTGCACCATTCTTTTAATTTCTTAATATCTTCTTTGCTGTCTAACCAGCTAATTGCTTTAAGCAATTCTTTTTTAAATAAAATAGGGTCAAAACTTACCTTTTGCAAGATGTCTTTTGATAGTTCATACATAGGCAATTCATTTTTCGTTTCTGAGTGAAAAGTAATCATAAGTTTTCAAAAAGAAAAATATTTTTGAGTTATTTTCTAAATAAATAGACATATATTTTCTAATGATAAGTATTTCAATAAGTTATATTTTGTCCGCAGTTGAAATATGATTTTGGGTACTTTTTTAATAAAAACTGAATTGAGGGGGCAGCCCCTCTATATTTCTTTAAAAGACTTCGTTACTTTGCATCAGAATCATAAAGTACATCATTTTCATCATTCAATTTATGATTCTGAAGATATTATTTTAGTTAGGAGTTTTTAGACATAATATATAGAACTCATAATTTCAATATGAACCCCAAAAAAAGTAAAAAAGGTTTCTGTTCGAGGAAACCTTTTTTATTATGTCTAGTTTTTTAGCTATAAACATTCCCGCTTATAGAGAAGTATTTTTCTAATAGCTTTCTACTAAAAAAGCCATTCATCTAGAAGACAAATGGCTTTTCAATAAGCTATTTTAAAAGGATTATCCTTTAAATTTCTTAACTGCTTCTGTTAATCTTG
Organism: Taishania pollutisoli; assembly: GCA_040394775.1. Taxonomy (GTDB): domain Bacteria; phylum Bacteroidota; class Bacteroidia; order Flavobacteriales_D; family Crocinitomicaceae; genus 40-80. The sequence continues at coordinate 21,756 of JBEBRN010000012.1, forward strand.
GAACAACTTCGAATGCATCTCCAACAATACCATAGTCAGCTGCCTTAAAGAAAGGTGCTTCTGGGTCTGTATTGATGACAACGATGACTTTAGAACCATTCACTCCAGCTAAATGCTGAATTGCACCAGAAATACCCACTGCAATATATAAGTTCGGACGAATAGCTAAACCAGTTTGTCCTACGTGTTCGTGATGAGGTCTCCAACCAATATCAGAAACTGGACGAGAACAAGCGGTAGCTGCTCCTAATGCTTTCGCTAAATCTTCAATCATTCCCCAGTTTTCAGGACCTTTTAATCCACGTCCAGCAGAAACTACTAATTCTGCATCTGGTAATGGAATCTCTCCTTCAGGGAATTTTCTATCGATTACTTTAACAGCTGCTGCTCCAGCACCAGCGTCGAAGTCCTCAACTGGACAAGCACTTCCTGTTGCCTCAAGTGGAATAGAGTTCGGTAATAATGAAATGATTTTCTTGCTTGTTTTTGCAGAAACATATCCGAATGCTTTTCCAGAAAATACGTTTACTTTTACTTTGTCACCTTCCGGTAATGCTACTGCGCCAGAAATCAATGCTGCTTTCATGCGAACAGATAGGCGAGGAGCGACTGCTTTTGAAATTAAATCGTGTGAGAAAAGAACGGTATCCGCTCCTGTAGTTTCAACAGCTTTTGCTATTAAAGCAGTAAGTTGACGCGTATCTACTTCGGATACATTTGCATCCACTAAAACCTTAGAAGCACCGTATGTTCCTAAGTCAGCTAAATCAGCTGATTTTCCAGAAGCCACAACAATGACTTCACTACCTAACTTCTTTGCATAGGTAACTAATTCATGAGAAGCTTTTGCTCCTGCATGTTCCCCATTTATATATACTAATGTTGCCATTTTAAAATCGTTTTTTTTAATTAAATAACTTTTGCTTCACTGTGTAGCAAACTTACTAATTCGTCCATGTTGCTAGGATCGATCATCTTACACTGTTTTTTCGCTTCAGGTAATACAAACGATTCAAATGCAGTGTACTTTTCACTTGGGAAAGCAGGTACTACTTGTAAGGGTTTTGTACGTGCCGCCATAATTCCTCTCATATTCGGAATACGTTGCTCTGCCATTCCTTTCGCTGCAGATATAACCGCAGGTAAACTTACTTCCAATACTTGAACTCCTCCAGAAACTTCTTGTTCTAAAGATGCTACTTGTCCATTCAAATCTAATTTAGAAGCCAATGCAACATATGGTAAATCCAATCCTTCTGCTATCATTGCTCCAACTTGAGAACCATTAAAATCTAAGGTCTCTTTTCCTGTTAGAATCAAATCAAAATTTTTGTCTTTCGCATATTGCGTGATTTGAGAAGCTACGTCGAAAGCATCTGTAGGTTGTTGATCAATACGAACTGCTTCGTCTGCTCCAATTGCTAAAGCTTTACGAATAATTGCATCATCAGCAGCTACTCCAACAGTTATGATTGTTACTTTTCCACCGTTCGCTTCTTTCAACTCCAGCGCTCTTACAAGTGCATACCATTCGTCGTACGGATTCACAATATACTGAACGCCGTTTTCATCAAACTTTGTGTTGCCATCTGTAAAAGCAATCTTTGAAGTGGTGTCTGGTGACTTACTTATACATACTAATATATTCATGTTATTTTGTTTTTTAATACTTATGTCTACAAAAATAAGAAACTTAATTAAAATAAAGAGGTTTTTGCAGGAAAACTAAGCGTGCATAGTATTTTTAACGATATTTTTGACATTAATCTTCTTCTTTATTTTTATGGTAGTCTGATAATCAGTCGTTCATGCCTTTTTTTGTACTATCTTCTTTTAGATGTTCAATTTTTCAACCTTCTCAGTTTTACTTTTTGAAAAAATAGTCGCTTTTTCACTTTTGAATTTAAAATAATTTGTAACTTGGATAAAAAAAAGACATGTTAGAACGAATCAACCTCCACAAAATACTGTTTTTAGATATTGAGACGGTACCTATTTACCCTAAATATGAAGACGTTGATGATGAATTGAAGAAATTTATCCATCTAAAATTAAAAATCAATCCAGACGATCCTGAATCTATTACCCAATATGAGCGTGCTGGTATTTATTCTGAATTTGGCAAAATCGTATGTATTTCAGTGGGTTTTGTTAGGGACACTTCAACAGGCCGTCAATTGCGATTAAAATCATTTTACCACGATGATGAATTTACGCTACTAAAACAATTTAAAGCGCTTTTAGAAGATCATTCTGATGAATTTCAAATCTTATGTGGTCACAATGCGAAAGAGTTTGACTTTCCATATATGTGTAGAAGAATGTTGGTGAATGGCATTAAGTTACCGGAGATATTAAATATTGCAGGAAAGAAGCCATGGGAAATAGCACATCTCGATACGATGGAGTTATGGAAATTTGGAGATTATAAAGCCTATACTTCATTAGCGCTATTATGTCATATCTTTCATATCCCAACACCCAAAGATGATATTTCAGGAGCTGATGTGGCGCGTGTATATTACGAAGAAAATGATTTAGAGCGAATTAAGGTGTACTGTGAAAAAGATGTGGTGGCATTGATGCAGTTATTCTTACGTTTTCGAAGTGATAATTTAGTAGAGGAAAGTGAAATTCACTATAGTTAAGTTATTCAATCAGTTAATTAAATATTATTTAGGATATTCTTAAGGATTGAAGGCTCTAATAACTTTTATTTAATCGATATAATGTTTAAGTTTGTATAAATTGAATATTATGGAAAAATACGAAAAAACAATAGTTAGCCGCTTAAATGAGCTTTTGGCAACATACGAAATACATTACCAGAATTTACGCGCTTTGCACTGGAATATTAAAGGGTCTTACTTTTTTGAGTTACACTTAAAATATGAGGAATTGTATACTCGCGCGCAAGTCGTAATTGATGATTTAGCAGAACGTATCTTAACATACGAAGCTAAACCATTACATACTTTTTCTGATTATATTAAAAACAGTGTGATTAAAGAGAATAGTTACATCTCCGATGGTCGTGATGGAATGAAATATATAGTAGAAGCACAACAGACGTTAATCAAATTAGAGCGCGAAATATTTGTACTTGCTGGTGAAGAGAACGATGAAGGAACGGCGTCATACATGAGTGGTTTAATCGGTGAAAAAGAGAAAACAACATGGATGTTTAATGCGTGGTTAAGTAAATAATAGAAAAGTATAATATATAAACTAGAAAAATAAATTATGTCATCATTAGTAGGAAAAAAAGCACCGTCTTTTAAAGCGGCAGCAGTAGTAAATGGAAGAGAAATCGTGGAAGATTTTTCATTAGACCAGTATGTAGGAAAAAACTATGTGGTATTCTTCTTTTACCCAAAAGATTTTACATTTGTTTGCCCTTCTGAATTGCATGCTTTTCAAGCAGCATTAGGCGAATTTGAAAAGAGAAATTGTAAAGTTGTTGCATGTTCAACAGATACAGAAGAGTCTCACTTTGGATGGTTAAGTGTTCCAAAAAATAAAGGTGGAATTGAAGGTGTTACTTATCCAATTGTAGCAGATACGACTAAGACAATTTCAGAAGCGTATGGTGTTCTTGCAGGAGAGTACGATTACGGTATGGATGGAAATCTAATGGCTACGGGTCCAATGATTGCGTACAGAGGTCTTTTCTTGATGGATAAAGAAGGAAAAGTAGTACATCAATTAATCAATGACCTTCCATTGGGAAGAAACGTAAACGACACTATCAGAATGGTCGATGCTTTACAATTTTTCGAAGAGAATGGAGAAGTTTGTCCTGCTAACTGGCAAAAAGGAGACGAAGGAATGACAGCGTCATTTGATGGAGTAGCAGATTATCTGTCAAAACATTAAGAACGTCAAACTATATTTCAAAAGACCGCCAATTATTGGCGGTCTTTTTTGTTTTTAATATGTTTCTAGTTAAACTAATGTAATTACTGTTATCTCCGGTCGAATACCAATTCTACCCATATATCCTAAACAGCCTAATCCGCGATTGACATACACTTGTTGATGCCCTTTACGATATAATCCTGCCCATTGTTTGTAGATGTATTGAGATGGACTCCATTTCACATAGCCAGGAATTTCAATGCCAAACTGAAAACCATGCGTATGTCCGGAAAGAGTGAGTTGAATATCCTTATATTTATCAGAAACCTCGGTGTCAAAATGAGAAGGGTCGTGAGAAAGTAATATTTTAATGTCGTCTTTTGATAATCCTTTGTAGGCTTCATCTAGTTTTCCATATTTCGGGAAATGTAAGTTGGCGCCCCAGTTATCCACTCCTAAAAAGAAAATTTTCTCCCCCTCTTTCTCAATGAATACATGCTTGTTTAACAGCAGATTCCATCCCAACTGATGATGAACATCGTGCATATCTAACAGGTTTTTTTCCTTTGCCTCATCCGTTTCCCAAGTTTCATAATCACCATAATCGTGATTTCCCATAATACTTATCACACCGTATGGCGCATTCAATTTTCGCAAATCTTCTATATACGGATAGACTTCATCTGTTCGGTTATTGACCAAATCACCTGTAAAACATATTAAATCACCTTTTTGTTCCATCGCTAGTTCTATAGCTTTTTGTAATTGATGATGATTTTGTAAGCTCCCAGTATGAATGTCTGATAGTTGAGTGATTTTAAATCCCTTAAATGCTTTTGGAAGATGAGGTATTTTGATGTTCAATTCATGAATCTTAAAATTATAAGCGGTTCGAAACAACCCCCAATGCATAGAGAAAAATGGAATTGACGCTAGCCCAAGAGCCATCTTACTACTAAATGCTCGACGCGATAAGTCGACCTCTACTGTGGGTTTTTTGATCGCTTTCTTAGAATTTCGGATGAACTCGAGAATCAGAAAAAATAATGAAGTAGTAAATTTTGTTACTAAGATAATCGTGAAAAAATTGACATACCAATTTCGAATATAGTTAGAAGCAAAGGCTCTGGTTACAAAAAATCCAACGTAAAGAGATAGGGTAATCGTCCACCAAAGAATGTTGAATTTCCTTCTGTTTTTAAAAAGCCGTTTAAAAGCAATGTAACTCACTACTTCAGCGATCAGAACAAAACTTAATAAGAGTAAAGGGGCAATGTAACGCTTCATTTAAAGGTTTAAAATATCTGAAGCGCAAATCTATACTTTTCTGGAGGTATATGAATGATTATACACTTTATAATAAGGTTAAAAAAAAACGGTCATCCTATAGTGAATAGAATGACCGTGCTAACGAAACTTAATTCTTTGGGCTGAATTACTGCTTAATGAACTTTATATTCTTAGCATTCTTTCCTGATTGAATATTTAAGAAATAAAGTCCTTTAGGTAAAGTTGAAATAGAAACAGTAGCAGCAGGATTACTCTCTTGAGCCATTAATTTTCCATCGATGGAATAAATAGCGATATGATCAATCGTTTGATTGGAGCTAATATTTAATGTTTCTATTGCTGGATTAGGATAAACATCAAATGAAATATCATCCAATGAGCTTGTTGCAGCTGTTAATCCATATTCGATGTTTAAAATTGCTTGAAAATCATCACTATTACTCACATTTGAAAAATGAATAACACCATTATCTGTTCCTGTGTACTTAATTCTAATTTGTGCATTGGATTGTTTTACAATAGATAAAAATGAAGATGGAAGTTCAAGACGTACCCATTTACCTTCATTCGCATTTCCAAACACACAAACATTTCCTGATGCAGTAGCAGGACTAGAAAAATCTTCTGCTTCTAAAGTGGCAGAATTTCCAAATTTGTCATTCACTATTTCCACTTCTAAATTTCCAGAAGTAAGAAAATTAGTATTGTTAATTTCATTTACTTTCAGATAAAGGCTTAAATTAGCTATGGAAGTATCTGCGATATGTGTGTTGTCTAGGCTTATGATTCCTACATATTCATTTGTACCATCTTTCCCCACCTTTATATCAGAATCAGTAACACCGTTATTGCTTACACTACCAGAGTTGTCAAAATCAGCAACTGTAAAAGCATCATCCATTAAGTATTTATGGTAAAACTTCTGAAAGTGATAACCAACGAATGCTTCAAATCCACTTTTAGAAAGGTGGAAACAATCTTTCGTTATTCCGTAATCACGCATCGTTGTTTTTGGGGAAGGATAATCTGTTTTTCCATAAGGCAAAGTAATTGTAAAAGCGGGATAAGATCCACCCGGAGCAGAACCTAAGTTGGTCGGTTGACCAAAAGCATATTGCATCATAGCGCTTGCAGGAACATATGTGAATTTGGGATCACTTGCGTAGCGGTTTTTTATTTCCGCTTGAAAGTAATTCTGTACGGTATTTATTTCTTCGAAATTTGGGAAACCCATTGCTTGCCATCTACTGTAGAATGGATGAGAGCTTTGTAGTGGCCCTGGTGTTGTTTCAATAACTTCTTTGAAATTGGTATACACATATCCACTCCAGAACACTTGCACATCTGGTCGTGATTGATGAATTATGTCGATAATGCTATCTAATCTTTCTGCTACACCTTCATATAATATGTCCACATCATTTTGACTGAAACTAGTATTCCAGTCTCCCAAAAAGTCATTTCCTCCAATACTTAAATGAACAACTTTTAAATCAGTTAAGCTCGTTAATTGATTTTGTAGTTCAGCTACTTTATCAGGTTTAAGGAAATCATCTGTTTCGGCTCCATTCTCACTTAATGTTAAATTAGTATAATACTTAACATTGGAATGTCCCCAATCTTTGGCCACATTATTAATAGTTCCATCGACATTCATAAAAAATGCCCAGCTATCACCAACCAGTAAGATTTCTGTTTTCGTTGATTCGCTACATTGTGCTTTAATTATAAGCGGAAAAGCTAGAATTAAGCAAAGAAGTAATTTTTTTTTCATAGTAATTTAATGTTTAAAACAACTTTAAAAAATAAAGTTCCAATAAAAGTACTGTTTTAAGAGTAAAATCCAATAATTATTAATAAAAAAGTGAATTTCATGCCTGTTTTTGATTTATTCATTGTAAATTTACACACAAAATTTTCAGAATGAACTTACACGAATATCAAGGGAAATCTATTTTAAATAGCTATGGAGTTGCAATACAACGTGGAGTAGTTGTTGACAAAGTAGAAGATGCAGTAGCAGCTGCAAAGAAATTAACAGAAGAAACAGGTACAAGTTGGTACGTTGTTAAGGCTCAAATTCACGCAGGAGGTCGTGGTAAGGGAACAGTTGAGGAGACAGGATCTCACGGTGTTGTCTTAGCAAAAGGAATTGACCAACTAGAAGAGAAAGTGAAAGGAATCCTTGGCGGTCACCTGACTACTGCTCAAACAAATGGAAAAGGAAAGAAAGTCAATAAGGTACTTGTTGCTGAAGACGTTTACTATCCAGGCGAATCTGAGACATCTGAGTTTTACATGTCTGTTTTAATGAATCGTGAGAGAGGTAGAAATATCATCATGTATTCTACTGAAGGAGGAATGGATATTGAGTCAGTGGCAGAGCACACACCTCATTTAATATTTAAAGAAGAAATCGACCCAAGAGTAGGTCTTCAAGGTTTTCAGGCTAGAAAAATTGCTTTCAACCTAGGATTATCAGGAAATGCATTCAAGCAAATGACAAAATTTGTTGCAGCTCTTTACGCAGCTTATGAAGGTTGTGATGCTTCAATGTTTGAAATTAACCCTGTTCTTAAAACATCAGATGATAAAATTATTGCTGTTGACGCTAAAGTGACTTTAGATGATAACGCTTTATTTAGACACCCTGATTATGCAGAGATGCGTGATAAGACGGAGGAAGATCCAACAGATGTGGAAGCGAGCGAAGCTGGTTTGAACTATGTGAAGTTAGACGGTAACGTTGCTTGTATGGTAAATGGTGCTGGTCTAGCAATGGCAACAATGGATATTATTAAATTATCAGGAGGTAACCCTGCTAACTTCTTAGATGTTGGTGGAACAGCTGATGCTGAACGTGTTAAAAAAGCTTTTGGAATCATCTTGAAAGATCCAAATGTAAAAGCAATCTTGATTAATATCTTCGGAGGTATTGTAAGATGTGACCGTGTAGCTAATGGAGTTGTTGAAGCATACAAGTCAATGGGTACTATTCCCGTTCCAATTATTGTTCGTCTTCAAGGTACGAATGCAGAAGAAGCAAAAAAGATTATTGATGAATCTGGATTGAATGTACATTCTGCGGTATTACTTCAAGAAGCAGCTGATAAAGTGAAAGAAGTGTTAGCGTAATATAAAGTGCAATAAAAATTTTTAATTTTGAAGAGTTGTTTCATTGAGGCAACTCTTTTTTTATTTGTAAAACTTGAAGTCGTGAGTAAATTTTTTAATAGAGACCAGATTATATATAAAACTGCTGAAGAGATAGAAATATTACGTCACGCAGCACAAATAGTGAGTAAAACATTAGGAATGCTTGCTGCAGAAATTAAACCAGGAGTGGATATGTTGAAGCTTGATGGGATGGCAGAAGAATTTATCAGAAGTCAGAATGCTTTACCTGGTTTTAAAGGAATGTACGATTTCCCTAATACATTATGCGTTTCAGTCAATGCAGAAGTAGTTCACGGTTATCCTAAAGGTAAAATACTAAAAGATGGTGATATTGTATCTGTAGACTGTGGCTCAATATTTGAAGGGTTTTATGGAGATCATGCGTATACTTTTGAAGTAGGAGAAGTTTCTCCAGAAGTCAAAAGATTGTTACAAGTGACAAAAGAATGTTTAGATTTAGGTATTTCGCAAGCGAAGGCGGGAAATAGAATTGGTGATATTGGATTTGCCATTCAACAACATGCTGAATCAAATGGTTATGGAGTGGTACGAGATTTGGTAGGACATGGACTAGGAAAGAGCATGCATGAAGAGCCGCAAGTTCCTAATTATGGTAGAAGAGGCGTAGGTAAGAAAATGCAGGAAGGTTTAGTAATTGCTATTGAACCGATGATAAATATGGGAACAGAAAAAGTAGTTACCGCAAAAGATGGTTGGACGATTCTTACAGCCGACAATCAACCAAGTGCTCATTTTGAACACGATGTTGCGATTGTAAATGGGAAGCCAGAAGTTCTATCTACTTTTAAGTATATAGAAGAAGTATTAAATAAAAGATAAGAAATAAGTGGAAAAGGAGTTGAAAATTCTTTTAATAGCAATTTTAACAATGCTGTTTTATGGGTTTTATCTAGTAATAGATAGCAAACCGTTTTTCATATACCCTTTAAATGTCATTGTCAATGCGATTATGACTCTTGCAATTGTTATTACATTAAAAAAGTATGATTGGAGAAATTTGTTGGTTGTATTTTCTGCTGCCATAATCCTATTTCAAGATGCTCTTTTCATGAGTTTCTTTACCTCCAGCATTGATTATGAAAGTGAAAACTACCAAATGGTATCATTCTTCTTCATTATTGTATCTAATACAGTGTGCTTTATAGCATTATTAGAGAAGAATAAAATCCGCAATACATTAGTGATTGGAGCTTTACTATTATCCATCCTTTCTTTTATAATATTTGGATTATATGGTATGTTTTTAACTACAACCCTCGGTTTATTATTGGTAATTACCAGTAAGAATCCCAAAGTAGAATTTTTAAAAGTATATTGGATGTTCTTCATTTTCATGATGTTAAATCAAGTCATATCATTGAATATCTATTAGCGATTAAAAAAAGATATAATTTAATATACACGATACGAATTTTTTATTACTTTTGCGCCACGTCCTTTGGAATTAGGTGGGATGGGTGAGTGGCTGAAACCAACAGTTTGCTAAACTGTCGTACGGGTAACTGTACCGCGAGTTCGAATCTCGCTCCCACCGCAATAAAAAAGTTGTTTTTTTGTAGTGTATTTGAAATTTAATAATTACATTTGCACTCCCAAAGGAATCGGGGCGTAGCGTAGTCCGGTCATCGCGCCTGGTTTGGGACCAGGAGGTCGCAGGTTCGAATCCTGCCGCCCCGACAAGGATGAGAAATCATCCTTTTTTATTTAGTAGTAATTCGTAGCTCAACTGTGTAGGATATTCCAGCATTAGCTAGTAAATACGGAAGAGGCAGAATGAAGAGAATTAGGTTCCGTAGCTCAGCTGGATAGAGCAACTGCCTTCTAAGCAGTAGGTCACAGGTTCGAATCCTGTCGGAATCACAAAGTCCCGTTTAGTCGGGATTTTTTGTTCCTAGTATTTCCCACCTCGCTAAATAGAACATTCCAAGAATAGATAATGGATCAAGTCCAAAAGTTGGGGACTATGCATAGATAATGAGCCGGTTTAAGTCACAATTCCTTCATTATTGTGAAACATCTCTCATTCTAATTTTTTTTCGACACTTATATATTTTGTTAAATACCTAATTATTAAGTTGTTATATGAGTGCCCAAAACATTTCCACAAACTAATAGCCTTAAATTGCTTTAATTTCTATTATTTTGTTCTTTTTAAAACCATTTTAATATTCCTTCAATGTCAAAAAATCTTGTAATAGTCGAGTCACCAGCCAAAGCAAAAACAATTGAAAATTATTTAGGGAAAGACTTTATTGTCAAATCGAGTTTTGGGCATGTCAGAGATCTGTCTAAGAAAGGGACCGCTATTGACATAGAAAATGATTTTAAACCAAATTATGAAGTTTCGCCAGATAAGAAAACTATAGTTGCGGAACTGAAAAAACTCGTTAAAGGTGTTGATACAGTTTGGCTAGCGACGGATGAGGATCGTGAAGGAGAAGCTATTTCCTGGCATTTATATGAGACATTAAATTTAGAAAAGAAGGAAACCAAACGAATTACGTTCAACGAGATTACCAAATCGGCTATTCTGAAAGCCATTGAAAATCCACGAAAAATTGACATTGAATTAGTGAATGCACAACAAGCCAGACGTGTTTTGGATCGATTGGTTGGATTTGAATTATCACCTGTTTTATGGAGAAAAGTAAAACCAAGTCTTTCAGCCGGAAGAGTACAGTCTGTTGCTGTTCGATTAATTGTTGAGCGTGAAAGAGAAATTGAGAAATTTAAAGGGAATGCCTATTATAAGGTACAAGGTATTTTTGTAAAAGGAAAGGATAAAATTAAAGCGGAGCTTTCTGAGAATCTAAAAACGGTAAAGGAAGCAAGAGAATTTCTTGAATCATGTAAAAATGTTGACTTTTCCGCGCTTGATATTACTCAGAAACCAGCTACTAAATCACCGTCTAGTCCATTTACAACTTCTACACTTCAGCAAGAGGCATCGTTAAAATTAGGATTCTCTGTTTCTAGAACCATGATGGTGGCGCAACGTTTATACGAAGCGGGTAAGATTACTTATATGAGAACTGACTCCGTCAATCTTTCGGAAACAGCGATGGAAGGCTCAAAAAATGAAATTATTTCGGCTTACGGAAAAGAATATTCGAAGCCGACTAAATATACGACTAAAAGTGCCTCTGCTCAAGAAGCCCACGAAGCAATTAGACCGACAGACTTTTCTGTTCATTCAATATCAGCAACAAGTGAAGAAGAGAAGCTGTATGATCTGATATGGAAACGCTCTATTGCATCACAAATGAGTCACGCTGAATTAGAAAGAACCACCATTAAAATTGGTGCTGACGCTATAAAAGAAACGTTTGTTGCAAAAGGAGAAGTAATTAAGTTTGATGGATTCTTAAAAGTGTATTTAGAATCTTCCTTAGATGAAAATGACGAGGATGCTACTGATAAAACATTGTTGCCTAAAGTGGAAGTAGGCGAATTGTTGAATCGAGACGTATTATATGCAACACAACGTTTTCCTCGTCCTCCAGCTCGTTATGTCGAAGCTGCTTTAGTGAAAAAACTAGAAGAACTTGGAATTGGCCGACCTTCTACGTACGCTCCAACCATATCAACGATTCAAAAAAGAGGATACGTTGAGAAAAAAGAATTGGAAGGAGTTGAAAGAGAATACGATTATTTAGAGTTGAAAAAACAGGAGGTCACTCAAATCGTAAAAACAGAAATTACAGGAAAAGAAAAGAATAAATTATTTCCTACCGATATAGGTATTGTCGTAAATGACTTCTTAGTGGAACATTTTGTGACCATTATGGATTATAATTTCACGGCGGATGTTGAAAAGCAATTTGATGACATCGCAAATGGACTTGTAGAATGGACGAAAATGATAGGTGAATTCTATCATCCATTTCATAAGAATGTGGAGAATACAATTGAAACATCCGAAAAGGCAACTGGAGCTAGGGAGTTAGGTCTTGATCCTAAGACAGGAAGAAAGATAATTGTTAAAATTGGAAGATATGGCCCCTTAGCTCAAATTGAAGGGGAAACAGAAGAAGATAAGCCACAATTTGCTTCTTTGAGAAAAGAACAGTCTATTAATACAATAACATTAGAAGAGGCTTTAGAATTATTCAAGTTACCAAGAGTTCTTGGAGAGCATGACGGCTTAGAAGTTCGTGCTAACATTGGTCGATTTGGGCCGTATGTTCAAGTTGGAAAAGAATTTGTTTCTATGCCGAAAGAGGAAGATCCAATGTCTATCACTTTAGAAACGGCTATTCAATTGTTCTTGGATAAAAAAATAGCAGATGCAAATAGACTGATTCAAGAATTTAAAGAAGATAAAACAATCCAAATTTTGAATGGTCGTTATGGTCCATATATAAAGAAAGGAAAAAAGAATTATAAGATACCAGCTAAAAATGACCCTGCTACGCTAACTTACGAAGAAGTTGTGGCTCTGATTGAAGCGGAAGATGCATCACCTAAGGCAAAACGAAGAAAGAAATGAGTTTAGCAGATTTATCTATTTACTTTAAGCCTGTTAAAGTTTCAAATGATGAACTAGCAGAAGAAGCAGTTGGCACTAAAGTCATTTTGAATAGCGGAGATTTTCCAGAAGTGGAAAAGAACAGTATCGTTATTTTTGATTGTCCAGAGTTTCGGAATTATAAATCAGAAACAGCGATAACGTCCTCCAATCGTTTCAGGTCGTATTTCTATAAGATGATGACGCCAGAAGCATGGAGTTTTCCAATTTATGATCTAGGGACAATACTTCCAGGGGAACGCGTAGAAGATACCTATTACGCGATAAGTGCTGTTGTTTCAGAGTTGGTAAAAAATAATTGTTTACCAATATTAATAGGAGGTTCACAAGATTTGATGTTTGGTGTGTATCAAGGATACCAAAAATTAGAACAAACTGTCAACTTTACTAATATTGATTCTAGCTTAGACTTAGGGAATCCTGAAGACGCTATCGATGATTCAAATTATTTATCGCATATCTTAACAACGCGCCCTTGTACGCTATTTAATTACTCTATTATTGGAACACAGCAGCCTTTTATGTCTACTTCAGATGTGAAGCTAATAGATAAGCTGTATTTTGATTATTGTCGATTAGGAGAGCTTGTCGGGGATTTTAAAAAGGCGGAACCACTAATACGAAATTCGGATATTATTGCCTTTGACTTAAAGTCATTGAAGTATATGGGTGAAAAATGCTCATTTTACGATAATCCAAATGGTATTGCTCCAGAAATGGCTTGTCAAATTTCAAAATATGCTGGTATCAGTGATCGTTCGTCTTGCTTTGCCATTACCAATTATTTCTCTGGGCTTACCTCTGAACAATTTGATCATTTAGTAGCTCAGATGATGTGGTACTTTATTGATGGTTATAGCGCACGTTATGGTGATTTTCCTATTTCTTCACTGAAGGGGTACATGAAGTTCACCGTAAACATGGTTGATATTGGAGAAGAGATTGTCTTTTATAAGAGTGAAAAGTCTGAAAGATGGTGGATGGAAGTGCCTTATCCTAAGAAAAAAGAATTAGATTTCAAAAGACATACAGTTGTGCCATGTAATTATGAAGACTATGAACAAGCAATGAGAAATGATATTCCAAACTTGTGGTGGAAGACATTTCAGAAGCTTTTATGAAACAAATAATAATAGTAGACGTATAGATTGTGAGAATCGTTGCAAGGAAAGAGAGAGATTAACAATAAAACTTTCAACATGAAATTGTTTATTTCGAAAATATTTTTTCAAAAAAGTTTCGATTATTAATAAAAATATATACTTTAGTGCCGAGTTGAATGATTTATGAAACAATTATTTACTTATTTTTGAAACCAAAACAAAAACTTTCTATGGTGAAAAATTTACTTAACTTGTTAGTCTTACTAACATTAACTAGTTCTGTTTTTGCTCAACAGGACAAACTACTGACTCATTTTATTTATGATAAGATGACAATTAATCCAGGATCAACAGGATTGGAACCAGGAATTTGTGGTACTCTAATGTACAGAAATCAATGGGACAAGGTAAATGGAGCTCCAAATTCTGCTGTATTTAATGTAGAATCGAATATGGGGAGATGGTTGCCTATTAACTTAGGACTTTCTTTTTTCCATGATGCAATTGGATTTGCTAGACAAAACAACCTCCTTTTAAACATTTCCTATCCTATTCCGGTTACTTTAGCTGGTGGAACTCTTTCTGTAGGATTGGGAGTAGGTATGGTGAATTTTGGAATGGATCCTACTTGGATTCCTCCAACTACTACCCCTGACCCTTCGTTGCCAGCAAGTAATTCTGCAACAAACGTAGATTTAAATGCAGGTGTTTACTTCCGTCATAATCAAGGGAAATGGTTTGCTGGTATTTCATCCACACACTTATCTCAATCTGAATTAAAGGCAGTTGATTATAAAACATTTAGACACTATAATGTTTTAGGAGGATATAAGTTTATCGATTTGTTCGGTGAAAACAGATCGCTAGATATTCAAGCATTGATGAGAACTGATTTTGTGAAATTATCAGGAGATATCAACGTTCGTTATCTTCATGATAAGTGGTTTTATGCTGGTTTAACCTATCGTGTTTCAGATGCTGTAGCATTTATGGTAGGTATTATTCCAATTAAGAATTTTGTGATAGGCTATAGTTATGATCTCACCATTAATAAGTTGAGTAATATCTCTAGAGGTACGCATGAAGTGGCAATAAGATATTGTTATATCATTCCACCACCACCTGCTACTATCCACAGAAATCCTAGATGGTTATAAAATAAAATAAATATTTTGTAACCTTACAACTTGAATGACGTTATAAGAACATTACCTTGACCTGTAGAATTCGTTGATGTTTATTTGAGTATTAGCAATTAAAGTTATTAAGATGAAGAAAATTGTAATTTTTGGTTTATTGGTGGTTTTGCTAGTTGCTTGTTCTTCAAGAACAGGTCATCTAACTGGCGTACTTGGTCGAAAGCCTTATCAGCCTGAGATTCCATTAGGAATGGTGTACATTCCTGGAGGATCTTATAATATGGGTGAAAATGACGAAGACGTTCCGTTTTTACAGCAGACACGAACAAAGACAGTTTCCGTACAGGCGTTCTATATGGATCAAACTGAGATAACCAACAACGAGTATCGCCAGTTTGTGTTCTGGGTGAGAGATTCTATTGCTAGAGAAAAAATAATCGCTAATGATGATTTACAAGCAGATGATAGAATTGATTTCTTGAATTGGACTAAGGATTATTATTCAGAGGATGATGCCGAAATGGTAACAACAGATATGGGTGCTCCTGAAGAATTCCGTAATTCTTCAAATCCAGACTTGTCTACTTTCACATTGAATTGGGATAAAAGATTTAGTTATGACGATCCTACATTCATACCAATTCTTGCTGACATGTATTATAATCAGTCAGAGAGATTCTATGGTCAGAAACAAATTGACACTAGAAAACTTAAATTCAGATACGTTTGGATTGACTGGAGAGAGGCTGCTAAAAGAGGTAGAGTGAATATTATTAGAAATGGATACGAAGGACCAGATGCAATTAAAGAAGATGGTCACCGTGAGATTTTGGATGGTAACAATGCTTTTAATGGTGATCCAATTGGATTAGATGAAGATTTCGGATTCTTAAACAAAAAAGGTCAGAACAATGCTATTAGAGGACACCAAGATAGAAGTAGATTTATTATTAATGAGGTGATTAATGTTTATCCAGATACATTATGTTGGGTAAGAGACTTTACATACTCTTTCCATGATCCAATGTCAAATATGTATTTCTGGCATCCAGCTTATGATAATTATCCTTTAGTAGGTGTTACTTGGGTACAAGCAAAAGCATTTTCTGTTTGGAGAACACAATTATTAAATGGTTGGTTGACTGAAATGGGTGAATTGTTTGTGAATGATTTCCGTTTACCAACTGAGTCAGAGTGGGAAAGAGCTGCACGTGGCGACTTACCTTTATCTCCATACCCTTGGGGTGGACCATATATCAGAAATGCTTCTGGTTGTTTCTTAGGAAACTTTAAACCAATGAGAGGTAGATATTTTGAAGATGGTGGATTCCACACAGTTAAAGCATATTCTTACAACCCTAATGGTTTTGGATTGTACTGTATGGCTGGAAACGTTGCAGAGTGGTGTGAAACTGCTTTTGATGAGTCTATGTATGAATTCTCTCATGATTTGAATACTGAATACCGTTATGATGCATTGGATTGGGATACAGATGCTATGAAGCGTAAAGTAATCCGTGGAGGTTCATGGAAAGATATCGGTTATTACCTACAGACTTCAGCAAGAACATTTGAATATCAAGATACGGCAAAGTCGTATGTAGGATTTAGAAACGTAATGACTCACCTTGGTAGAGGAGGTAAAGATTTCTCTAAAGAAGGTGGTGAAGAAATTCAAAGCGATATCGAACTTCGCTAAGAATAATAAACAAAAGCAAAGTAATAATTTAAAACCAAAAATGTAAAATTATGAGTAGAAAAAAGTCTATTTTCGAAACAAACAAGTGGAAGAAATTCATGCAACAATTGTATGGTTGGGGTGCAGCTATCGTTATTATCGGTGCCTTATTTAAAATCATGCACTACCCTGGATCTGATTATTTATTACCGATTGGATTAGGTACTGAAGCAATCATTTTCGCTTTCTCAACATTTGAACCATTACACAATGATCCAAATTGGGAGTTAGTTTATCCAGAATTAGCACTTGGTAACGAAGTAGAGGGTGACCTTGAGAATCTACCAGCTGGTAAGAGAGGAGCAAAAGGAACTGGTATTACTGGTGAATTGGATAAGATGCTTGAAGAAGCCAAGATTGATAGTGCATTATTAGAACGCTTAGGTGATGGTATGAGATCATTAGGTGAAAATGCAGCACAATTAAAAGGAGTTACTTCTGCAGCGGCAGCTACTGATTCTTATGTTAGTTCATTATCTGATGCATCTAAGAAAGTTTCTTCTTTATCTGAAGCTTATGAAAGAGCATCTTTATCTTTGTCTGGCTTAACAGCTAACACAAAAGAAGGAGAATCTTTTGGAGAACAAATTCAGAAGGTTTCTAAGAATTTAGCAGCTTTAAATAATGTATATGAATTGCAATTGAAAGGTTCATCTTCTCATTTAGAGGCAACGGAGAAATTCCAGTCTCAAGTAGTAGATATGATGAAAAATCTTTCTGATTCAGCAGAAGATACCAAACGTTATAAAGAGAACATGTCATTGTTGTCTAAGAATTTAACAGATTTGAATAATGTCTATGGTAATATGCTTAAAGCAATGACAATTACAAGAGGTTAATATTAGCCATTATATAAGTTTATTTAATTTTTAAAATATTATAAAATGGCAGGAGGAAAAGAGACCCCAAGACAGAAGATGATTGGGATGATGTATTTAGTGTTAACAGCAATGTTGGCGCTGAATGTTTCCAAATCAATACTAGATGCTTTCGTTGCTATCGAAGAAAACATGCAGATTTCAAATGAAAATGAATTCGCTCGTGGTAATGAAAAGAAAGAAGAGTTAAGAGAAGTTGCTTTTGATAAATCTAATCCTGAAGCAGCAAAGAAAGCTAAATTGATGCTAGATGCGATTGATAAAGTGGACATCGAAGTTGCAAAAAGAATTAAGTTTATCGACGATTTAAAGTTGGATCTTCTTAAGGCTACAGGTGCAGACTTAACAGTAGGTAAAGAGAGTTCTATTATTCTTAAAGCATACAATCCTAAGTTACCTACTAAGCCAATAAGAATGGACTTAATGAACTTGGACAACAAAGATAACTTTGATATTCCAATGTTTCAATTAGGTATTAATGCAAACTTGAAGAAGCCAGAGCGCAAAGGAAAAGAGTTATGGGCTCAATTGATTGAATTTAGAGGTAATATCACTAAAATCTTCATTGAATCATCGCCAAAGCCTGATAATGCTCCAGCATATTCTTTTAAAGATCCAAAAATTTCACAGTTTAAGGATCAAAAGGATTTAAAAAAGCAAGTGAAGGCTGCAATTGATAAATCAAATGTTCCTAAAGATGAAAGAGAGGAAATATCTGATTTGTACATGAAGTTGACAAAAAATGAGATGGTCATGAATGCAGATAAAGAGAAAATTCATTGGGTTGGTAAAACATTTGACCACTCACCAATGGTTGCTGCAATTGCTGCTTTATCATCTTTACAAAACGAGATTTTAACAGCTCGTGCGAATGTTATTTCTAGAATTAGAAGCAGAGTTGGAGGAGGAGAGTACTCTTTCAATAAAGTAATTTCTTTGGCATATGGACCTGATTTAGTTAACGCTAATGACTCTTTGACTGTTGAAGTATTAATGGCTGCTTTCGATTCAGATCGCCAACCAGAAGTAACTTATGATGGTCAAAAGATTACAGAAGTTAATGACGGTAAAGGATATGTTCGTTTAAAAGCAGGTGCTGCTGATTTGAGTTTACAAGGAGAAGTAACCATTCGTAAGAAAGATGGTTCACCTAAAACATTACCTTGGAAGAAGGAAATTAAAGTAATGAAGCCTTCTGCCAGTTTGACTCTACCTGAATTAATGGTATTGTACAAAGGGTATGATAATAAGGTAAAAGGTGTTGCTTCTGGTTATGATCAAACGGTATTAAATGCTAGTGGTGGTATTACCTTAGTGAAAAGTGGTGATTTATATATTGCTAAAGTTTCTCAAGGTGCAGGTAAAACAGGTACAATTTCTGTCTCAGGTAAAAGTTCTATTACTGGTAAAACAGCAAATTTAGGAACATTTACTTTTGATTTGAAACGTTTACCAGATCCACAGTTATTTATTAACGGTAAAGGCCAAGGTCAACCAGTTACTAAAAACGCTTCTGTTATTACAGCAGGTTATGGTCCAGAGATACCATTAAAAGCTAATTTTGCTGTTATTTCATGGGATATGGGAGCTGAAGGAATAAATGGAAAATCTTCTGGTTCAGGAACAAATTTAGGAGCAGCTAGAAAGACTTTAATTCAAGCAACTAAAGGAAAGAAAGTTTTTGTTGATGCAAAAGTTAAAGGTCCAGATGGCGTTGTTAGAACGATTACTGGTGTTTATCCAATGCAATAAATATTTTTATTATGAAACGTGAATTAATTATCTTGGTTCTTTTTGCTGCATTTTCTTTAAATGCACAAGTAGACATTAACGGGGGACCGACTAACGTCCCAGTTGAAGGTGTTATTGATGGGGTTGTGATGAAAGAAATCATCCCCACCAAAAGAATGATACCGTATGAATTTGTACGTGAAGCTGACATGATGTGGTCTAAAAGAATTCATAGATATATTGATAAACGTGAAAAACAAAATCTCACATTGTTTTTTCCTTATGATCAGATTTCTGAAGGTATGGAAGTAGGAACAATCAATTGGATTAAGAATGCTTCTCGCTACAGTTTATGGACTATTATTAGAGAAAACATCATTAAAGGTAATCTCACGGTATATTATCCTTACAATCCTTTGCGTCAATCTGTAACAGATGGAGATCAGTTAAAGTATCCTTTGGAGACTAGAAGAAATACGTCTGTTCCATTCGAAAAAGACGAAGATTTTAATAAGATATTAATCGAACATAAAATGTTTGGTTTTGTTGATGAATCTATTGCTCTTGAAGCGATTCCAGATCCTGAAAATCCAGATGAACCTCTAATTTCAGAGAATCCTGTTACAGGTGAGTTAGAAATTCAATATTACCCACGACCAATTGAATATTATACTTCAAAAGATATTGTAAGGTATGATATTAAAGAAGACTGGTTTTTTGATAAAGAGCGTTCTGTTCTTGATGTAAGAATCATTGCAATTGCTCCTGTGGTATTGGATAAACAATCAAATACGTATAAAGATTTGTTCTGGTTGTATTTCCCAGAGTGTCGTTTTGTATTTAACAATTACTACACTTACAACACTAAGAATGATTCACAATGGATGAGTTTTGATGATTACTTTTGGAAGCGTCAGTTTACTTCTACTATCTATCAACAATCTGATGTTTTTGACAGAAAGATTGAAGAGTTTAGATATGGAATTGATGCGTTGCTAGAATCGAACAAAATTACTGAAGATATCAGAGTTTGGGAACACGATTTATGGCATTTCTAAAATAAATATTTAAATTTGAGGGCTGAGACTTTGTTTCAGCCCTTTTTTTATGACATGGATATAACAGTAACAATTATAGATAGAGAAGGTAAAGCACATGAATTGCTTGCTCCTACTGATATGAATATGAACATCATGGAATTGTGTAAATCGTACGATTTACCTGTGAAAGGTGAGTGTGGAGGTATGGCTATGTGTGCAACGTGTCAATGTTATTTAGAATCAGATACTCCTTTAGATGAGCAATCAGACGCTGAATTAGATATGTTAGACCAAGCCTTTTTTGTGAAACCTACTTCACGGTTAGGTTGTCAAATACCAATTACGGAGGAAATAAACGGAATCGTTTTACGACTTGCCCCAGAGGCAGATGAATAGTTCTATATATTTTAGATTAAGATTCCCCTATTAAGAAGTAATTTAAAGCATTGCTATTAAAAGAAATCGAGTCTTTGGCTATCTAACTTCAATAAAACAAATAGCATAACGGAGAAGGACATCATGGAGGAACCACCATAACTCACAAATGGTAGAGGAATTCCAATAACGGGTGCTAAACCAATATCCATCCCGATGTTAATAGCAAAATGATAAAATAGAATGGTTGCTACTGCGTACGCATAAATACGCGTAAATGCAGACCGCTGTCGTTCAGCGATAAAGATAATTCGGACAAATAGAATACTATACAATATAACGACTAGACCTGAGCCTACAAATCCCCATTCTTCTGATAATGGACAAAATATAAAATCGGTCTCTGATTCCGGAACGTGATTAGCTTCTGTAGAAGACAAACTAGCTCGCTGGTATCCTTTTCCATATAAACCGCCTGAACCTACCGCAGCCATCGCTCTATTGCGGTTGTAATCATCGCCATTTGGATCTTCTCGTAATCCTAAAAATAATTCAATACGCTCTTTTTGATGTGGCTTTACTGTTTGAAACATACTATCAACACTTATCACTATTGTAGTAACAACTATAAAGCTAACGACAAATATTAAAGTGAAGCGACCACGGTCTTTCTTATTTAATAGAGTGAAAGTAATAAGAAGCAATAAAACTAAAAGTCCTAAGAAAAAGAAAAGAATACCATATACTCCTGGTAATTCTACTCCCGGGAAGTTATCAAATGTAATGGTCTCACTACTCTTTAATAAGGTCAACATTGATATGACCACAATAAAGAAAAGTAAGGGAATAAAGTGATTACCAATCCAAGTACTTTTGAAATGTCGAATACCGACAAAATTCATTGCTTTTAGGATGATGGGGTCATAACTGATACCTTCTCTATATAATACGAATAGAAACGCCGTAAAGACAACCACAGAACCTGCGTCAGGCTGTAAAATAATAAGAATCATCGGTATGATGATAAGTGCATTCACCTTGATGACTGAAGATATATTTTGTATTCTCAAGTTGAGGGTTGGAATCATCTTTGCTAGTGCTAAAGCTGTGCCTATTTTTGCGAACTCAGCTGGTTGTATTCCAAGGGTTCCAATTCCTAACCACGCCCTAGCCCCATTGACAGGAGGCATGAAAAGTACAATGACCAATAAAATCAAACAAAATCCATAGATGAAATAAGCGAATTTTTGATAAATCGAAGCATCAATTAAAAAGATAAGAAATCCTAAAAAGAAAGATATACCTACCCAAGCAATTTGCTTTCCATATTTAGCCGAAAAGGAAAATAAAGAAGGACTTTCACTTGAATAAGCTGTTGAATAAATGGTCGCAATACCAATGACTATCAATATTAAATAGATGGTAAAAACAACCCAATCAATTTTATATAATATAGATGAATGTCGATATGCTGAGTCTCTTTTATCCATTATCTAGCTTTCATTAGATTAGCCTCTAAGATATATTTTTCCATTTCTTTATCGGAGATTTTCTTATTTAAATATTTTTCGATGATTAATCGAGCTATTGGTGCACCCCAGGTTCCACCAAATCCAGCATTCTCTACGAAGACAGCGACAGCAATTTTAGGGTTGTCCAATGGTGCAAAACAGATGAAAACGGCATGGTCCTTTCCTTGAGGATTCTGTGCTGTTCCTGTTTTTCCACAAACGATAATATCTTTAATTCTCGCTCTTCCAGCAGTTCCTCCTGGTTCATTTACTACACGTCTCATTCCTTCAACGATTGCATCATAGTATTTTTGTTCAATGTTTGTTTGATGCTTCACTTTAAAGACAGCCTCAGGTCCATTATTACCAATAGACTTCACAACATGTGGAACATAATACCACCCTCGGTTTGCGATTATTGCGGCAATATTTGCCATTTGTAGCGGTGTAACCTTGACTTCACCCTGACCAATTGAAATGGATCGAATCGTTGAAAAAGCCCAACGATGATGTCCATAAGGATGTTTTTTTGAAGGAAATAAGTTGTCGTAATAATTAGGGTCAGGAATGAGACCTGGTCTTACGCCAGGCAAATCAATAGGTAATTTTTCTCCTAATCCAAAGAGGTGCATATAGTCAGCCCATTTTGCCAATCCAAGTTCGGCATCTGCAAAAACATTCTTCTTAATTCCTGGTTGAATAACTCTCCTGACTGCTTGATAATAATACGGGTTACAAGACATTTTAACTGCTTCCATAATATTGGTCGCATTGGGATGATTGTGACAACCTACAAGGCTTTTGTTACACGGAAAACCTGTATTAATTGTGATTTTACCTTCTTGAAGCACAACCAAAGATTGTACTAATTTAAAAATTGAACCGGGTGGATATTCAGCTTGCAATGGTCTTGGAAATAAAGGCTTATCCTCGTCTAATATCAGCGTTGGATAGTTCTTATTAATAGCGCGTTTTCCGACTAATAAATTGGGGTCAAATGAAGGGGCACTGACCATGGTTAAGATTTCACCTGTAGCAGGCTCAATAGCGACAATTGTTCCTTTTTTATTTTGCATTAATAATTCTCCATATGCTTGAAGTTCAATATCAATACCTAATTTCAAACTCTCTCCCTGAACAGGTTGAATATCGTATTTCCCATCTGCATATGGTTGTAATTCATTATTCTGAGCGGAGGTGATGATGTAATTCACCCCTTTTGTTCCTCGTAGGGTTTCTTCATAATATTTCTCAATCCCTGTTTTTCCAATGTTGTCACCAGAACGATAATAGTTCATCGTATCTCTATCAAGTTCATCTTGATTGACTTCGCTGATATAGCCTAAGATATTAGCAGCATTTGGATATGGATACTGGCGGACACTTTGTAAATCTTCAAAGAAACCAGGGAATTTATAAAGATAGGGAGCTATTCTTGCCATTTCATCAATGGTCACCTCTTTCAAGAAAACATAGGGACGTACTTTTCGATAACGGGACAAATCACGCTTGCGAGTTTTGGGATTGATATCAAACCCTTGTTCTAGACGTATTTGTTTAAATCGTTCAGAAACTTGCCATGTTTCCCAACCTATTAATTTTGCAAATGCAGTTGTATCAAAGTTTTTGATGTCTTTTTCAATCATCATCAAATTATAGAAAGGTTTGTTGCTTACTATAATTTTTTCGTTTCGATCTCTAACATGCCCTCTGGAGGGTGTAATCAGCTTTCTTTTTTCTGATATTTCTTGCGCTCTCAGTGCCCATTTATCGTCTAAAACCTGCATGTAAAAAAGCCTAGCTAAATAAACTAAGCCAACGCAAATAAACAAGACTATTGAAACGTACTTTCTCGATTGCAAATTCACTCTTTTCCTTTAAAACACAAAGTTAGCGTTATTTTAATAGATAATGTCGAATGTGCCAATAGATTTACAAATGATAAGTTAGGACTTATTAAACATAAAAAAACGTGAAAAGGACTCAATTAATTAGTCCTTTTCACGTTTCTGCAAAGAAAAATAAAACCAAAGTAGATTAATAATTTTATGAGTATTATTTTATCTACACTCTATAGACGTATATACTTCTTAAAAGGTTGGCTTATAAATCAACCTTTTTTATTTCTTCACTAATTATTTCCATTTCGTTGTAGAAGTCTTCTCCGTAAGCTCTAATTATAGGCTCTTTTAGAAATTTGTAAACAGGAACTTTTAAATCATCACCTAATTTACAAGCTGGGTCACAAATCGACCATTTGTCATAATTCAAAGCAGTGAAGTCGTTGAATTTCTTTTCTCTAATTGGATATAAATGACACGAAATAGGTTTTTTAAATGTTGTTTTACCGTCGAGATAGGCCTTTTCAATAGCACATTTAGTGATTCCCTTTTCATCGAAGTAGACAAAAGCACACTCTTGTCCATTTACTAAAGTTGTTACAGGTTCGTTATTTGGCGCCATGTAAAAAACGCCGTTCTTCTCTACTTCTGCAATTCCCTCAGGTCGCATGTATGGTTTCACATCTTCTAAAATTTCCTCGATAATATCGACTTCTTCAAAAGTCAATGGTGCTCCTTCATCTCCCTCCACACAACATGCTCCTTTACAAGCATTTAAGTCGCATACAAAATTCTTCTTGAAAAGCTCTAAAGAAACAATTTTATCTTTAATCTCTATTAACATCGCATTAATCCTTTTGGCAAAGGTACGATTTCTAAGCCCTTAAAGCTAAATTAGGCTGGTTGATTTGTTAAACTGCTTTAAAGAAGAATGATTATTAATAACTTGAATTGAAGTAACTTCCTACTGAATTATCATGTGTTAATGCTTGTAATACTTTCCCGGCAAGACTACTCGCACCAAATCTAAATAGGTTATTGTTTAGCCATGATTCTCCAAGTTCTATTTCTACTAATTTGTAGTACTGTAAAGCTACTTCGACAGAAGAAATACCACCAGAAGGTTTGATTCCAATCATTTTACCCGTTTTTGAAAAATGACTTTTAATTGCTTGAAGCATTGTGTAGATAGCTTCCAATGAGGCTCCTTGTGGAATTTTACCAGTGGAAGTTTTAATAAAATCGGCTCCAGCAACAATAGCGATATCACTGGCTAATCGAATGTTTTCTAGTGTTTCTAACTCTCCTGTTTCAAGAATGACTTTTAAAGTTTTCGCACCACAAACTGATTTAATAGCAACGATTTCGTCATACACCTCTGAATAATGACCACTTAAAAATTTCCCTCTGGAAATAACCATATCAATTTCATCGGCTCCTTGTTCTAAGGCATATTTAACCTCTTCTATTTTCAGAAATAACGGAATTTGTCCACTTGGAAAACCGGTTGCAACAGAAGCCACTCGGATAGGTGAATCTTTTACCGTTTTTTTAGCAATCGCAACTAATGATGGGTAAACACAAAGTGCTGCAACAGTTGGTAAATTAGGGAATAGATGAATTGAATCCAGCGCTTTTTGCCCTAAGAATTGTACTTTTTCATCCGTATCCTTACCTTCTAAAGTAGTCAAGTCAATCAGATTGAAAAGTTTTTTTAACAAGACTTCATTTTCTTGATTTTCTTTTTGAACACTCCATTCTTTAGCATTTGTTATTGTTGCATTCATTTTATCAACAGCAATGACAGGTCTATTTTTGAGTATTTCAGCTAATCTATTTTCAGTTGACATAATTCACTATTTAGTAAGTATTTCAATGGACTTCATGACTTCCTTGTCCGTTTTGATACTCATATAATAATACGCTTTTTCTTCCCAAAGTTGACGGGCAATTTCTGCTTTTAAAATTTCTTTCAAACGATTGCTGTTTTGTTTGTTACCAATTACAACATCTTGAACGATATCGTAATTATTCGTAATATAAGTATTGAACTGATTAATAATTTGGTCCGTTACGACGAACGATTTATTATAATCGTACATGTTTTTCCACTTCGTGCGTTTATCTTTTACAAAATCAAAAGAGAATGCTTGAAATACGCCTTTATAATAAAGCTCAGCAATGTACCACGTGTTTTTAGTACTGTCTAAAGGAACAAATACATCTGGATAGATACCACCGCCACCATAAACGATTTTTCCTTTCGGTGTATAATATTTTAATGAGTCAGCAATTTTTACAGAATCAGCACTATAAACTTCACCATCATCATAACGGTCGTAGTATTCATGCATGTAATCTTCATAGTTGCCAGAATATGGTTTTTGAATACAACGTCCAGAAGGCGTGTAATAGCGTGCTACTACTAATCGCAAGTCACTTCCATCACTCAATGGAATATCTTGTTGCACTAACCCTTTTCCGAAAGAACGTCTCCCAACAATAGTTGCACGATCTTGATCTTGTAATGCACCTGCTACAATTTCACTAGCAGAAGCGGAGCCTTCGTTGATCAAAACAACCACAGGCATTTTATCCAAATGACCATAATTGGTCGCGTAAATATCTTCTTTCGGGAAATTTTTTCCTTTTGTAGTCACAATTAATTTTCCATCAGGCAAGAATTCATCTACTATTCTAACGGCACTTTCTAATACTCCACCACCATTACTTCTTAGATCTAAGACTAATTTTTTCATTCCAGCAGCTTCTAATGCTTTTGCCGCTTCTCTAAATTCGTCAGCTGTTGTTTTAGAAAAAGCATCAATTTTAATATATCCTACGTAATCGTTTACCATATAATACGCTGCTACAGAGTTATATGGGATCAATCCACGTTTGATGTCTTTTTTAATTAAAGCGCCGTCTCTAAGAATGGTGACATTCACAATGGTGTTTGGAGCCCCTTTTAAAAGTCTCATAATCTCTTCGTTGGGAAGATTTTTACCCGCAATGGTTTTATCTTTAACTTTGATAATTCTATCACCAGCTTTAAGTCCGGCAATCATTGAGGGAGAGTTTTCAATAATATTGGTGATTGAAACGGTGTCTCGAAGCATGAAGAAACGAACGCCAATTCCACCGAAGACACCATCTACTCGCTCTTGAGCAGCTAGCAAATCCTCTTTAGAAATGTAAGAACTATGAGGGTCTAATTTACGTAAAAGTTCCTGAATGGTTGATTCAAAAAGTTTATCCGCATCAACAGTGTCAACGTATTTTTTATCTAAAATCTGTATGATGTCACGAATCTTATTGTAACTACCTGTACTGACATTACCGACATATCCAGGTGCTATCCTCAGACCGATTAAAATTCCACCAGCAAGGAAAAGTGTTAATAGGAATGGATATAAAAATTTAAATTTATTCATTAATAGGTTTTTCTATTTGTTCAACGATGATTCCCGCTTGTCTTAAGAAATCGACTCCAGTAGTATCTTTATAAGTATTCATAAATACTAATCGTGTAATTCCAGCTTGTATGATTAGCTTGCTACAATCTCTACATGGAGAAAGCGTTAGATAAAGTGTTGCGCCCACACAATTATTGGTTGACTTCGCTACTTTCAAGATGGCATTTGCTTCCGCATGAAGAACATACCAGTGAGTTTCGCCAGAATCATTTTCACAACAATTATCAAATCCTGCTGGTGTACCATTGTAGCCATCGGAAATAATCATATTATCTTTTACAATTAAAGCTCCGACTCTTTTACGAGTACAATGAGATAGTTGTCCCCATTCTATAGCCATTCGCAAATAGGCAGAATCATATCTAAGTTGTTTATTTTTATTTTCCATCTGTAAATCTGTAACCTACACTTCGGATACTATAGAAGTATGCTGGGTGTTTGGGGTCTGTTTCAAATATTTTCCTAAAAGTAAGAATATAATTATCAATTGTTCGAGTCGTTGGATACTGATTTGCGTCCCAAAGCTCGGTTAAGATTTCATCTCTAGAGATAGCTCTTTCTTTGTTGTGGATAAACAATTTCAACAAATCAATTTCCCGCTTAGAGAGTGTTATTCGTTCATTTGTAGCCAAGTCAGTAATTTCAAACGTCAGAAAGTTTATTTCTTTATTGTTGATAATATAATTCAATAATTTCGACTCTTGTTTTAATATATCGACACCATTTAGTAAAATTTGTACTTTTAATAAGAGTTCTTCTAAGTCGAATGGTTTGGGTAAATAATCATTTCCACCTACTTTCAACCCGTTGATACGGTCCTGGGTAGTTCCTTTTGCAGAAAGAAAAAGTACGGGAATATTAGAGAATTTCCGAATCTCTTTACAAATTGTAATTCCAGAAACTTCTGGCAACATAACATCTAGAATGACCAAGTCAAATTCATTAATTTTAGATGCAAAACTAAATGCAGAAGATCCTTTAGCGGTATGTTCAACAGAATATCCTTCCATCTCAAGATTCAAGCGGATAATATCAGCAAGATTTTGCTCGTCTTCAACAAGATAAATTTTCTTCAAAGTTGCCTCTTTTTAAACGTTATTTATTTCTATTGGATAAAGTTATAAAACTTCAATGATATGAGGATAGATTTTGACTATATGTCTTTTAAATTTCTATCAAAGACTATGACAATCGATGTTTTTCGTAGACTTTCCGTGAGTTGAACCAGTAAATCAATAAGGCTACAAATGAACCTAGTCCTGTAATCAGATACATATTTGCAAATCCATATTTCCCGCCTAAGTATGCACCAACCAACATTCCTAATCCAATCCCTAAATCAAATCCTGTTAAATAGGTAGAGTTAGCTGTTCCTCTTTGTGAAGCAGGTGCCATATTGATGTAAATGGTTTGTAAAGCAGGGAAAAGTGTTCCATAACCAATGCCGATCATAAAGGCGCAAATGTTGTAGGAATATACATTGTGAAATTTTGCAAAACCGATGAATCCCATGCCAATTAAGAAAATAGCTATCACCATTATTTGGTGTAGATATCCTTTGTCTACCAATTTTCCCGATGTTATCCTTGATGAAATAATACCAGCAGCTAAAAACAAAAAGAATACACCTGCATTTTCAATGCCTATATCTCTACCATATAAAACAGCATAAGCGACTAAGGTTCCCCAGCCAAAAGATAGAAGTAGTTGGTTTCCCATGATTGGTAATCCTTTCACCAATATAAATCGATCTAAAGATATCGGTTGCTTTTCAGTGATCTTTTCTCTTTTTGGTACTTTGATAAAACTAGCGGCTAAAATAGAAGCAACACCCATTATTATAGAGCCGGTTATCAATGCATTAAAGCCGTACCCAGAGTATAGTTTCACTCCTAAGAAGGGCGCAATTGCCATGGCGATATTTCCGTTGACACCAAAGTAGCCAATACCTTCAGCTCTTCGTGTGGACGGAATGATGTCAATTGCAACAGTGTTTGCTGAAACGGCAGTTAATCCCCAAAACAAGCCGTGAATAAAGCGAAGAATGATGAAAAATATAACGGTAAAAGCAAAGTAATAGCCAAAAAATATAGCTACGAAGAACATTGTACCGACGATGAGCAATGATTTTCGCGAGTAAATATCGACCAAGAAACCACTGAATGGACGTACGATAAGTAATGCAATGGCATAGGATGAAAGAACGATACCAATTTTGGAAGGCTCTACATTTAATTTTTCAGATAAGTATAAAGGTATCGTCGGCATTAAAAGAAAAAATGCACAAGCGATTAGAAAATACGTTAAGCAAGCAATAATAAAGTCTTTATTCCAAAGTTTTTCCTTTTGACTCATACTTTAAGATAAGAAAGCACAAAAATACGGCAGAAATTGTAGAAAGCATCTCTTTTTATCATTCCGCTAACAAAACGCTAAATCAAAGAATAGAATGAATGCTTTTAAAACTTAATCATTCAATTTCAGAACCGCCATAAATGCTTCTTGAGGAACTTCTACTCTTCCAATTTGACGCATACGTTTTTTACCTTCTTTTTGTTTTTCTAGTAATTTACGTTTACGTGTGATATCACCTCCATAACATTTTGCGGTAACGTCTTTTCTTAGTGCTTTAATCGTTTCTCTTGCGATAATCTTAGCTCCGATAGCTGCTTGAATTGGAATTTCAAATTGTTGTCTAGGAATTAATTCTTTCAACTTGACACAAATTTTCTT
This sequence comes from Taishania pollutisoli, assembly GCA_040394775.1. Lineage (GTDB taxonomy): Bacteria > Bacteroidota > Bacteroidia > Flavobacteriales_D > Crocinitomicaceae > 40-80. The sequence continues at coordinate 52,195 of JBEBRN010000012.1, forward strand.
TCCTAAATCATGTGCGTTGCTTCTGTGAACTAATGCTGATAAAGCGTCTAATGGTTCGCCGTTTAACATCAAATCCATTTTAATGAGATCGGATTGTTTATAGTCTACTGGATGATAGTCAAATGAAGCATATCCTCTGGAGATAGATTTTAAACGATCATAAAAGTCGAATACAATTTCTGCTAAAGGCATTTCAAATGTTATTTCAACGCGATCTTGGGTCAGATACACTTGATTTTTTAACTCACCTCGTTTATCGATACATAATTTCATCACCGATCCAACATATTCAGATTTAGTAATGACTTGCGCTCTAATATAAGGTTCTTCAATACGATTAATAGCAGAAGGATCAGGAAGTTCAGAAGGATTGTTAATAATGATTCTTGTATCTGGCTCTCTGTCCATATAACAATAGTAAGAAACGTTTGGAACGGTAGTAATAACGGTCATGTTAAATTCACGCTCTAAACGCTCTTGAATGATTTCCATGTGTAACATTCCTAAGAATCCACATCGAAAACCAAATCCTAACGCAGCAGATGATTCTGGTTCAAAAACCAAAGAGGAGTCATTCAATTGCAGTTTTTCCATGGAATAACGCAATTCTTCGTACTCATCCGTCTCAACAGGATATATTCCAGCAAATACCATTGGTTTCACATCCTCAAACCCTTTGACAGGCGTTTGACATGGATTTGCAACAGAGGTAATCGTATCTCCAACCTTTACTTCATTGGCTTGTTTGATTCCTGAAATAATATATCCTACATCACCCGCTCTTACTTCTTTTTTGGAAACCAATCCCATCTTTAAAATACCAATTTCGTCGGCATTGTAGGTTCTATCTGTATTAAAGAATTTCACTTTTTCACCTGCATGAATCACACCGTTTCTTACTCGGAAGTAGGCGATAACACCTCTAAATGAATTGTAAACAGAGTCAAAAATCATCGCTTGTAAAGGTGCATCAACATCACCCTTTGGTGCATGAATACGCTCTATAACAGCGGTCAGAATTTCCTCAACACCAAGTCCAGTCTTTCCGGATGCAGGAATAACATCTGAAGGGTCGCAACCAATTAACTCTACGATTTGATCGGTTACCTCTTCTGGCATCGCACTTGGCAAGTCCATTTTGTTTAATATCGGAATGATCTCTAGGTCGTGTTCTATGGCTAGATATAAATTTGAAATTGTTTGAGCTTCAATACCTTGTGTAGCGTCTACAATTAATAAAGCACCTTCACAAGCCGCAATAGAACGAGAAACTTCATACGAAAAATCGACGTGTCCAGGAGTGTCAATAAGATTTAATACATATTCCTCTCCCTTATATTTGTAATTCATCTGAATCGCGTGGCTTTTAATCGTTATACCACGTTCACGCTCCAAATCCATATCGTCCAAGGCTTGACTTTGCATATCGCGATCTGAGATTGTTCCTGTAAATTGTAACAATCGGTCGGCTAATGTGCTCTTTCCGTGGTCAATATGTGCAATAATGCAAAAATTACGAATATTCTTCATATACTATATAAGTTCAACTTGCAAAGGTAAGCGAAAAAAACGGGATATGTAGAATATGGAAGTGTTTTGGAGAAAATTGTTTTATAGATTACCTGGATGAAATTCGATTCCTCCTATGCCAATAATATTTCTAATTTATTTTTCCATTTTTCCCAATCGGGCATTTCTTTTGTTTGTAGGTCGATGAATTTCTGTGTGTGGTCGTGATGAACGAGGTGACACAATTCATGTGTGATTACATACTCGATGCAAGCTCTTGGTGCTTTGATTAATTCTGGATTTAGAATAATCTTTCCTTTTGGTGTACAACTGCCCCAGCGTTTTGACATCTCTAGCAGGTATATGGCGGTTGGGTCCACGTCATATTTTTTAAAGCGCTGAATGATAGGTGCCGCAATTTCGGCAAATTTTATTTTTGCTCTTTCTCGGTACCAAGCCTTAACGAGTTCTTCTGTTTTAGATTTGCTGGGAGTAAGAACTTCTATTGATGTTCCTTTATATCTTACTTCAGCTTTTTTAGAAATAGTGACTTTTAATAGATATTGACGACCCATGTAAAAATGGGTTTCTCCTGAAACGTATTTGCGTTTAGTAATTTTAGGGAAGAAGCCTAAGAAATAGTGCTGTTGTTTGAGAATCCATGGTGTTTTTTTACGCACTTTTTCTGCTATTTTTTTTAAATCGGATCCCACTGGTGCTTTTACCAATACATCCATTTCAGGATCTACGGTTATGCCTAAAGTGGAACGTTCGGAGAAAATAACGTTATACACTATTGTTTTGGAGCCAAATAGTAATTCTTGACGTATCATTTGTAACGAATCTTTGCTACTTCAACAATTTGTTCTGCTATTCGATCGATTTCTTCAAAAGTAAGTGGAATGTTGAACTTATCTCTGACTTCATCAATTAAATAATCACCAATAATGTGTATCATACGACGTGTGACATCAATTTTACTTTGCCAATCGACTTCTATCAATGGAAGAATAATATCATCCGATGAAAGTGCAATTTCAGATGCCCATTCTTTTAGTTCTTGTTTACCAGTCGTTTTTGTTTTCAATTCTTCCAAAGCAATGCCGTAAAAAGCTCTTGCCACATCTCTTTCATTTAATACTGAAGGAATTTCAGAATCGGTGCGAGAAAGGACTTGTTCTTGTACTTCTCTTACTTTATTCAAATATTCTAATTCTGTTATTCTTCCTTCTTCGTATTCTTGGATGGTTTCTTTTAGCATTTGTGAGAATTTCTTATAAAATGCTGGATCTTCTTCCATTTTTTCGGTGATGTGCTTGGCAGTTCGAGATGCGATTTTATCTGCTTTGGCAACCGTTCCCATCGTTTTTTCTACTTCATCTTGAAAAGCATCTTTGTCGAAAATATTAACCAACTCAGTAATTGGTTCTACTTTGTCGGTTGACACATGTGTATCAATCAGTTTTTGAATTTGACCTTCATATTGTCTATAATCAATGGCGTCTGAATATCGCTGAACAACAGCATGTCTAAGTTTCATGAAAAATGCTAAATCTTCTTTGTACCGTTTGAGTACTTTTTCTTCCGTTTCTCTATGAAATTCGATAGCTGAAAGTGCTAATTTTAAGATACGAGCATAAGCTGAGAGACGTTCGTAAAAAACCACCCGAATTGCTTCATCTCGCAACAATTGTTGGTAGGCTTCTGCATCGCGTTTGTTCTTGATTTCTTTAAATAATTCCCATAATTCGGAATGTCTTTTAGGGAGTAGTTTGATTTCAGTGGTGATATCAACCATTGTACCTTTCAAATCTTCTGTGTCAAACTCATCGAAAGAAGAATAGATTTCTAAAGCTTCGTCTAAAGCACCTAAAACACCATAATAATCAATGATATACCCATAATCTTTATCTGGATAAATACGATTTACGCGGGCAATTGCTTGCAATAAAGTATGACCTTGTAATCTGCGAGTAAGATACAAAACGGTATTTCTTGGTGCATCAAAACCTGTTAAGAGTTTATCAACTACAATGATAATTTCAGGATTGTCTGAATTGGTGTAACGGTTGACGATGTTCTTTTGATATTTAGAAGCTGTACCGTGCTCATCCATCATCTTTTTCCAGAAGGATTTCACTCTGTCAGATGTTTGTCCATACGCACTTTCTTCTCCTTCGCGATCGTCGGGAGCAGAGATGACTACATCTGAAGAAACAATGCCTATTTCATCTAAATACGTTTTGTATTTAATGGCTGCATCTTTGGATTGTGTTACCAATTGTCCTTTGAAAGGTGTTCTTCCTTGGAAATTATCTTTAAAATGTTTAGAAATATCCCAACAAATGGCGTAAATCTTCTGGTCAGCAACGTTTAATTGATCTTTTCGACTCAATTTCTTTTTCAAATCTGCTTTCTCGTATTCGTTGAGTGGCTCGGAAATCAAACCGAAGAAATTATCTACTGGAGCTGCATTTACTTGTTGCGAAGCGTGTCTTCCTTCATATAATAAAGGTACAACTGCTTTGTCCGCTACAGCTTTATCTACTGTGTAATGGTCGATGAGTGTTCCAAATTTGGAAAGGGTATTTTTATCTTTCTTGAAAAGTGGTGTTCCTGTCAAAGCAATGTAACACGCATTTGGTAACGCTTTTTGCATTTCAATGTTAAACGTTCCGTGTTGTGTTCTATGTCCTTCATCTACCAAAACAAAGATATTGGGACTCTCCAACGGTTCTTTCAATTTGCGAACGGCTGTTTCAAACTTATTGATGATGGTTGTAATAACCGCATCACTTTTACTTTCGAGGTGTTCTACCAATTTAGAGCCCGTACTTGCATTCATCACTGGAATTCCACATTTTCGGAATGTTTCGGTAATTTGTGTGTCCAAATCGGTTCGGTCTGTTACCAAGATAATCTTTGGATTGAGAATGCTTTTATTCATCGCAATGGCTTGTGCTAACATGACCATCGTCAAGGATTTTCCGCTTCCTTGCGTGTGCCAAATAACGCCACCTTTGCGCTTTCCTTGGTTGATATGCTGTATCTGTGCCATGGTTTTTTTAATGGCAAAATATTGTTGGTAACGGGCAATTTTCTTCGCTCCATCGTCGTATAATATGAAGTTGTACGTAAAATCCAATAAACGTTCTGGACGACACAAACCGTAGAGGTAAATATCTTGTTCGGTTGGTAAAATTTCTTCTTGCTCCAACGCATCAAAATAATTCCGAACATAGGCAAAGCGATCGCCAAATAATTTTGCTTTCACTTCATTTGATAACGGTTTATTCCGAAGTGCTTTCAACTCTTGTTTGTAGGCTATTTGTTCTTCTTTTGAATTAAATTTCTCTTCCCAATGCGACCAAAACTTTTCTGGTGTTCCCGTTGCTGCATACCGACCTTCGTTGGTGGAAAGACTTATTAAAGTCTGCGTATATAGATAAAGTGAACGAATCCCATCTTCGTGCTGATTGCGTAAATGTTGTGAAACAGCTTGTTTGATTGGATCTTTCATATCTGGTCGTTTGCACTCAATGACAACGAAAGGAATGCCATTGACAAACAATACCAAATCGGGGCGATAATGTTCCTTGCTTCCAAGGCGCATAACGCTGAATTCTTCTGTCACATGAAACACATTGTTGTGAATGTTCTTCCAATCGATGTATTGCAGCGTGAAACTTTTCTTGTCGCCATCAACATTTTGCTCCAAGGCTTTTCCTAAAGTAAGTAGGTTGTAAATTTTCTCGGAGGCGCTGATGTAACCATCTACCAAAGGCACTTCTTTGATTGCACGGATGCCGGTTTCAATGTTGGCATCGCTGAAATAGCTTGTTTTGGAAGAAGAAACTTGAATGCTCGACATTTCTTTGAGTTGATGACGCAGTATATCTTCCAAAATAACGTTGGACGTTTTATTGCCACGTGCTTGCAAGGCCTCTTCTTGCGAGAGGTACGTGTAACCCATGTTGACCAGCATTTGTAACGCTGGAATTTGGGATATGTGATCTTCTTTGAAGGAGGGAGTGTTCATGAGTTATAAATAATTTTTTTCAATACAGAGAATTTTATCTGTAACATCATTTTTATCAATACAGAGAAATAAAGCCTCGTTATGGAGAATAGTATAAGTTGTATTTAATTCTGTAAATAGTTTGATATACAGTTCTTTACATTTTTGCCTATTAAAGTTATAGAGAAAGATAGTGTCAATACGGAGAAATTTTTGGCTTATCGAAAGCCAGTTATTTATACTATAAAAATGTAAATACGGAGAATTCATAGTGCGATATGGAGAATTAAATTGATTCATATTTATCACGAAGTTCTACAATTACAGTTGAAGTTAAAACATCACCTCTTAGATCTGTAAATGAATCTGTAATAGAATAGCGCGAACCACGCAACTGTCCTTCAACTTTTACAATGCCATCATCCATCAATTTATTGAGTAAATACTTGATTTGACTCCGAGTCAGGTATGCAGAGAGCATTTCTTCTAAGGCACCTATCTTTAGTTGATTTCCTTGAAGTTCAAGTAAGAGAATCTCAACTTCTTTTGCTATATATCTCTTACCAATCCTTAAACCATCATTTACCAGTTGATGATAGTCTTCAGTTAAAGTGTATTTCGTTGTGTGTCCAGATATTTTTTTAATTAAACCCGCTTTTTCAAGTTGTTCAACAATTTCAGATTTTAAATTTTGAAAAATACCATTACGAATTTTACAGAGTGTAATGATTTGTTCTACTCCCAGTTTAGGCTCTTTATCACTCTTTTTATAAGCATTTACAAAGATATGGAATGCTTTATCAATAACTTCAGTTTTCAGAATGAGGGAAACTTGATAGATGTTTGAATTCAAATAATCAGGTTCTGCTTTACCTTCGGAAAGTGTAATCGAGAAAATTTTATCAACTCCTTGACCGCTACGCTCCACTAATCCTGTTTTCTCAAGGATTTCAGTCATTAAACGACTTCGAGGCGTACTGCTAACCGTTAATAAATTTTCGATGGAAACTCCTTTAGGGAAACCTCCAGGATTATTAATGATAATTTTATTAGGGAATTGCTTTATAACTACTTCACTAGTGATGTTATAATCTCTATGCGCAACTGCATTTAAAATAGCTTCACGAATAACCGCTTCATTAAAATCAAACAAATCAAAAATATAAGCTCCAGCTTGTATCGGGTATTTTTTGTTTAGAGTAGGCTGATTAATCAAACGCCAGATTTCTTCTATGGCAATAAATAGTGGTTCAGAAATAACTTCTCGGGCATCATAATGGATTTGAGCTTCATCGTTTCGGAATTCCCAAATAGTTTTACTTTGAGGTAATTTTTCATGAAGCACGTCCTTTTTTGCTAATAATATTAACGCCGCATAAGTCAAATTATCGCCAACTTGTAATTTTAAATCTGTTAGTATTTGTTCCTTACTTAAGGAAGTGAAAGCGGGATTTTTTTGTTTACGTGCATAGCTTTCTGTCATCTTTTTTATGGCAATTTCATCGAGGTCAGCTATTTGTAAGTCGTCACATATTTTGGCGGAAAAATCTGGCTCTTGTTCTGAGAGAATGGAAAACATTTCTTCATCGCTCATGTTGCGCAGACTTTCGCCCACACGCATAAGAGGAACGCCTTCAAACTTTAGCATTTTTCCGATTGGACGAGAAGGAATATGCGTTACTAAAACTCTTAAATTATTTTCAAAAAGCTCTTCTGTACGAATACGAATAGCTAAACGAGCATATACTTCATCTTCAAGGTCTCCTATTTTTTCTAGCGCAAAATCACTTCCGACAACTTTGTGTGGATGTTCGTCAGACATTCCAAGAACTAGCGTTCCTCCGCCTTCATTCGCAAAAGCTACCACATAACCCAAATAGCATTTACGGCGTTCTTCTTGTTCTCTATGCTCACTACCAGCAAAGGAGAAGTTACGTGCCGCTACTTTAAACTCTACTTTGTCTTCCGATTCCCGGAGATTCTTTAATTGCTCGATCGTCATGACATTCTATTTTGGATCAGTACTTGTAAATATGAATATAAGATTTTCTTTTAAGTAAATCGTATTTAGATAGCTATTAAATAATTTCGTTTCAATACAGCGAATTTTATCTGTAATCCTATTTTTATCCATATAAAGAAAAAAATAAGCGTTATGGAGAATTTTATAATGTGACTTAAATTCAGTAAACGTATTCACTTCCAGCCGTTTGTATTTTTGACTAATGTTGTTATAGAGAAAAATAGTATCAATACGGAGAAAGTTTTGGATTCTACAAAGGCAGTTGTTTAGATTGAAAAAATGTAAATACGGAGAATTCATAGTGCGATATGGAGAATTAAATTGATTTTTTTGCAAAGCTGGAATTTGGGAAATGTAGTTTTTTTTGAAATCGGAGGAAAACCGTTGGGACGAAAAATTTTCGCCTCAACGGTTTTTCCCTCAACGTTTTCGGTAATTTCAATTATTCCAAATAATGGATTTCTATCTTGCGTACAAATGGTTAGGAAATACAATCCCTCGCTACCGTAATTGTAACCTCTCAATCGATATGATTGACGATGATGGATTTGTGGATTGTATATCATTTTTTCACCCTTAATTTCTAAACTGAGGCACCCTCACTTTTCCCGTCAACAATACCTGCATCAATCCTTTTTTCTGCAATTTTTGTTGGCTTAGTTTGGTTTTAAGTAGTTCTATTTCTTTATCTGCCGTTTGAAGAACTTGAGCAATAGCGGTTTGTTCTTCGAGAGTTGGTAGTTTTATTTTCAATAGCGTCCTAAACGTTTAAAATAAGAAGGAGGTTTTGTCTCTCAAAAAA